>JBIIEC010000254.1:0-8982 GCA_044238045.1 Pirellulaceae bacterium | reverse complement strand
GTCGAGCCTGCCTCGGCGCCGCGCGGGTTTCGATCAGTTGCGGTTGACGGTCTCGTCGAGGTTCAGGACCAGGTTGGCGACCAGCGTCCAGGCGGCCGTGGTGACCTCATCGGCCACCTGCCGCGGCGCGGACTCACCGACTCGCACCGCCTCCGCCGCCAACGTCGGCTCGGCCTGGTACAGCGCGTGCTGCGCATCGAGCGCCTTCCGCAACTGCTCCAGCTCCCCGGACTGCGGTCGTCGCGACAGGACGATGCGATAGAGTCGCTGCAGCCGGTCCTCGGTCGATCCGCCTTCGGCGAGCACCCGCTCGGCGAGCGCCCGGGCCGCTTCGAAGTGCTGCACATCGTTCATCAGCTGCAGCGCCTGCAGCGGCGTGTTGCTGCGTTCGCGGGCCGTGCACACCTGTTCCCGATTCGGCGCGTCGAAGTTCGACATGAACGGCGGCGGCGCCGTTCGCTTCAGGAACACATACAGGCTGCGGCGATAAAGGTCCTCGCCGTGGTCCTGCAGGTAGAATCGCGTGTTGCTGTCCTGGTAGCCGACCGGCTCCCAGATGTTCGGCGGTTGGTACGGGTTCACGCCGCGACCGCCGATCTTCGTTTGCATCAGGCCGCTCACATACAGCACGTTGTCACGCAACTGCTCGGCGTCCAGCCGCACCCGCGGCCCACGAGCGTACAGGCGGTTGGCCGGGTCGGCCAACTGGATGGCCGGCGTGTTCTGCGAGCTGCGGCGGAAGGCTTCCGACATCAGCATCTGTTTCATTAGGGCCTTCACGTCCCAGCCGGAGGCGCGGAACTGCCAGGCAAGCCAGTCGAGCAGTTCGGGGTGCGATGGCGGCGTACCCTGCGAGCCGAAGTCGAAGCTCGTCTTGACGAGGCCGGTGCCGAAGACCTGCTGCCAAAAGCGATTCACGGTGACGCGCGCGGTGAGCGGGTTCTCGGGGGCGACGAGCCACTGGGCGAGGTCGGCGCGGTTCAACCGGCGACTGGGATCCTCGCGCCGGATCGGCGGCAGGATGGCTGGTACGTCCGGCTCGACCTTCTCGCCCGGTTTGTCGTAAGCGCCGCGCAGCATCACGAACGACTCGCGCGGCGTGGCGGAGTCGTTGTAGATGAAGGTGCCGGCCGCCGATTCCTCGGTGACCACGCGCGCCGTTCGCGCTGTCTCCCAGGCGGTGCGCGCCGCCTGCAAGGCCGGATCCTGAGGACGCGCGACCATCGCCAGGTAGAACGCTCGCAGCCGGCGCTGCTCATCTTCCGTCAACGCCGGTCCCCCCTCGTCGCGGAACAGACCGTGCAGTTCGTTTGGCGTCTCCGGCGGAACGTTCTTGGCCTGCAGCTTTCGCCAGGCCGAGAACGATGTTCGCGGGTCCGTGGCTGGATCGGCTTGACCGGTGAGGGCGATGCCATCCCAGCAGGCGATGCCGCCGTTCTGCGAGAGCGAGATGCCGTTCAGCCGTGCGCCGGGTTGCAGGTTCAGGTCGGCGGCGGGGATCTTCAGCTGCGTCCATTCGCCGGCTTTGATTTCAGGAACGGTCGCGCCACCCCGCGCCATGCCGCCTTCGACACGTGTCCATTCGAGCGATCCGGCGCCGTGCAGCGACAGGCCGATTTTCTGCGGCGTCTCCAGTCGATCAACGCGCACCCAGACTTCCAGCACGGCCTGCTGCGGCACGATCACCGGACGCAGTCCGAACTGGATGGAATCGTCATAGTGGGCGGCCTGGGCCTGCCGCAACGCGCGGCGGCCGGAGGGAGTGCCGAACGGCGCGTCCTGGATCCACTCCACCGCATTCCGCGAGGAACTGCGGCCGGATCCGCCCAGCGGCAGGGTCTCGTCGAGCAGTTCGTCTCGCACAGGCTGCGGACCCGGCGAATCGCCGACGGCCGGATCGGTGTAGCTCATCTGCGCGGCGACCACATCCAGCCACCCGCGCGACTCACGCTCCACCTTGCCCGCCGCATCGAGGATGGCCTGTTGCGTTGGCGTCGGAGCCTTGTAGAAGGGAGGCGTGGTGTTGATGTTGCCATCCATCGCGGGATCGGCCGCGTTGTTGAAGAAGGCATACATCGAGTAGAACTCTTTGCTCGAGATCGGATCGTACTTGTGGTCGTGGCAGACGGCGCAGCCCGCGGTCAAGCCGAGCCAGGCCTGCGCCACCGCCGTGGTCCGCTCGACGGCGTACCGGTACGCGAACTCCGCGTCCAGCGCGCCGCCTTCGCTTGTCGTCACGTTGCAGCGATTGAAGCCCGTGGCTACCAGCTGCTCGGGCGTTGGGCTCGGCAACTGGTCGCCGGCGACCTGCCACAAAGTGAACTGATCGAACGGCTGGTTGCGATTGAAGGCCGACACGACCCAGTCGCGATAGAGCCACATCTGGCGTTCGTTGTCCAGGTGCAGGCCGTGCGTATCGGCATAGCGGGCGACATCCAGCCAGTGACGGGCCATCTCCTCGCCGTAGCGAGGCGAGGCCAGGTAGCGTTCGACCATCGACTCGTAGGCCCGCTCGCTGGTGTCCCCGAGGAACGCCTCGATCTCCTCCAACGAGGGCGGCAGGCCGGTGAGCGTGAAGGCCACGCGGCGGATCTGCGTCTCGCGACCGGCTGCGGGCTGCGCGGTGAGGCCGGCGGCCGTGATACGCTGCTCGAGGAATGCGTCGATGGGCTGCTGCTGCGTCTGTCCGCCCGCAGGCACCGACGGCTCCGTGATGGCCTCGAACGACCAGTGCTTCTGGTACCCCGCGCCCTGCGCGATCCAACGCCGCAGGATCTCCTTCTGCTCGTCGGTCAGCTTCTTGTTCGTCTCCGGCGGCGGCATCACCTCGGCTTCGTCCGTCGAGAGAATCCTCGCGATCAACTCGCTCTCGTCCGGCTTACCCGGCGCAATCACCGCATGATCGCCCTCCGTCGCGGCCCGCTCGTCATCCAACCGCACGTCGGCCTTTCGCGTCTTGGCATCGGGGCCGTGGCAATGGAAGCAGGCATCGGCGAGGATCGGCCGCACGTCTCGATTGAACTGCACCCGTTCGTCGTCCGCCCGCGCCGCCGCGCCGGCTCCCATTGCGAGGCTCATGGCTACCACGAAACCCGCGACGCTCCAGACCATATCACCTCCACGCCGCAGCGCGGCCGGCAGATGGACGGCGGAACCGAAGTACGCTGAACTGCGATTGGACATCGGCAGGAACCCTTGAGGAAGGGAAGAGCAGACTTGGAAGCGGGCACGGGGTGGGCGAGGCAGGATCCAGGCAGCCGGTGTCAGCACGACGCCCGCGCAAGCCTGCCGGCAGGAGCCCCCATTCTAGGCTCGGACCCTTGCGACGCAAACGCCGACTCTTTCGCTGCGACAGATTGGCTCAGTTTTCTGAACACGTCGGGCCTGCGGAGCAGCCGCGATCGGCGGATCGGTCCGGCGGCGGTCCGGGAAAGCCAACGGTTTTCCGCGCGAGCCCGCGTCGTTTCAGGCGATCGCGGCTCGCAGAGCGGCGTCGCGTGCCTGCAGGCGTTCGTCGATGAAGGCGAGGTCGGCGGGATCCCAGTTCCAGCCGGCCGCCCCCACCACGCCGTCCAACTGTTCGGGCCGTCGGGCGCCGACGATGGCCGAGGTCACTTCGGGGCGCCGCAGCACCCAGGCGATGGCCAGTTCCCCCACGCTGCGTCCATGACGGTCGGCCAGCGGACGCAGTGCCTCCACGAACTGCAGGTTGATCTCCCGTTGCGGCGGCAGGAACTTGGGATCGCGCGAGCGATGGTCGTTCTCCGGCAACGCGGCCGCTCGCTCCCGCGTAAACGTTCCCGTGAGCAGGCCTTTCGCCATCGGGCTGTAGGCCACGACACCGATCTGGTGCCGGCCGCAGTACGGAAGCACCTCCGCCTCGACTTCCCGCGCGAACAGGCTGTAGGGCGGTTGCAGCGAGGCGATAGGATGGCTGCCATGCAGGCGGTCCATCTGCGCGACGCTGTGGTTCGAGACGCCAGCGTAACGGATCTTGCCGGCACGGCGCAGATCTTCCAACGTCCGCCACGCCTCCTCGATCTGAGCGTCAGGGTCTGGCCAGTGGATCTGGTAGAGGTCGATCGTTTCGAGGCCCAGGCGCCGCAGGCTGGCTTCGCATTCGGCCGTCACGCTCTCCCGCGTCAAGCGTCCCGAGACACCGCCGTCGGGCTGGATGATACGACCGCATTTGGTGGCCACGATCGGCCGCCGCGAGGCGGGAATCGGCCGCAGGGCCTGTCCGACCAGCTCCTCGGCACGGCCGTTACCGTAGACGGCGGCCGTGTCGATCCAGTTGATGCCCAACTCGACTCCGTGCACGATCGCACGCACCGAATCGCCCTCGTCCTGGCTGCCCCAACCGAATCGCCAGCCGTCACCACCGATCGCCCAGGTGCCAATACCCAGTGTCGTCAGGTGCAGGTCGGTCGATCCCAGGCGACGCGTTTCCATCGTGATGGCTCCTCGAGTCGGGCGGTGAAGTTAGGCGGTGGGTACCGATTTCGCGGCGGGGAGAAGCACGAGTGACAAGCGAGTGTCACTGGTCGGGATGCCTGTCTGTCCTCAGCTGGTTTCGCCAATTGCCTGCCGGGGGTTGTGCCACAGCAGGCGTTCGATCTGCGCATCGGGCATCCCCAACGCCTCACGAAGGTTCGCGGCGGTCCGCGGCATGGTACCGGCGGAGCCCATCAAGTGGGAGCGATCGGCCGACCAGGTGGCCAACTGTTCGTCGACGACCACCAGCTGGTCGCCGAGCGGATAGGTGCCGGGCCCGAGTCCCGCGGCCGCAATCGCGTCGGTGACCACAAACGAACGCTCCAGCCCCGCGCAGCGCAGGTAGTTTCCCAACGCTTCAAACGGCACATGCACGCCGTCGGCGATGAAGCCAATCGCCAGGTGTTCCGACTGTGCGAGGACGCGCTGGATGATGTTGTCGTGGCGATGGAGCTGCAGGGGGCAGCCGTTGCCGAGGTGGGTGAACATGGTCAAACCCGCGTCGATGGCCGCCCGCAGCTGCCGAGTGCTCGGATCGCAGTGGCCTCCGGACACCACCACGGACCGTGCCGCGAGGTAACGCGTGACGCGCAGGTCCGCGTCGCTTTCGGGCGCCAGTGTCACGATGCGGGCCAGTCCGGCGGCGGCGTCCAACAATCGCTGCATGCTGTCCAGGTCCGCTGGCCGCGCGGCCGTGGGCGGATGGGCGCCGATATAACCTGGGGCTGCGTTCAAGAACGGGCCCTCGATATGGAAACCGGCAATCATCGCGCGGATGACCGAACTGGCCTCGCGCCCGGCAACCAGCCGCCGCAACCGCGCCGCCATCCGCTCCAGCGGCGCCGTGATCACCGTCGCCAGGATCGCCTCCACGCCCTCCGCTCGCAGTCGCTCGCACGCCCGCTCCAGCTCCGCGACGGTCCACTCCTCGCGGTTGAAGTCGACGCCCGCATAGCCGTTCACCTGCAGGTCAAAGTATCGCATGCGACTGACTCACTCCTGTCCCCCGTACGCTACTCCCAGAAAACGAGGAGGTAACGCCACTAAGCTCCGCCGACGGGCTCGGCTTCGCGGTGTTGCTGCGCTCCGCCAACGGCTCGGCTTCGCGGTGTTGCTGCGCTCCGCCGACGGGCTCGGCCTTGCGGTGCTACTGCGCTGCGCCGACGGCTCGGCTTTGCGGTGTTACTGCGCTGCGCCGACGGGCTCGGCTTCGCGGTGCGGCTGCTTTTCGTAGTGTTCGCGGAGCACATCGTCGCCGAAGTCGCCCTGGAAGTCGCGCCAGGCGACGTGTACGTGGTTCGCGTCGTTCTGCGTGTTGTCATACTCCAGGATGAACGTCGGACCCTGGATGCGGTAGTAGTGCGGCTGGCCGGGCTGGTCGGAGCCAATCCAGGCGAAATGCAGCTGCTGCACGCCTGCGTCGCGGATCTCCTGGAGATCGCGTTTGGCGAGGTCCGGTCGGTAAGTCCGCACGTACTCGCCGACGATCCGCATCAGCGAACGCCGCTGGCTGTCGTTCATCTGGCCGGCGCTGAGTCCCTTTGGTTCCAGGGCTTCGGCCGTCTTGCGGCTTGGGCCGTTGATGATGTCGGCCGGGATCTCCGTCATCAGCACGGCCTGCTTCCGCTGGGCCTCGTCCAGTTGCCCCAGCAGCTCGCGAGCGAGGTCTTCCTCGGCGTGCAGCACGCGCAGGCCGGCGTGCGGACCTTGCTTCACCCGGGCGGGATTCGCGCCGAGGAACAGCGGCGTCTTGGCCACGATCTTCCCGTCCACGATCGTGATGCTCATCGAAAAGTGATGGCCTTCGACGCGCCAGCCCCAATCCTCGGAATTGGACGGCGTGCCGAAGATATAAAAGTGGTAGAGGGCCGGGTCGCGTTTCGGCGCGCCGTTCTCCATCTCGAACAGCACCTGCTCCAACGCCATGATATTCAGCGCCTTGTTCATGCCGCGATGGCTCAAGGCACTCTGCAGCAGCGCGATCGCCAGGTGCTGCTGGGCGGGCTTCATCTTCTTCAGCGGCAGTCCCGCGCGTTCCATCGGCACGAAGTTCCAGTTCTTGCGTTCGGCGTTCGCGAAGTCGAACTGCGCGGCTTTACGCTGGTCGGCATCCAGGGCGTTCAGGAAACGCGTGGCGGCTTCGGCCATCGCTTCCTGCGTCGTGTGGGCGTGGGATCGCGGCGCGACGAAGGCAACGGCCAGGCAGGCAAGGCCGAAAACGAACAGGCGGCGGGAGAGGAGCGAGTTCATGGGGATCTCTTGGTGGGAATGAGAGTAGCAGCCGTGCCGCATCACGGTGTCCCGCGACTCGGTGTCGGGCTGGGCACGCGGTGAAGGCAGACGGCACGGGACCGAGCGAATGGTAACGCCTGCGTAGGCGCGTGTCGAGTTGGTTGCCACGGGGAGCCCGGGCGGGACGCTCGGCTAACGGTCGTCCGAGGAGACGCCGCGGAAGATCTTCGTGCGGTTGGCCCCGGCCAGTCGCTCGAACGTCAGGCGGTCCACCAGAGCGTAAAGGCTGTCGCCGGCCTCGATCAGTGTGTCGGTCGGGGGAGGCAGTAGCGTCTTGCCGTTGGGCTTCGTGATGCCGACGACCAGGACGCCCTGGCGGCGGAAGTCGGTTTCGAAGAGTTTCTTGCCGGCGAAGGCGGATTCAGCGGTGACGTTGATTTCCGCGAGGTCCAGTTTCGCGCCGCCCGCAGCCGCGATCTCGTAGAAGTCACCGAGCGATGGGTTGATCAGCAGCTGGGCCATGCGCGTGGCTCCGCTGGCATACAGGCTGACGACCTGGTCCGCCCCGGCCTTCTGCATCTTCTCCACGCCTTTCTCGTCGAACGCTCGCGCGATCACCCGCACTTCGCGTGCCAGCAGTTTGCTGGAAAGCACGACGAACAGGTTGTCCGCATCGCTGGAGAGCACGGCGGCGAGGCCCCGCGCGCGTTTCAGTCCCGCGTCGAGCAGCGTGTGGTCGTCGGACGCATCGCCCTGGATCGCGGGCCAGTTTTTCTGGCGGCACATCTCCAGGGCCTCCGCCGCTCGATCAATGACCACGAAGGGAACCCGCGCCTCGACCAGCTCCTGGCAGAGACGCTGGCCGACGCGTCCGCAGCCGCAGATGATGTAGTGCTGTTCCAGCCCCTGACGCTCGATGTCCATGTTTCTTTGTCTCCACCAGTCCGCCAGTTCCGCTCGGATCAGCAGCTCCCCCAGCTGGACCGCGCCGTACATGAATATGCCAATGCCCGCCACCAGGTAGGCGGCGATGAAGAGCTTGGTCCGCGGTTCGAGCGGCGGACGCACTTCCGAAAAACCGACGGTCGAGAGGGTGATGACCGTCATGTAGATCGCGTCCACCAGCGACCAACCCTCCACCAGGAAGAACCAGCCGACGCCTACGCAGGTGAGGGCGAGCAGGAGCCCGACGATGCGAAACAGCTTTTGCATGGGGGTGGTCGAGCAATCCAGCAATGCCGGGCGGGAGGAGCGGCTCGGGCGTCCGCCGGCAAGCGATCGCCGGGGAAACGCCCACGGGCCGATGCCGGCCGCCGTATTCTCGGAACGCTTCGCGGGCCACCTTAGCAGACATTCTCGCGGCGAGCCAGCCGCGTGGGCCGCCGAAGCCGCTTTCGCGAAACGTTTGCGTCCATCGATCCCGCCGGATTCGTCTCCACGCCGTGGCGGGGGAATGCTAAAGTAAACAGCAACGCGGGAGCGGCCGGCGGGGGTGTTTTCCGAGGCATCCGTTCGGGGTACATTCGCAAGTCCGACTTCGCGGGCCGCGACAGCGCCAGGGGCTGCGGCACCCGGCACCCAGTGCGCGTGTCACGGATCCGGAACCCGCTCCAGCGGTTCGGCGGAGATGGTCCCCGGCTTCTCGTGCTGCAGGCAGTCCGCGACAGGCAGGCAACTACGAATCACAAAACGCACCTCCGGGTCTGGTACGCCCAGGCCGGTTGGGTTGCATGATGGAGAACGTTTCGATGGCAGGTTCGCACGCAGGCGGCGCTTCTCACGGAGCCGCGCCGGATGTCTTCCACGACAGGTTCAGCGATCAGGAGCGAAAGGAACTCCTGGCGGAGGACCTGGAGGCGCAAATGGGCATCTCCGTGGTGCTGGGAGCGCTGATCTTCGCCGGCATGCTCCTGGGCATCACCGCCGTGCTGCTCGTCATGTGGCTGAAGGTCTGACGCCACTTCGCCGAACGGAAGCTCTCGGGCGTGGGAATCTTCGCCGCGCCCTGGCCGACCATCACGTTCTTCGAGCTCAGGCGTAGCGCAGATGTTCCGGGAGCCGCGGGCATTCAGGGGCCGCAGAAGTCTCAGCGGGGCCTGAGTTCTTGCGGACTCCGGCGTGGACCGCGGCCGACAGGGTTGGCCTTGATGAGCAGGGCCGTGCGGTCATCATGATAAGCGTACTCGCTGGCGAAGCGTTCGACGCTTAAGAACAACTTGTTGATCGCTTCGCGGCTTGTCAACTGGCTGTTCTCGC
>JBIIEC010000636.1:0-2645 GCA_044238045.1 Pirellulaceae bacterium | reverse complement strand
CTCACCTTCGCCGACTTCGACATGACACGACTCCAGAGGCCCCTGCGGTGGCCCCCGGCCCGCGTGGTCCCGCGACCGACGCCGGGCGGCGATGGGCTCTCGTGAACGGATGGTATCGCACCAGGGCCCATCGACTGCAAGAGTCGTGGCGTGCGAAGCTTGAAATGCGTCTCCGCGTTGGGCGCCTGCGGAACTGGCGCAACCGTCAGGGTCGCGGCGAAATTGGCGGCGCGGCGGCGCGAGCAACGAGCCTTGGCGTTTCGCGTTCCCCTGCGGGGTCGACCATTGCCAAGGGGCTGGTAGCCTTGGTGCCAAGGGGCGGGGAGCCTTGGTGCCATGCGGCTCCATGCGGCGCCAGCCGACGCGGATACTGCGAGGAATTCCCCGCGAAACTGGCGACAATCCCCAACCGCGAATACCGGCCATGGAGGGCCTGGATGCGGCCCAAAGTCGTTGGCCACGGGTCGGGCGTCTTCTTGAAATCGGTGGCCGTTATGCTACCTTCTCGGACTTGTGACGGACGGTTTTACTACGAATAGAGTCTACTGAAGGGAGCAAGAACCATGGATATGTTCATTGGAGAGGCCCTGGTTGGGGATGGCAACGAGATCGCCCACATCGACCTGATCATCGGCAGCAAGGAAGGCGCTGCGGGCCACGCGTTCGCGAACGCCTTGGCTCGCCAGAGCGAAGGTCACTCGAACCTGCTGGCCGTGCTGGCTCCGAACCTGGCCGTGAAGCCGGCGACGGTGATGGTGACGAAGGTCACGATCAAGGGCGCGAAGCAGGCGGTGCAGATGTTCGGCCCGGCGCAGGCCGCGGTCGCCAAGGCCGTTGCGGACTCGGTCGCCGAAGGCGTGATCCCCAAGAGCAAGTGCGAAGAGTACGTGATCACCTGCGGCGTGTTCATCCACTGGCAGGCCGCGGACGACTCGAAGATCTACCAATACAACTACGAAGCCACGAAGATGGCGATCGCCAATGCGATGGCGGGCAAGCCGTCGGCGGACGAGATGCTGGCCCAGAAGGACAGCGCCGCGCACCCGTTCAAGGGCTTCTAGTATCATGAAACTGCGCCGCGGCTGGTCACCTGTCGCCGCGGCTGGCGGATCGTGCTGAACTGTTGTTCCGCATCGGTGTCCCGGAACGGACGCCGGTGCGGGAGACGGTTTGCTTCTTGCCTGCCGTCCCGTCTTTCTCGCCTGCCACTCCGCGACGTTTCCCCGCTCGACGCTCGCACGCCTGTTACCTGGTCGTTCCGCAACCGGGTCGCTTCACGGTCGTTTTGGCCGAGCAGCGGGCCGCGTTCGCGACGGAAGTGGCCCCGCCTGCATCGTCCTCCAAGGAAGCCGTTCTTATGTCGGACAAACCGCGTCTGCTTGTGCAACTGGATCCCGACCGTCATGCGAGTGTCTTTGACGCCGTGGTCGCCGTGGATGCCGGAGTCGACCATCTGCTGCAGTATGAGCAGGTGCGTCCCGAGGATGTGACGGGGCTGGTGCATGGTGCGATGTTCACGCGTGGGATTCCCGACCTGCAGCACACGGCGATCTTCATCGGCGGTTCTAACGTCGAGGCGGGTGAGGCGTTGCTGGAGCAGGTGCGGAAGACGTTCTTTGGTCCGATGCGGGTGTCGGTGATGATGGACGCGAACGGAGCGAACACGACGGCGGCCGCGGCGGTCGTCTCGGCGGCTCGCCACCTGGATCTCGCCAACACAAGGGCGTTGGTGCTGGCGGGGACTGGCCCCGTGGGCCGACGCGCGGCGCGGCTGCTGGCGCGGCAAGGATCGCAGGTGCGACTGGCTTCGCGGCAGCTGACGAAATCGGAACAGGCCTGCCAGGAGATCGCGGCCCAGGTGGGCGGCAGTCCGCGGCTGACGGCCGTGCAGACCGACACGCCCGCGTCGCTGTCGTCGGCGCTGGAGGAGGTGCAGCTGGTGATTGCGGCCGGCGCGGCCGGCGTGCAGCTGCTGCCCCGTTCGATCCGCGACGACGCCCGGGCACTGCGGGTGGCCATCGACCTCAACGCCGTCCCGCCGCTTGGCATCGAAGGCATCCAGGTCATGGATCGCGCGGCGGAACAGAACGGAGTGCTCTGCTACGGCGCGATCGGCGTGGGCGGGACCAAGATGAAGGTCCACAAAGCGGCCCTGCGGCAGCTTTTCACCCGCAACGACCATGTGCTGGACGCGGAGGAGATCTTCGCGCTTGCCCGCGAGTGATCGCGGCGGTCAGCGATGCGCTCCAGCGCGGGTCCTTCAAGCGTCACGCCATCGGGCAGGCGTGACGCATCGCCGATCAGCGGCCGAAGCCGACAAAGAAGCTGAAGTTCTGGATGCGGTCGGTCTCTTCGCGGGCCACCGGCACGGCGAAGTCCAGGGCGATCGGCGCGGGACCCATCGCGGGAATCGCGATCCGCAGACCGGCTCCGAGAGCCACGCGGAAATCATCGCCCTCGATCTTCACTTCCTCCTCGACCGTTCCATAGTCGCAGAAGACGACGCCCTTGAGCATGTCGTCGGCGGTGATCGGGAACAGGTATTCGAGCGACCCGAGCAGGCTCAGTTCGCCACCGACCGTGACGTCGTCGACCTTGGGCGAAGCGCCGCGGAAGCGGAAGCCTCGCATCGTCGAATAACCGCC
>JBIIEC010000253.1:0-9010 GCA_044238045.1 Pirellulaceae bacterium | reverse complement strand
GCGACGGCCTGGCGCTCACCGTAAGAGATCCCACCGATAAAAGCAAGCTTGCTTGGGGCGCTACTTGGAGCGAGGCCGTCCTAGCCGCGCGGGAGCGGATGATTGGCGGCTCGCGCGGCTGCCCTGCCACGGCACGCGGCGAGCGCCTGCTCCATGGAGACCGGCCGTCCCAACCGCTTTCAGAGCAGGCGTTGGCCCGCGCCGATTTTTTTCGCCAACTTCTTAATGAAGTGCGTGCAGCGAGCCATCCTCGAGGAACTGCAGGTCACGAGGTTCGCTAAGCACCTCCAGTTCGGGGCGCTTCAGGACTTCATCCCAGAAGGCGACGGAGCAGTCCATTTGCTGCAGGTGCAGCGTATTCGGGATGTGCACCAGCCGCGACTTCTCGGGCGGGACGAGCCCCACGGTGGAGAGAGCCGCCTGGATCGCCTCGCGGTCGGTCGGGTAGTGCAGCGGGATCATGCCGACGGCCGTGCGCCCCGAGGTGACGCAGTTCACGCGCATGGCGGCATAGTCCATCTGGTCAATGACGCGTTGCGTTGTGAAATCGGCGATGCCAATTCCCGTGGCGTTGCCGTGCGTTTCCTGGGTAAGGCTGCGAACCACGATCTTCTTGATCTTGGGCCACTCGTTCTCCTGGGCTTCGTGTTCGTTGATCTTGCGTCCGACCACATTGGTATCGAGGCCGGTGCCGCTGACGTTCTTGCCGATCTCGTCGACAACCAGTACGTCGATCCGTTCAAAGGGCAGGCGAGCCAGCCACTGGTTGGCCAGCTGCAGCAGTTGCGGTTCCCGACTGCCGATCTGCGTCGCCGGCACGGCCTCCAGCAGCGCGGTCTGCTCGTAGCCATTCTCCAGAATCGCGAGCGCACCCAGGATCCGGCACTGATCGATGACCGTGGCGGACACACTGCGGGCGATCTGGTCGAAGCTATAGTCCTGGAAGGCGCGATGGTAGATCGACGCGCCACGATGCTTGCCCAGCCCGATGAGCATCATCTTCATCAGGCCGCTCTGGATCTCACCGGTAAAATCGGTGTGCGCCTTGATGCGGCCGCAAACCAGGACATGGTCGGCTTCGAAGGCGTGCCGGTCGAAATGAACATCCACTCCCTCGGGCGACTGGCAGACGACAACGGTCTCCATGCTGGCCAGGATGGGGCATTCGCAGAATTCGGCGGTGATGCCGAACGTGCGGAGCACTTCGAGCTGTCCCTCGACGTTCGCGCCGCCATGGCTTCCCATGGCAGGGACCAGGTAGGGCGAAGCGCCCAGTTCACGAAAAAAACGCACCGCCTCACGGAGGATGATCGCGATGTTGGCAATCCCGCGGCTTCCGGCGGTGATGGCGACCCGCTCGCCTGGTCGCACGCGTTCGGCCAGGGGAAGCTTCGCCAGTTCGCGGCGCACGGCCCCGGGAATGTCCGACTCGACCGGTCCCGCAAATCGTTGCCGCAGACGGAAGACCTGGGGAAACTGCATGAGGCTGATCCCTTGCCGGAAGGAGTGTAACTTCGCACCGCTGGTGCCGGGGATGGACGCTCGGTGAGTACCCCGGCGTCTGGCAATGTAACTGGCGGTTTCCCGGGGCGAAAGGCTGGGGAACTCTTCACGGGCGCGCGTCCGAGGCGGGAATGTTTTTTACCACCGAGGGCACGGAGGGCACGAAAAATCGAGGAGTTCGCCGCAATGCCCGCGTGGCCACGAAGGAGCGGTGGGTGGCATCGCGAACCGCGGGCTTCGCAGTGGAGATGCGGGCCCACCCAAAAAATGGCCCAGGAGGGAAGAGTACGACTTGAGCTTGGCTTGCCGGGACCATCAGAATAGGAGACCAGTTCAATCGTGGCCCTCCGCCGAATCCTCCCAGGGAGCAACCATGCGTTTCACTTGGCCGCATCCTTTCCGCGAAGCGAGCTTCCGATCTTGTTCTCCAACCGAGCGAGCCTTGGTCCTCTCGACCTCTTCAGCCGGAGGCGGCGTGGGCGGAGCATGGCGAACTGCTCTGCGTGCGGCGTGCATCGCTGCGTTGCTGGCTGGCAGAGGCCTGCTGGCCGTTGCAGAGGAATGGCCGCAGTTCCGCGGTCCGACCGGCCAGGGAATCTCCCAGGCCAGCGGTCTGCCAGCCGACTGGAGCCTGCAGGCCAATACCCGCTGGAAGGTGGAAATCCCCGGCAAGGGCTGGTCGTCGCCGATCGTCCTGGCGGGCAAGGTCTATGTGACCACGGCCGTTGAATCGGGGGAGGCTCCCGAGCGGCGTCTGTCCCTGCGAGCCCTTTGCCTGGATGCGGAAACGGGCCAGGTCGAATGGAACGTGGAGGTTTTCGAGCGGCCGGTCGCCGCGGAGGAAAAGCTGCACAAGAAGAACAGTTTCGCGAGCCCCACACCGCTGACCGACGGTCAACACCTGTTCGTGCACTTCGGGCCCGACGGAACCGCCTGCCTCGACCTCGCAGGAAAGACTCTCTGGAAGAACCAGGAGTTGCGATTCAACCCGCAGCACGGAAACGGCGGCTCCCCGATCTTGACCGGCGACCTGCTGTTTTTCCATTGCGACGGGGTAGAGGACCCGTTTGTCGCGGCCCTACGTCGTGACACGGGAGAACTGGCTTGGCGAACCTCGCGTCAACCCATCGAGTCGCAGCGATTCTCGTTTGCCACGCCGCTGGAGATCGAAGTAGGCGACAAACGACAGCTGATTTCGCCGGCCAGCAGCCAGATCTGCAGCTACGATCCGGAGTCTGGGCGTGAATTGTGGCGAGTGCGTGTGGAGAACAAGTGGTCGGTGGTGCCTCGTCCGGTCTATGCCCACGGGCTGGTCTTCGCCTGCACGGGATACGAAGGTCCAGCGGAGATCCTGGCCATTCGGCCGGACGGCCAGGGGGATGTGACGGAGACTCACGTGGTGTGGCGGTCGGACGACCAGATCCCCCACAATCCATCGCCGCTCATCGTCGGCGACGACCTGTTCTTGGTCAGCGATAGTGGCATCGCCTCCTGCCGGGACGCCCAGACAGGTAAACTGCATTGGCGGCAGCGTCTGGGCGGCAATTTCTCGGCATCCCCGGTCTACGCGGATGGGCGGATCTACTTACAGAGCGAGCAGGGTGACTTGACGGTCATCGCGGCCAACCGGGAGAAGTTCGAGAAGCTGCAGGAAGTCGCCTTCGACGAGCAGATGCTGGCCACTTTGGCCATCGCCGACGGTGGTCTCTTCGTGCGCACCGAGACCCTGCTCTACCGCATTGAGTGATCCCCCAGCGGACTAAAACGGGCCTTCACGGCCCAGCCTCAACTTGTCAGCATGCCCGAGGTGATCGCTTCAAGTGTCCCTGCGTCTCCATCCTCGGGTTCGACCCTTCTTCGTGCTCTTCGTGGTAGCCCCCTCCTCTGCAGAAAAACCCCTATGAATCTTTCTTGTCTGAAATCAGGCTGTCTGTCTTGGCTTATGGCGTTGACTGCCTGCGTTTGCGGGGAGGCACTGGCTCCCGCCGATGCGTTCGCGGAGGCTCCGATCGACCGCACGGTTCTACCGATACGGGAACCGTCTCGGGCGCGCATCGACGAACTGGATGCCCGCAACGCGACGCCCCCGCCGCGTTGGCAGCTGAAGGCTCCGGCAAATGCCCCCAACGTCGTTGTCATTCTGATTGACGATATCGGCTTCGGGCATTCCAGCGCCTTCGGCGGTCCCTGCCGGATGCCCACGCTCGAACGACTCGCCGGAAATGGGCTGAAGTACAATCGCTTCCACACCACCGCACTCTGCAGTCCGACGAGGACCGCGCTGCTCACGGGCTACAACCACCACAGCAACAACGCCGGCGCGATCATGGAGGTTGCCACGGCGTTCCCTGGGAATACGGGCGTGCGTCCACAGACAATCACGCCGATGGCCGAGGTGCTGCGTCAAAACGGCTACTCGACCTCCGCCTGGGGCAAATACCACGAAACGCCTCCCTGGGAAGTCAGCGTGAGCGGCCCGTTCGATCGCTGGCCGACGCATTCGGGATTCGAGGAGTTCTACGGGTTCATCGGCGGTGAAACGAACCAGTGGGATCCCATGATTGCCCATGGAACGGCGTTTCAGCGCAAGCCCCACGATGCCCCGAACTACCATTTCACCTCGGATATGACGACCCGCGCCATCGCTTGGATGCAGGCACAGCAGTCGCTGACGCCCGACAAGCCTTTCTTTATGTACTTCGCGACCGGAGCGACCCATGCTCCACACCATGCTCCCAAGGAATGGATCGCCAAGTATCGCGGGCAGTTCGATACGGGCTGGGACAAACTCCGCGAACAGACACTGGCCCGCCAGATCGAGTTGGGGGTGGTACCGCGGGGAACGAAGCTGGCCCCCAAGCCGGAGGCGATTCAGGATTGGGATCGGCTGAGCGCCGATGAACGGCGACTTTTCGCCCGGCAGATGGAGGTCTTCGCCGGCTTTGCCTCGCATACGGATCACGAGGTCGGGCGACTGGTCCAGGGCCTTGAGGAGATGGGGGAGCTGGACAACACGTTGATCATCTACGTGGTGGGCGACAATGGAGCGAGCGCCGAGGGTGGCATGCTGGGGATGTTCAACGAGATGACCTATTTCAACGGAGTGCCCGAGTCGACGGAGTTCATGCTCCAGAAAATCGACCAGTGGGGCGGGCCGGAGTGTTTCAATCACTTTGCGGCCGGTTGGGCCGTCGCGGGGAATACGCCGTTCACCTGGACCAAGCAGGTGGCAAGCAACTTCGGAGGCACGCGGAATGGCATCGTGTTCCACTGGCCCCGGGGCATCCAGGCCAAAGGCGAAGTCCGCAGCCAGTTCCATCATGTGGTCGACCTGGCGCCGACGATTTTCGAGGTCGCCCAGGTGCCCGCTCCCCGGGAGGTAAACGGCGTTCCCCAGCAACCGATCGAAGGGGTAAGCATGGCCTACAGCTTCGATGCCCCCCAGGAAGCGAGCCGGCGCCGGACGCAATACTTCGAGATCGCGGGCAACCGAGCGATTTACCACGACGGCTGGTTCGCTGGCACGATCCACAAAGCTCCGTGGGAGGCTGCACCCCGTCGTGGCCTCTCGGAAGATGAATGGGAGCTTTACGACGTCGAGCAGGATTTCAGCATGGCACGCAATTTGGCCGCCGAGAACCCGGAAAAACTTCAGGAGTTGCAGCAGCTGTTCACCCGCGAAGCGGTGAGCCACCATGTGCTGCCCATCGACGATCGCACGATTGAGCGATTTGACCCGCGGGTCGCTGGTCGTCCCGACTTGATGAACGGCCGCAAGGAGCTGACGGTGTACCCTGGCATGCAGTTCATGCCGGAAAACGCCTTCATCAACGTGAAGAACAGTTCGTTCGACATTGAGGCGGAGGTGGAGACAACCGAGTCGGGCAATCACGGCGTCCTGCTCGCCCAGGGCGGCCGCTTCGGCGGCTGGGCCTTCTGGGTAAACCGAGGCACACCCACCTTCTCCTACAACTTCCTTGGGCTCGAACAGTTCCAGGTCACGGGTACCCGAGCGGTCGGCGCCGGCAAACACACGCTGAAAGTCGCCTTTGATTACGCCGGGCAGCAAGGGGCTCGCGGCGCAGGGGGCACGGCAAGCCTGTTCGTTGACGGCGAAAAAATCGGCGAGGGCAAGATCGACAGGACGCAAGCCAACACCTTCTCCCTCGACGACACGGCCGACACCGGCACCGACACGGGAACTGCGGTCGATGCGGCTTACGGCGAAGGCGAGGAGAATATTTTCTCAGGCCAGCTCAAGCAGGTCAAAATTCGCCTGCGTTAACCTGTCACGCAGCCAGCCTTCGTGCTCTTCGTGGTGATCAACCGCGCTATGAAGTCAGGCGGAGGGACACCACGGAAGACACGAAGAGCTCGGAGAACCCGAGGGGCGACCGGAAACGCTGCCCGCTTGACGTACATTGCAGTGCTATGCATTCCTGCATAGATGTGCAACGCAACCGGTGAGCAGGTGCGTTTCCATGGCGCAATCCAAGGAACTTGTCGCCGCATCGGCGACTCCGATGATCCTGGCGGTGCTCAGTCGCGGCGACAGCTACGGCTACGCCATCATCGAGGAGATCAAAGGTGCTATCCGGGAACCAGATCGAATGGACCGACGGGATGCTCTACCCCGTTCTGCGCCGCTTGGAAAACCTGGGATTCGTCGAGTCGGAATGGCGTGTGGGCGAATCGGGGAAGAAGAGACGCTACTACCGAATCCCAAAGACGGGTCTGAAGGCGCTCAATGAACAGCGGGCTCAGTGACAGGTGACCAATCGGGTACTGTCCGAGCTTTGGAAGGATATCCCATGTTCGAGTTGAGCCGGGGCATCGACGAATGGCGGCGGGGTTCGCCAACGAAGGCGGCCTGAACCGCGAGGAATTATTGGATGAGTTGCCCCCCTTCGTGGCACCCGTCTTGCTGGCCGCGGACACCTTGGTAGCAGCTCTTGCATGGAGTCTCGCAGTCGCCCCGCTTACTCCGAGGGGTTTCTGGGGCTGCCCCTACTGGTACTGAACCTGGGATTGCCCGTGTCGTACCTCGTTGCCAGGGTGTTTTTCATGCCGCTGGTATTCTGCTTGGGAAAACGAGGATGGCTGCACGGAGGCACGATCCATGGAATCGCCTTCCTGCTGGCCGTGGCCATTTTCCTGCTGCTCGAGACGGCTGCCTACTTCGTCGCCGCAGAGCGTGCGGACTTCTTCGAAATCTTGCGTATGTCGCTGATCGTCGCCGGGCTCGTCATCCCCAACATCATGCTGTCCGCCTTGGTTTTCTCGTGGATGATCCGCGAAGGCTCAAACCGTCACGAAGGATCCAAAGCGGAGCACCTCCTCTCGGATTGATCCCCCGCAAGCGGCGCGTCATCCGTTTCATCGCCTAGAAGTTCGGAACCCCAATGGGGGAGGAGACAAGGAGCATGTTCGCACTCAGTCACTGGAAGCCCAGGCCGGCTGCTTTTGCGACGATCTTCGGCTGGACGATGTTGGTCGGCGATGTCTACTCAGGCAACACCAAGAATCCGGTCGCCACTACGTTCTACTCCTTCCTGCCTGCCGTCTTCTGGATCATGGAAGGTCTGCGGAAACGCGACGCCCAGCAGACCGGCGAACTGAACGCCTGGTTGGAGCGTCTCGAGCGGGCGTCCGGCCACAGTAACGCGGACGGATCTCCGAGAACCGGCGGGTGCAGTCCCGACCTCTTCTGGGTTCTCACAGGCAGCTCGGGATCCAGCGGTGCCCCGAAGCGATCCATAGAATCACGGACGATGCCATCCCCTGGTCCGGATGGAGGACAGAGGGGCATTTTTTGCATCTAGCCAGAACTGCCGTGCTGCGACTCGGAGCCTTCATGGTGTTTCAGCAGGAGGGCTGGGGACTCGGCACTCCCGCACAGCCCCCCTCTCCACTGCCCCCAACGGCCTTCATGACAAGCACGCCGGTAGGCACTCACGGAGTGAACGACCGACAGGGCGACGAGGGCCTATCGGTCGGCGACCTCGAAGATTGCCTCAATCTCCACGGCGACACCAGTTGGCAACTGTGCGAAGCCCACCGCACTGCGGGCGTGAAAGCCATTCCCGTCCTTGCCGAAGATAGCGTGCAGCAAGTCGGACGCACCGTTGATCACGAGGTGCTGATCGGTGAATTCCAGCGTTGAATTGACACACCCGAGGAGCTTCACAACCCGAAGCCCGTCGAGCGTTCCCAACTCCTGATGAACCGACTTCAGGATATTCGTGGCCACCTCCTTGGCGGCCTCATACCCCTGTTCCACGGAGACATCGGCACCGAGCTTCCCCTTGAGCGTGGAAACGTGCCCCGAGGTGAAGATCAGCTTGCCCGACCTGGCGGCCATATTGAGATAGCCTCGCGGCCGATCGTCCTCAAACCGAATCCCCAGTTCAATTGCCTTGGTCTCAAAGCTCATCGTTACCCCTTCACGCGTTTGGTCCCCGTCCAAGGAGGGCTGAGACGCCTCCGCGGGAACTCGGCCACGGCGTCCACCAACAAAAAAAAACCCCGACCGCTTTCGCAGTCGGGGTTTAAAAATCCGGCAGTACCTACTTTCGCGCTTTTGGCACTATCATCGGCTCGCAGTGCTTAACTTCTGTGTTCGAGATGGGAACAGGTGTGACCACAGCGATATGTTCACCGGAAAAAGAACGACCGACCTGTCGACCGGTCGTCCTTAGCATTGTTGTGGTAACTGGTATCTGGGCTTTTCAGCCCGCGTGCTCTTTGATTGCAAGAGCGTTGGATATAAGTGGCCAAGCTTTCGTCCGTTAGTACCGGTTAGCTGAACGTATTACTACGCTTACACATCCGGCCTATCAACCTGGTAGTCTTCCAGGGGACTTTCGCACTAACGTGCTTACGAAACCTAATCTCGGAGCGGGCTTCACGCTTAGATGCTTTCAGCGTTTATCCTTTCCGAACATAGCTATCCAGCCATGCCACTAGCGTGACAACTGGGACACCAGAGGTTCGTCCTTCCAAATCCTCTCGTACTAAAGAAGAATCTCCTCAAGTTTCGTACGCCCACGGCAGATAGGGACCGACCTGTCTCACGACGGTCTGAACCCAGCTCACGTACCACTTTCATTGGCGAACAGCCAAACCCTTGGGAGCTTCTTCACCCCCAGGATGTGATGAGCCGACATCGAGGTGCCAAACCGCTTCGCCGCTATGGACGCTCGGAAGCGATAAGCCTGTTATCCCCGGAGTACCTTTTATCTGATGAGCGATGACCCTTCCATTCGGAATCACCGGATCACTATGACCTGCTTTCGCATCTGCTCGACTGATGAGTCTCGCAGTTAAGCACCCTTCTACCATTGCGCTCTTCGCCTGATTGCCAACCAGGCTGAGGGTACCTTTGCACTCCTCCGTTACTTTTTGGGAGGAGACCGCCCCAGTCAAACTGCCCAACTGACACTGTCCGCTGCCCGGATTCACGGGACAGCGTTAGAACTAAAGCATCCCCAGGGTGGTATTTCAACGT
>JBIIEC010000635.1:0-2650 GCA_044238045.1 Pirellulaceae bacterium | reverse complement strand
TGTGTCACCCGATCTCGCTGTGCGCGCTGGCCGAGGACTCGACAGACGCCGCATGGGCAGGCTTCAGGAGATCGCGTCCAGTTCGGCGGCATGTTTCGCACCCGTCGAAGCGTCGATGATCGTGTGACGCAGAGTGATCATCGAGGCTTCTTGGTCCCGCGGATTCCTGCAGCGGGCGCTACCTCGATCTCTTTAACAACATAGGCGGTACCACGGGCAATGAAGGTTGATTCTTCGTGTGCTGGTAGACAAGACGGCTTGCTCCTCAATGCAGAAAGACCGCAATGATTCACCGCGGGGCCGGGGAGAAGTTGCCGACCTTGCGTCCCTTTTTTCGAGGCAATGACCAGCAAAGCCGTCGTTCTGCGTGGTAAGCGTGTTGCGACCTGCCGCGGAAACCGCGAGAATCGCCCGAAGGAATGGTGAAAATCACCATGTTTCCGAACTCCTGTTTGTTGGTAACATCTCTTCTTAGCTTTTGCTTAAAATGCATCGTCGTTATGCGGATCATTTCGATGCTCTCGGTTATCGCAGGGGAGGCCCCATTCAGACCGAGCTAGATCCGCGTCTATCCGGCACTTGGCAGGTTGACGTATCCTAATGGCTCTTCGAAGCGATGATGTTACGGGCGGATGTGACGACGGAAATGCACGCGTTTGGAGCGAGGACGCATTAGCAGGACGGCCACGCCGGGCTGTTGACTACCAGATCGAGCATGCGGCCTTGTGCGACTTAATTGAGACGCTGGCGGCCACGCCGGACTGTTTGCTGCAGGATCTGGTGGAGAAGGTGCGGCTTGTCTGTGGAGTGGATTCGGCGGGCGTAAGTCTGCCGGAGGTCAGCACGGGGCAGTCCACAATTCGCGTGCATGCCGTGGCTGGAGAGTTCTCGGCGGCGGTTGGGCAGACGATGCCTCGGTCGGCAAGTCCATGCGGAAGAGTCATGGACCTCGGTGTGCCGTTGCTGTTCGAGCATCCGGAACTTCGATTCGATAACGATGCCTCGCTCCAACTTCCGATTGTCGAATCGCTGGTAGTGCCGATTCGCGCGGGCGGCGAATCGGTCGGCACGATCTGGACGATGTTCCACGCTACGCGGCGGCCGTTCGACGGCGAGGATCTGCGGTTTCTGCGATCCCTGGCCTCCCTGGCCGCGACGGTCCATCAACTGGTCGGAACTGCGGAGCGGGTGAAGTCGGACTTCGAACTGATTTCCCGTCTTCATCGACTCGGCGGGCAGTTGGTGCGGCAGGGCCACATCGATCGCCTTCTGGAGGAGATCCTGGACGTCGCCATCGCCATCGGTGGGGCGAACTTCGGCAGCATTCAGCTGTATGACGAGGAGGCCGGCTATCTGCGGATCGCGGCGCAGCGTGGTTTCGCCGACTGGTGGGTCGAGTTCTGGCAGTCCGTGCGGCCCGGCGAGGGCAGTAGTGGAGAGGCAATGACCCTGGGTGACCGGGTGATCGTGGAGGACATCGAGCAGAGTTCCATTTTCCTCGGGACTCCCGGTTACGACATCCAGCGACGAGCGGGCGTGCGAGGCATGCAGTCGACTCCGCTGTTGAGTCGATCAGGAAGACTGCTGGGCATGTTCTCGACGCACTACCGGCAGCCATGTCGCCTGGATCAACGGGCGCTGATCTTGCTGGATCTCCTCGCGTGGCAGGCTGCCGATCTGATTGACCAGGTCCGGAAGTCCCAGGCCATGCAGCGGATCGAGGACCGGTTCCGCCTGTTGGTGGAGCAGACAAGTGCTCTGACCTGGTCGTGCCATCCCTCGGGAATTCCTGTGGTTCCGCAGCCATCCTGGATGGCGTTCACGGGCCAGACGAGCGAGGAGATGCTCGGGACTGGCTGGGGCAATGCGGTGCACCCGGATGACGTCACGGACGCCTTTCAGCAATGGGCGTCGTCGGTTCGGCAACGCGTCCCCTTCCAGATAGAGTATCGTGTGCGTCGCTTTGACGGCGAGTGGCGTTGGATGAGCGTCCACGCCGTGCCGGTTCTCGATGAGGCTGGTGAAGTCCTCGAATGGCTCGGGATGAATCTCGACATCACCGAGCGGAAGCAGTTGGAGGAGGTGCTGGTCCGCCGCACGAATCGGCTGCAGTCACTTTTCGATACCGCGCACGACGCAATCCTGATGCTCGATCACGAAGGGCGGATTCTCTATGCGAATCCCGCGAGCGAGCGGTTGTTGGGATGCAGCCAGGAGGAATTGTTGGGACGGAACATCTCGACACTTGTGTTCACGGATGGTCGCGGCAGCAGCGAGCATGGGATCCAGTGGAAGAAATTTTTTGACGAAGAAGGCCAGGCGTTTCGGGAAATTCGTGACCTGTATGCGAAAGGATGCCAAGGGAACATTTTCCGCGTGGAACTGGTTGCGGGAGGGACTGGTCCCGATCGCCAGTCCGCCTGCTTTCTTCGTGACGTCACCGAGCGGAACGATTTGCAGAGGCATGTGCTCAACGTGGCTGCTGAAGAGCAGAGACGGCTTGCCTATGAGTTGCACGACGGAGTCCAGCAGGAGTTGGTGGGGTTGTCACTCCTGGCGAATTCTCTCTGCAGTTACTTGGAGGAGTTCGAGGACCTCCGTCGCCAAGTGCGTGGCCAAGGCGTCGGTGGGAACGGGACATCCGATGATT
>JBIIEC010000252.1:0-9063 GCA_044238045.1 Pirellulaceae bacterium | reverse complement strand
TGGCCAGACGCTGGTGCTCAGTAGCACGCCGGAAACCAAGGGGCTGGGACAGAACTTCTTCATCGAATCCGGCCGCGGCGCGACGCAGCAGAAGATCTTCCTGGTGCGTCTCAGCCAGACTCAGCGTGACGAGTTGTTCGATGCGCCGCAGGAGAAGAAACCCGGGCAGGCAGCGGAACTGGCCGGTTCTCCCTGAACGGTCCCGGTGCGGTCGACGCGGCTCCCGGAAGACCTCGGCAGCGCCACGGGCGTCCGCCAGGCCCGGTCGGGCCCGACGGGGGCAGCCAAGGAGGCAGCCCGGAAACCCATTGGGGATTGCCACGGGGTGTCCGAACTTTCATAATCCTGTGCTTGTAGCCAACCGAGCGGCCCGCAGAGGTCGCTCACACAGTCGGGCACATCCGTCGGGTCGCCTGTCTGGGTCCCGGGCGGAGTCGCGGGTTCCCGTGCGGAGTGGCGGTGCTTCCCAGTTCGGGCAAGCGGTCATTTCGGAGTGCAAGCCCGCCCTGGACTGCGATCGGCTTTCGGATTGGATCTTACGGGGATCGCTTTTTCTCGCGGAGCGATCCCCCCAGCGTTTCGAGGAGATTTGCGATGCCCCTGGTGCCGTTGCGCCTGCTGCTGGACCACGCCGCCGAACACAACTATGGCGTGGCGGCCTTCAATGTCAACAACATGGAACAGATCCAGGCCATCATGGAAGCGGCCAAGGAGACCGATTCGCCGGTCATCATCCAGGCCTCGCGCGGAGCTCGCAGCTACTCGCAGGATAACTACCTCCGGCACCTCATGCTGGCCGCCGCGGAACTCTATCCGCAGATCCCCGTCACGATGCACCAGGACCACGGCAACAGCGTGGCCACCTGCTTGAGCGCCATCGAAAACGGCTTCACCTCCGTGATGATGGACGGATCGCTGAAGGAAGATGGCAAGACTCCAGCTTCCTACGAATACAACGTCGATGTCACCCGCAAGGTGGTCGAGCTGGCGCATGCCAAGAACGTGTCCGTCGAAGGCGAACTCGGCTGTCTCGGTTCGCTGGAATCGGGCGAGGGCGAGCAGGAGGACGGCCACGGCGCGGTGGGCGAACTGTCGCACGACCAGCTGCTGACCGACCCCGACCAGGCCGCCGACTTCGTCGCCGCCACCGGCTGTGACGCCCTGGCGGTCGCGATTGGCACCAGCCACGGCGCCTACAAGTTCACGCGGAAGCCGGACGGCGAGATCCTGGCCATGGATCGCATCATCGCCATCCACAAGAAGCTGCCCAACACGCACCTCGTCATGCACGGCAGCAGCTCGGTGCCCCAGGAACTGCAGGACATCATCAACAAGTACGGCGGCAGCATCCGCCAGACGTGGGGCGTTCCCGTGGAAGAGATCCAGCGGGGCATCAAGTACGGCGTGCGCAAGATCAACGTCGATACCGACAACCGCCTGGCCATGACCGGCGCCATCCGCAAGGTGCTGATGGAAAGCCCCGAGAAGTTCGATCCGCGCGACTACATGAAGCCGGCCCGCGACGCGATGAAGAAGGTCTGCATCGACCGCATGGTCGCCTTCGGCCAAGCTGGCAATGCCAGCAAGATGAAGTTCTAACGGCCCCTCTGGCCAACTCGCCATCTTGCCTTCGTGGTTTGTGCTTTCTGAACCACGGAGAGCACGGAGATTCGCCCGAATCTCCGTGTCCCCCGTGGTAAAAAATCCCCGACGAAACCGGCGACGACGGCGACCATGAAATAGCGGCATCCGCGTTGCCGCTTCTGCCACCCTCTCCTACAATCCCCGCCGCCTCGCGGCGACCTTGGGGATACGATGAGCCGCGACGCTCTTTCGTCAGCAGGAGAGAGACGATGAACGTTCCCGCGCGTCGCACGGATGACGAGTCCGCCGATGTCGAGATCCTGTCAGCCGGCCGCTCGATCCTTGAGCAGGAACAGTCGGCCGTCCTGGGACTTGCCCGTCGACTCGACCACCGCTTCTGCGCCGCCGTGCGACTGCTGCTGCGCTGCCCGGGAAGTGTCATGGTCAGCGGCATGGGCAAGGCGGGGCTCGTCGGTCAGAAGATCGCCGCGACCCTCAGCTCCACGGGCACGCGAAGCCACTTCCTGCATCCGGCGGAAGCGGTCCACGGCGACCTCGGTCGCATCCACCGCGACGATGTGATGCTGGTCCTCAGCTACAGTGGTGAAACCGAGGAAGTCCTGCGGTTGCTCGGCCCGCTGGAAACCCTGCGCGTGCCCGTCATCGCCATGACGGGTCGACCGCTGAGCCGCCTGGCGCGGCGCGCGACCGTGGTGCTGGAACTCGGGGACGTCGAGGAAGCCGGCACACTGCGCCTCGCGCCCAGTGCCAGCACCACCGCCATGCTCGCGTTGGGAGACGCCCTGGCCCTCGTCGCCAGCCAGCATCGAGGTTTCACTCCCGCCGACTTCGCCCGCTATCACCCGGGCGGTTCGCTGGGCAGGAAGCTGGCCCGTGTCGAGGAGGTCATGCGGCCCCTCTCCGAATGCCGTGTCGGAGCGCCGACCCGAACCGTGCGAGAAACGGTCGTCGCCGTCAGCCGCCCCGGTCGCCGCACGGGAGCTGTCCTGCTCACCGAAACCGATGGCCGTCTCGCCGGGATCTTCACCGACAGCGATCTCGCCCGGTTGCTCGAACGCCAGCAGGACTCGCTCCTCGATGAACCCATCGCCCATGTCATGACGCGTTCCCCCAAGACGATTACCAGCGGACAGCTGGTCACCGCCGCCATCGAACTCATGGTCCAGCACAAGATCAGCGAACTGCCGGTCATCGACGAGTGCCAGCATCCCCTCGGCCTGATCGACGTCACCGATGTCGTGGGCTTTCTTCCCGAAACAACCAGGGAGGACAGGGGGCATGGCGAAGATCAGGCAACTTTAACGAATCGAGCAATCTCGACTTCCACTGCCGCGGAAAACTTGCGAGTGTTCCCGCCAACCGAGTAGCTTGATCCCCCGCCCCTGAGGCAGCTTGCTTGTTGGCCAGCTTCGAACAGGGGACGACTACAGGGCACACGGCGCGTGCCCGCTGTGGAGTTTGCCAGCTACGCGGCATTTGCCTGTGAGTTTCGCGACTCCCAACGCCTCGCACGACCGCTTCATGAACCACGCAGGATGACGGCGCGTACATGAAACCAGAACAACGATGCCAGTCCATTGAACTGATCCTGTCCGACGTCGACGGCGTCCTGACCGACGGCGGCGTGATTTTTGACAACCAGGGAATTGAGATCAAGCGGTTCCATATCCGCGACGGCTTGGGAATCAAGCTCTGGCAGCGAGCCGGTTATCGATTCGGCGTGGTCACCGCGCGGAACTCGCATATCGTCAAGGTCCGCGCGGCGGAGTTGGGGATCGACATCATCCGCCAGGGGTTTGAGCAGAAGCTGCCGACGATCCGCGAGATCATGCAGCAGCTGCGGCTGATGCCGGAGCAGGTGTGTTACATCGGCGACGACCTGACCGATCTGGCCGCGATCCAGACGGTGGGACTGGGCGTGGCCGTGGCGGACGCGGCGACGGAGGTGCGCACGAGCGCCCACTATGTGACGAAGCTCCCCGGCGGCAGCGGCGCCGTGCGGGAGGCGATCGAATTCATCCTCAAGGCCAAGCAGCGCTGGGGAGACCTGATCCTGAAGTACCAGGCTTGACCGGGGACGCAGCGGCCCGCGATCCATCCGCGCGGCCCGCCGACCTGTGACGTTCCGACTTTCCCTTGCCCTTCCGGCTTGGACCCGATATGCGATCGATTCCGTGGAAACGAACCGCCACCAGCTTGGCCATCGTATTGGCCACGTACTGGATGTACGCGCTGTTCGTCGTCCCGCGCATCGAACCGCCGGCTCCGCAATCGCTGGAGCAGCTGGGTCATGTGAAGCCCACCGCGCCGCGGGCCACGGATCGCTTCCAAGCCGAACTCGCGGGTCTCTTTCCGGAGGGGGCGTGGGAGAACACCTCCCCGAAGATCCTGCGGCACCGCAACACGATCCTGCTGTTTCGCGACTATCGTCCGCAGGAGGACGGCACGCTGCGCATCCAGCCGTGCACGATCGTGTTCCGCAATCCACGCCAGGGCAACCCGGACGTCCGCGACCAGTCCTCCACGCTGGTCCTGCAAGCACCCGAAGGCGCGATCCTTCAGCTGAGCAAACCGGTCGACTCGCAGAACATCCAGCTGGGTGAGCCGGTCAAGGGGCACCTGCTGGGCAAGATCCACATCTCCTGTCCCGGCAAACCCGACGGCTCGGGGCGCATGCAGTTGCTGTGTTCGGATGTGCGCATCAACGAGCAGCGACTGTGGACTCCGAACGAAGTCGACTGGCAGTTCGAACGCAGTCGCGCGCGGGGCCGTGACCTGATGATCAAGCTGATGCCGACCGATCGCAATCGGGACCCGGGCCAGCAGCAGGGCTGGGCCGGCATCCGTTCCGTCGAACTCATTCACCTGGATGAACTGCATCTGGACATCGTCGACGCCGCTCCCGCCAAGGATCCGGCCCCGGCCAAGAGCACTCCCGTGGACGTCGCCTGCCAGGGCCCCGTGCGGGTGAACTTCCTCGAGAACCTGATGACCTTCGAGGACGACGTCCATCTGCGACGCCAGGATGAAGGCGGCGCGATCGACACGCTCGACTGCCAGCGCCTCATGCTCTACCTCGCACATCCCCAGCCGACGGCAGTCGCGGGCGATAAAGAAGCGCCGGCCGCCACTGCGCAGACCCCGACGAACACTCGGCCCGCCGACCCGCAGGATCCGGCGGGCGAGAAACGGCCTCCCGCGCCGCGTTCGCTGCCGAAACTCGAACTGCAGCGCGTGGTGGCCGAAGGCAATCCGGTGATTCTCGACGCGGTGTCACGGCGAGCGCAGGTGCGCGGCCGCAAACTGCTCTACGACCTCAAGGCCGGCCGCTATCGCGTCTGGGCGGACGCGGACCTTCCTTCGGACCAGGCCTGGCTGCAGTTCCAGCAGCAGCAGATCGCGGCGCGGGAACTGGACTGCCAGTTGGAGGGTCCGCGCACCATTCGCCGCGTCCGCGCGATCGGGCCCGGAGCGTTCCACGGACAGTTGACGGGCGACGAAGGCCAGCCGCTGCGGGCTCAGTGGAAGTCGGAGATGCTGCTGGAGCGGGAACAGAGCCTCTATCGCCTTTCGCTGGCCGACGAGGCCGATGTAGAACTGGCGGACACGCACCAGATTCGCGCGCACATGCTGCACCTCTGGCTCGAACCGCTCGCGAACCAGGAAACCGATCTTCCCATCGACGGTCCCGCCAACCGCGTCCCCGAGGATCTTTCGGGGAACCTGACCGCGGAACGCCCGCAGTTCCGTCCGCGGCAGTTGATCGCGTTGGCCGATCCGACCGAACCCTCCAAGCAGCCGGTCTTCCTGCGTTCGGAATCGACGACGGCCGTCACCGAGCGACTCGACGCCACGTTCCACCATGTCGATCCGGCCCCCCTCGATCGGCCCTCCCCCCAGGCTCGCCAGGAGCGTCCGTCGGTCGGCTCGCCCAAGACTCGTCCCGCCTCGCAGTCGCGGCCAAACGGCCTCGCTCGCGCCGGTCGCGACCAGTTCCCCAACGCACGCGACTCCGGCAGCCCGCTGCTGGCGCGTAATCGGGTGGGTTCCGGAGGCGACCCGGTCCGCATCTCCAGCCAGCAGATGCAGGCGGTGCTGCGGATGGAGGGATCGCGGATGGAACTGGAGGACATCAAGCTGCAGAACCGCGTGAAGATCGCCCAGTTCCCCGCGCGCGAATCCTCCCCCGGCGCCTCCCCGTCCGAGCCAGCCTTCCAGCTGCGCGCCGACCGTGTCTTCATGGCGCCGTCGCGCGACCCCGCGCATCCGGTGTTGGTCGCCGAAGGCTCGGCGGTCGAAATCGAGTCGCCGCAGATGCTGCTGCAGACCACGCGCCTGGAACTGGATCGCTCCGCCAACCTCGTGTCGACCGAGAAGCCCGGCCAGATGTTCGTGATGGTCGACCGTGATGCCAACGGACAGCCGCTGGTTGAGCCGCAGAAGGTGACCGTGACGTGGCAGCGTCACATGGACTTCAACGGCCGCTTCGTCCGATTCGGCGGACAGATCGATGTCCGCTCGCCCGACCAGCGCGTGCGCAGCGAACTGCTGGAGATCCGGCTGGATCGCGATGTGCGGTTCGACGGGCCGAACCAGAACCGCTCAGGCCCCGTGACGATCGAAGAGGTGACGGCGGATGGCAACGTGCGGGTGCAGACCGACCAGTACGTCGACGGTGTACTCAACGGGCAGACGTCCCTGCAGGTGCCTTTCGCGCAGATCAACCGCTTGAATGGCCAGGTGCGCGCCGGCGGACCTGGACGACTGGTCACCGTGCGCAACGGCTTCCACAACGGCCTCAGCATGCCAGGCGCCCGCCCCGCGACCGCGGGACCTCCTGCCGCGGACAACCCCTTGTCACCCGGGGCTCCCCCCGCGTTGCCGCGACTGCGTCCGCAGCAGGCGGATGGCGGCGAAAAGACGTTCCTGCAGGTGGACTACCAGGGACGCATCGAGGGCAACCTCAATGAGCGGATCGTCCACTTCCAGGACCACGTCCATGTGGTCTACGGTCCGGTGATGAGCTGGAACGAGACACTGCAGCCGCAGGGAGCCCTCCGCAAGAACGACGTGCTGCTCTCCTGCCAGCGATTGACGCTGGCCCAGGGGCAGCCGGGTACGGACGGCCGCGCGACCTTCGACCTGCAGGCCCAGGGGAACACCTATGTCGAGGGCCAGACATTCACGGCGCGGGGCGAACGGGTTTCCTACGAGCAGGCCAAGGACCTGCTGGTGCTGGAAGGGACGGAGCGGACCGACGCCGTCCTTTCGCACCAGGCCCGCGTCGGCGCCGCCCGCTCCGAACAGGTGGCCCGCAAGATCCTCTACTGGCCCGGCACGGGACGCGTGGATGTCGACGACGCTCGCTACCTCGACCTGGGCAACCTGGGCCTCTGATCGCCCCCTGCTCGCCTGCTGGCAATCCGATCAGTCCTCCTCCCCTGACGCATCTGCCGGAAGTTCCCGCCCGATTTGCCGCGGGGCACATCCCACCGAGGTCGTTCGCCCGTGCAACGTCGACTCGCTGCGTGCCCGGAGTGTTTTTTTTCGCGGGAACGACCGCATCGACCGGGAACCGTGGAAGTTGGCGAGCCGAACCATCCCAAGAATTGGTTCCTGAGGTAAATTGTAACGAACGTGGCGGCGATCCCAGCCCGAGGTGCCCGCGCCGGACTGCCCGCGCTGCGGCTCCGCGATGCCACCTCCCGCCCCAAACAACTTCCGACTTCCCCAGCGGTTCCTCCCATGACGGTCTACGTATTCGGACATCGCAACCCCGACACAGACGCCATCTGCTCGGCCATCACCTACGCCGACTACCTGCAGCAGACCTCGCGGCCCGACGCCGTGCCCGCCTGCTGCGGCCACATCAACGCGCGGACGGAGTTCGTCCTCAAGCAGGCGGGCGTGCCCGCGCCGCGGATCATGATGGACGTGCGTCCGGAGATCCAGGACATCTGCCGCCGCGACGCCGTCACGGCTTCGGAGGACGAAGTGTTCTTCGAGGTCTACGAGCGTCTGTCGCGCCACAAGCTCCGCGCCATCCCCATCGTGTCCAAGGACGGCAGCCTCACCGGCATCCTCTCACTGCTGGACCTGCTGGAACTGGTCTTCCATGTCGACGACCACGACCCGCTGCAGTCGCGCAAGGTACACAGCAGCCTGTCGAAGATCTGTGCGGCGGTCGGCGGCCGCTTCGCGCATGAGATTCCCGGCGAGAGCGAACGACGCGAGAAGGTGCTGGTCATGGTGGGCGCGATGAGCGCCGGCAACTTCGCCCAGCGATTGAACCGGTTCCCGGCCGAGCAGTTGCTGGTGGTGAGCGGCGATCGGCCCACGATCCACCTGTCGGCGCTGGAGCGAGGCGTGCGGGGCCTGGTGATTACCGGCGGCTATGAACTTTCGCCGGGCCTCCAGCAGTTGGCCATCGCCAATCGGGTGACCGTCATCAGCAGCCCGCACGATACGGCCACCACCGTCCTACGCATCAAGTCGGCTCGCTCCATCGAATCGGCCGTCAACCGCGACTTCATCACGCTGTCGGCCAAGGAGCTGGCCGAGGACGCGCGGGCGAAGGTGCAGCGAGCCCAGCAGTTCATGTTTCCCGTGCTCGACGACGAAGGCCAGATCTTCGGAGTGCTCTCCAAGTCCGACCTGGTGAGCCCGCCCAAGTCACAGCTGGTGCTGGTCGACCACAACGAACTGGCCCAGGCCGTCGCGGGCGCCGAGCAGTCGGAGATCCTCGAGGTGCTGGACCACCACCGGCTCGGCGGCTCCATCCGCTCCTCCCAGCCCATCCGCTTCATCAACGAGCCCGTCGGTTCCACCTGCACGCTGGTGGCCCGCCAGTATCGCGCGGCCGGCATCACGCCGCCCCCCGGCATCGCCCTCTGCATGGCCGCCGGCATCATCTCCGATACGCTCTTCCTCCGCTCCCCCACCACCACCGATGTCGATCGCTCGATCGTCGACTGGCTACGCCCCCTCTGCGAGGTCGACCTCGAAACCTTCGCCCGCGACTTTTTCGCCATCGGCTCGGCGCTCCGCACCTGCTCGCCACACCAGGTGGTGCGCGAGGACTGCAAGGAGTTCACCGAGAACGGCCACCGCTTCTCGATCTCGCAGATCGAAGAGATGGGATTCGACCTGTTTTGGAGGCGGAAGGAGGAGTTGAAGGCGGCGCTGGAGGATTTGATGCTGAGCCGCGGCCTGGACTTCTCGGCACTGCTGGTCACCGACATCACGTCCAACGGCAGCCTGCTGCTGCTCTCGCGCGAGCTGCCGGCTTTCGAGGATATCAACTACCCGCGCGTCGATCGCAACCTTTATGAACTGGAGGGAGTGGTCAGCCGCAAGAAGCAGCTGCTGCCGCTCTTCGCGCGACTCCTCGAAACCACCTCGCCCTCGCGAGTCTGATACGACGAACCGGACCACGGAGGCCTCTCCGTGGTCCTCCGT
>JBIIEC010000634.1:0-2663 GCA_044238045.1 Pirellulaceae bacterium | reverse complement strand
GATCCCGCGCTCGCGTTCCAGTTCCATGTCGTCCAGGATCTGGGCTTTCATGTCGCGTTTGGCCACCGTGCCAGTGAATTCCAGCAACCGGTCGGCCAGCGTGCTCTTGCCATGGTCGATGTGGGCAACGATGCAGAAATTTCGGATGTTCTGTCGATTGATCGGAGCGTTCATAGGACAAGTGGGTCCGGCAAGGTCGGAAAGCGATTCGTCTTGTCGCGGGATGGTAACAGGTCGTGGCGTGCGGCCCACCGTTCGGCTCTCGGCGGCCACCGATTCGTTCAGGCGTCTGGTCGGTGCCGTTCACCAACGGCGATGCAAGGTGTTCCGGCAGTTCAGTTACGTTTGCGGTAGCCGGCGCGAGCGATCGCCGCGGCGCCGATCCAACCGGCGTCGCTGCCCAGGCTCGCGAACTCGATCGCCGTGCGTTCGGCGAGCACCGGGAAGGCCCGCTCGCGCACCTCCTGCCGGATCCGCTCCAGGAACCTTCGCCCAAGTTCCGACGAAGGACCGCCGAAGGTCATTGCTCCGCCGAAAACGACGGCGCCCGGATCGACAATGTGCATGACGTTCGTTGCGCCGATCCCCAGGTACTTGGCCGTATCCATCACCAGTTCGAGAGCCACGGCATCGCCCGCCTCGGCTTCCTGTGCGATCATCAGCGGCGTGATCTCGCCCTCGCGTTGCCGACGAGCCAGCAAACTCGTGCGCGGCTGCCCCGCCAGACACTCCTCCGCCCGCTGGATCACCGCCTTCGCGCTGGCATAGGCTTCCAGATGCCCCCGCTGGCCGCAACCGCACAGTCGAGCGGTTTCATTCCAGTCAATGATCGTATGCCCCAGTTCACCGCCCGCGCTGTTCTCGCCGTCGATCGACAGGTCGCCGATGATGATGCCACCACCGACTCCCGTTCCCAGCGTGAACAACGCGATGCTCTGATAGGCGGAACCGCTGCCAACCCAGTGCTCACCAAAAGCGGCCGCATTCGCGTCGTTGGCGAACCAGACCGCTCGACCACAAGCGTCACGCAGGCAGTCCCGGATCGGATAGTTCCACCATTTCCGCAGATTGTGCGGTTGCAGGAGCGTACCGTTGGCAACGTCCATGGTGCCGGGTGTCGCCAGCCCCACAGCCACCAGCGAAGACGAGTCGAGGCCCTTCTCGCCGCGTATCCGCTCGATCTCCGCCGCCACACGCTGCATGGCATCCTCGGGTCCCAGCTCCTGCTTCGTGGCAATCTGCCCGAAAGCCAACCGGTGTCCCAGGTCGTCGACGATCCCGATTTTGATGTTGGTGCCACCGACATCCACCCCGACAAAACGGGGGCCAGCGCCGGGCTCACTCATACTGTCACTCGCTCAGGTCATGAATCTCAGAATTGCGCAGGCCGCCACCCGACCATTTCGCGCGGCGCGGATGCAAGGCGGACTGGCCATCGGGGCGTTCGCAAACCACGGACGCTTCGCGAACCAAGTTCCGTCGCGTACATGCCCTCCGGCTGCTGCCTTCGGACCGAAGTCCCCGACATCAGAGCACACCGCGAAGTGCACGATCCAGACCCAGGCCAACCGCAGGCCAAGGCCTCCGGCGACATCCGCCTCAACCGCCTAAGTATAAGGACACGTGCGAACTTAGGGCAATCGTAAACCGGCTCGCTCCTCCTGTCCGATCCTTCCACCCGCAGGCCTTCCACCCGCGGCGACCGCCGCTTGCCCGACCGCAGAGCCCCGGTTTCGCTCCGAAAAGGCCGAGAGTCCCCGCCGCCAGCTCCTTCTTCAGGCGTCCTTCTCCCCCGCCGGAAGCCTGCCAGCACGAATCTCGCTGGAAGAAATGTCCGCCCGGTAGTCCCCCTCCGACACGGCCTCGCAGAGAGCCCGCACCTCCGGCGGCAAAGACAGCGTCTCCAGCGTCCGAAAGCCGTCTGTCAGCTTCCGACCGAACACCAGAAACCGGCAGTCGTGCTCGGCGATCACCCGCCAGGCACGCCGCAACCCCTCGTCCGATCCCGCGTGATACTGCGGGTTCACCACCCGCACCATGGTGTCGGCTCCGACCAGAAAGGTCGATCCGCAAAACAGACGCGACTTCTCGGCGAACGTGGCCGCCCGGGTCAACCAGAGCCGTTCCCCGTTCGCGAACTGCGTCAGCCGGGGCGCCAGCATCTCCAACGACAGCGGAGCTTTCTCCACATTCACAAGCGACAGTTCGAAGTCCACGGCTTCGCCCCGTCGTCGCGCCACCCACTGGGCCATGCCCCGGTGCCCCGCATGGATGGGGTTGAACGACCCGGGCAGGAGCCAGCGTGGAGCCGTCACCTCGGACGCATGCCGCAACGCCTGCCCGTCCCAGCAGACCGAAGGCAACGCACCTGCTTGAAACCGGCGCCACTCTTCGCTGAGTTGGAGGGCCTCGATGACGGGAGGAAGATCGTTCACGTCAGACGCTCACTCGCAAAAAACGCCCGTATCGACCGCTGCCCTCGTCGCCGGCTGTCCCTGTTGCCGGCTGTCCCTGTTGCTTGGCCCAATCGTCGCGTGCCAATCGTCGCGTGCCAATCGTCGCGTGCCAATCGTCGCGCAGCCACGGCCCTCGCACTCGGAATCCATCCGCGATCAGCCGGCGAGTCGGGAGCGGGCGGCCCACAATCCGAGGGCCGGATTGCG
>JBIIEC010000633.1:0-2664 GCA_044238045.1 Pirellulaceae bacterium | reverse complement strand
GTGCGCATGAATCTCCTTCTCCAGCCGCTCCACCTCGCCCGGCTCGTCGTTCTGCTTCTTGGCAGCCACCAGCAGCTGCTGCAGCTTTTGGATTTTCTGCCGAAGCACGTCAATCTTCTTCTGGGCCTTCTTGTCCATGGAGGTTCTCTTGGGTCGGGGAGTGAATGGAGATTCAGGTCGGCTGGGCTGCCGGTGCGTGTTCGTTTCTTACTACGGAGGACACGAAGTTGATCACGGAGATCCACGAAGAATGCAACGGCACATCATCTTCGAGGTCAACTCAGCGAGTTCCGTGGTTGAATTGTCCCTCAGACGCGGGTGGCCACGGCAGCCTTACGACGCCTGAACGTCGCTGGTCTTCTCGATCGCCGGCGCGCCGGAATCGGCCTTCGGCTTGGGCTGCCGGTCGGCCATGCGCATGAACCCGCCCACCATGACGATCAGGATGCTCAAGAGAACGTTGACGTTCAGCCAGAAGACGAGCTTCTCGCGAAACCGCTCCGCCGACGCGCTGCGGCCCGCCAGCACGGCGCTGATCCAGAAGATGACGAGCGCGAGCAGCAGCTTGACGGCCACCAAGCCATGGTAAGGCACCGAGGGATACTGGTAGTTGATGATGTTCTTGACGGCGTTGACCAGTCCGGTGAGCAGCAGCAGGCCGCTGGTGGCCATGACGAGCCGCGACCAGCCGGAGCGCCAGCCTTCGAGGTGCGCCTTCCGCGCTTCGGCCGTGGCACTCATCAGCGACGGCGCCAGCGCGTAACGCAGGAAGAACGTGCCGCCGACGAGGATGGAGCCGGCGAGGACGTGGGTCCAGCGGAAGACAAGATCGAACCAGGAGGGTGCCATGGGGAAGGTCCTTGCGTAAAGAAGTTGCGATTCTACGGTGAGGTGGGAGTGTATCAGATCCGGTCGAGCGGATCGGGTTGTCTCGAAGCGATGGCCGCCTGGGCGTACTGCAAGGCAGCTTCGCGGCTGGCCAGGCGGCCCAGCAGCTGGTAGTCACGAAGATTTCGCAGCAGCGAACCAACCTCCGGCCCGGGGCGGAGTCCCAACCGGAGAAGGTCGTCGCCGGTAACCAGGGGAGCCGGGTTGAGCGTTTCGGCAGGCTGGTCCAGTTTGTCTTCGCACCAGTCGAGCGGCGCGAGCAGCGACTCGTCGTTCGCCCGCAACAGCGCGCGGTTCACCTCCAGCAACCGGCGACCATGGGGATGAACCAACAGCCGCTGGATCCGCGGCCAGTACTCATCGGGCGCGTACCACAGCGTCTCGGCGTGCTCCAGCAGCCAGCCAGCCAACGACGACTCCTCGTTGGTCAATCGCCAACGCTCGACCAGCCGCTCGACCGCCTCGGCGATGCGCATCGGCAGGTGGTCGCGTCCGGCGAGGACCAGCAGCGGGTGCAGGATCACGGCCAGAGCTTCCGGGAAGGTCGCCTGGTCGGGCAGCCATCCCAGGGCATCGCGCGCCTGCTGCCAGGCCAGCGACGCGGCATCGCTCGGCGGCGGATCGTGTTCTGGCAGCATCACGGCCCAAAGCCGGGATCGGCGGAGCAGATCCAGGCCGACCGCGCGCGAGGGATGCGCCAGGATCTTTCGCAGCTCGATGCCAATCCGCTCCGGGCTGACCAGCGTCAGTTCGTCGGCGTGCCGCACGATGGCCGCGAGCGTATCGGGGTCCAGGGAGAAGTCGAGCACGGTGGCGAACCGGACGGCGCGGAGCATGCGGAGCTTGTCTTCGCCGAAGCGGGCGGCGGGATCACCGATGCAGCGAAGCACGCGGCGGGCGAGGTCCTCGCGTCCGCCCACGAAATCGTGGATCTGGTCCTGGATGGGATCGTAGAAGAGGCCGTTGATGGTGAAGTCGCGACGCTGGGCGTCTTCCTCGGGCGAACTGAACACGACACGATCGGGATGGCGGCCGTCGCTGTATCCCTCGTCGCGCCGAAACGTCGCGACCTCGATCGTTCCCGCCTCGCGAGCCCCGCGCACGGCGACGACGCCGAACGACGCGCCGACGAACTGCGTCCGTCGTTTCCCGAACACGGCCTGCACCTCCTCCGGCTTGGCGTTCGTGGCCACGTCGTAGTCCTTCGGACGCTTCCCCAGCAGCTGGTCCCGTACGCAGCCCCCCGCCCACAGCGCCAAGTAGCCGGCCGACTGCAGCTGCGTCACCACCTCACCAGCAAACTGGCGGGCGGCTGCGGGTTCGGGTTCGGGGAAAGGGAGCGGCATAGAAAAGAAGAGAGAGCAGTGAGTGAGTTAGGAGTGGAGAAGCAGAGCGAGGTCGGCGTGTCTCCGATCGGACGGCCCGGGTGTTCAGAAAGCGAAACACGCGGGGCAGAACCGCAGGGGGGAAGGCCGGTGGCTCGGTAGTCTGCAACCGGGAAGCACCGCGAATCAGGCCCGGCATTATACCGGCCTGCGGGCCGTTTCTCAGTCTGGGACTCAACCGGCCCTGCAGGCCCCGACACCCGCCCCCCAGACCCCGCCCCCGACCTAACCCCTTCTCGCCAGCCTCCGGCCCCCTCGACTGGCTCCCCACGACGGCAGTTCCGCTTGTGGATACCTGCAAGTCCGAGGTTTTCCCGGCTTGACCGAGTCTCAGGGCGGAAACAATGGGGGGACGGGGACGTAAGAGGGGGGAAATCAGCAAAGTCTTGAC
>JBIIEC010000251.1:0-9094 GCA_044238045.1 Pirellulaceae bacterium | reverse complement strand
GCCCGCTCGCACACGGCGGCGGCGCGGAGCCTCGGACGGGTCGGTGACGACGGTGGAGCGAAGCAGGTTCAGCTCGCCAGCCCGCAGGGGATCGCCGGCAACCAACGCCAGCTGCGATTCCGACGGCGCGGCACCGAAGTGGACCGCCGCTTCCGGCAGCTCTTCCGCCAGCACACGACGCAGGACCGGGCCATCGCCCGACTCCTCCGCGCCCCAGACGACCACCCGTTGGATCGACACGCGTTCATCCAGCGCGCCGCGGACATGCTGGATCGCGGCGATCAGGTCCTCCGCCTCCAGCGTCTCACCGGGCAACTGTTCCACATAGGCGGTGGCGGCCAGCCGACCGTGACGCTCCAGCAGCACTTCGGTCCCGCAGTCGTCGCGCACCACCAGCAAGGTCGCAGCTGCGACACCGTCACGATTCGGCTCGTCCTGCCCGGTCGTCGCGTCGCTTCCGGCAGCGGCCACCAGACGGCGGACATAGATTTGGGAACGGGTGGTCACGGCCGCCAGCGACAGACCGGCTTTTTCGAGCAGGACGCGGTACGGCTCGATCGCCGCCACCGAAGTCACTTCGGCCGCAAAGCCCAGGCTAGGCACGTCGTCATCGCCGGCGTTCAACGCCTCGAATCGCGCTTGTCGCCGGGACGGATCCAGCTGTTCCGCGGCGCGGGGATCGAGCGGATAGAAATCGAAACACGCCTCGTCCGCTCCCAGATTCGTATGCAGATCGATCTGGTAGCGGATGACGGAGGCGAGATGCGCGGGGCTGCAGGGAGGTAGCGAAAACCGTCGAAAGAGATGCTGGAACCGGGGAAGCACGAGGACCGCTTGTCGCACGCGTCCCCGCTTGCCCCCGCGCAGCTGTTCGAGCGCCGCGAGCAGGCGCGACGAACCGGCGTCCGCACCTTCCCGCGAGCCGCGTTCTTCCTTGCCGGAACCTGACAGTTCGGCGACCGCGAGCGATACCACCTGCGTGGTGCCATCGGGAGCGACGACGAGCAGGTCTTCATGGCGTGGAACGAGCAGGAGGGCCGGGCCCGTCCAGGCCGGACTTGCCGCACGCGGGGCGGACGATGCGAGGTTTCTCCGGATGCCGATCATGGTGTCCTCTTCGAGTGGGGGGATACTTCGCGATGGGACAGAGCGATCTGCGACGAACGTCGCCAGGGCGCGATCTCCGCGTTCGACGCGTCGATGTGCGCCAAAATGTATTCGTGAACCGTCTGGTTGGCGGCGGAGCCGACACAGCGGACCGTGAACAGGTCGCCTCGCATGGTCAGGAAAGGCATCGCTTCGCGGAAGACTTTCCATTCCATGAGGCCATCCGTAAGCAGCCAGGTCACGTCGCCGTTGTTGCCCGCAGCCAGCGAACCGCCCGACACGCCGCTCCGCCGTGCCTCGATGGCCCGCGCTACATCCGGCGACAGACCCGGGATGGTGGCCAGCACCTCCCAGGGCGCTTCGTTGACATTGATGCGACCTTCGACGGCATGCCCGGCAAACAACGTCACCTCGTCGCCCAGTTCCTGCACGACACGCTGGAACCCCTCGGCGTCGGCGGGCCACGGGCTGTCGAGCACCTCGTCCTTCTCCAGCGAGGGGATCTGGACCTGCAGGCCGCAGAGATCGGCCAGCGAGCGGATGCGGAAGCTCGGCTGGCCCGCCAGATCCACGCCGTCCCGCACCGTGTCCCGCTCCTCCTCTGCTTCTACTTCTTGTTCGACGGCTGCTGACAAGCCGGCGTCCGACGACTCGGACGCCTCCCCCAACTGCTGGGCTGCCCGGCGAATGGCGGCCGCTTCCATCGCCGCCGCTGACTCCTTCTTCTCCATCATTGCCGGATCTTCGTAGGGCCCGAACTTCCGCAACGCAGCCAGGTATTTGGCCATCTCCGCCCCAACGCGAGGCTCCAGCAGGTCGTATAGGTCGACAGCATCCTCGGCGTTCAAGTAGACCTTGGCCGTGCCATCGCGGCGCAGGTTCGATTCCCGTGCCACGGCCGTCAGGTACCGGACCCAGCCGTGCTCCACGCCACGCGACGCATCGCGCGCCTCCCCGGCATCGACCAAGCCATCCGCGTTGCGGTCGGAGCCGTAGAGCAGTTCGGGGGTCACGCCGCGAACCTGGAGCAGTTCCTCCAGCGAGTCGATGCGGCCGTTGCGAGGTGGCGGCAGGCGGAGCGACGCGTAGTACGTCTGCTCGGCGCCGAACGCGCGAGGCGTTTCATCGTCGTCGATCCAGTCGAGCAAGGCGTCCGCGACCTGGACGGTCATGCCCGGAATCTTCAGCAGCATCTCGCGAGCCAGTTCCTCCTGCTCCTTCTCCAGCGGCAGCGCATTGATCGGCAGCTTGGCCGACTCGTCTTCCATCCCCCACCGTGCCTGGGACCAGGGCGGTGCGAGGAACTGGAACCCGGCGGTCCTGTCGTCCGGCGACGCCAGCGAATGCTCGACGAACAGGTGCTCCGCACCAATCCTCAGCTTCTGCTCCTGGCTGCGGCTCTGCAACAGCCAAGCCGCCGCCAGCCGAAGTCCCGACGAGGCCGCTTCGGTGGCTCGCGCCGCATGGAGGTGCGTCATCGCCCGCCGCGAAGACTCCACCATCGTCTCGTTCAGCTGGTACGCCACCTGGACCATCATCGCGAGGACGACGAGCACCAGCGGCAGCGCGAGGCCCCGCCGCTCAGGCCGGCGCGGCAGATGCCGGCGGCGCGTGCGGCGGCGGAGCAGCCGGCGACGAAGGGGCGTGCGCAGCAGGCGGCGGCTGGGACCACGGCGGCCCGTGGCCCGCCAGTTCCAGTCTCCGCTCGTCGCCCGCTTTGCCTGATCCACGCTCATCGGTCCTCTCCCTGAATCCCCACGGGCACCACCAGCTGGTGCCTGCGGCCGATCGTTCCCGCCCGCGCCACCAAGGCGATCTCGATGGCCTGCAGATCGGAGGAAGAGCCGTCCCACGACTCATACCAATTGGAGCCATCGAAGTAGCGAAACGTCAAGCTTTGAATTTCGGGCGGCAACAAACGAGCGGCTCCGGCCAGCCACGCGGGAGAGCTCGACGCGTTGGACTCTTCCATGGGATGCAGCGTAAAGGTGACGTAGGCCGGTCCGCGCGGCTGCCGCCGGGTCGCCTTGCGATCCCCCACAAAGTCCCGCCGCGCCAGGTGCTGCTGCCAGACCGCCGGGAGTTCGACCTCGCTCTTCTTCCGCCAGCCAAAGACACGGGCCACTGCTGGCATCGCGATACCCGCCTCCATCGTCCGGATGCTGGACAACGGAATCACGAGGGCATCCCGCGTGCCCACGATTCCCACCTCGTCGGCCTCGCGCCGGCCCGTGGGGTTGGCGACGTTGGAAGGCAACGGCTGGGACTTGCCCTCCGCCTCGGTCGCATCATGGGGCCGCCAAGCCGAGTCGAACACCAGCGGACGCTGGGGGCGTCGCGCCGTCAGGATCTCGCCCTCGATCGTCCGCAGCAGCTGCATCGCCACCTGGTCGCCCTGAGCTTCGTCGGTCCCCGCGCGACGCTGCCGCGCCGACTGGTCCATCGCCCGGTAGACCCCCAGCAGCAAAACCACGCTCAGCGCCGAAGCGGCGATCACCTCGACCAGCGTGAACCCAGCGCGCGTCGTCCTGCCCGCTGCGGCCGAGCGTTGGCGGATGGGTGCGTCGGTGATGGGTCGAGCGAACATCAAGGCGAGAACTCCTGAACTCCAACGGTCGTCTTCACGGGTTGTCTGGCGGAGGTCTTCGCGGGCCGTCGCCCCAGCAGGGTTTCCGCCGTCTCCGGCACGATGCGAGTCAGGTGGAAGGTCCTCGGCTGCCTGCCCAGCTCGCGACTCCGCTGTCTGGCGTATTCCACTTCCACCGTGCGTTCCACCAGCCCCGGCACCCGCGCGGGCTTTTCGGTAGTCGTCCAGGTCCAGTTGGCGTCGTCATCGAACGGCACGGGCTTGCGGCCGCGCGGTCGAGGGGATCCACCTTCCAGCAGTGCATGGACCGTCTTGCAGCGGACGAGCGCCGCCGTGGCGAACTGCGCCCGGGCACCGGCCAGCTGCGACGCGTGCAGACAGTGCATCATGGCCACGATCCCCGCGCCGAACACGGCCAGCGCCAACAGGACTTCCAGCAGCGAAAGACCGCGGCGATTCGCGCGGGACCGCGGACGGCTGGACGCGCTTCGGGAATGGCACAGCGAGGGCGACAATGTCGGCCCCCTTACTGCTTGCCGACTTCAAGGTCGTTGGCGATGTCGTCCTGCGTGCCGAACAGGCCATCCGGACCGGCGGAGATGATGTCATACCCTTGCGGATTGAGCTTGCCGGGCAGGGCATAGTTCAGTTCGCGGCCCCACGCGTCACGCGGCACCGACTCCACGTACGGACCACGCCAACGTTCGGCGTTCTGCCCGGGCGCGACCACCAGGGACTTCAAGCCTGCCTGCGTCGGCGGCAGCTCCCCGAAGTGGTCCAGGGCGTACAGCTTCAGCGCCTGCTCGATCCCCTTGATCGTCAGCCGCGTCGCATCCACGTTCGCGTACTTCTGACGCCCGATCAGGCGGGGGACCACCATGCCCGCGATCACGCCGAGAATGGCGAGCACCAGCAGGACTTCGATCAGGGTGAAGGCGCGTCGCAGTGACGAACGGCGTCTACGGACAGTCATGGAGAGTCTCCGGAAGAAATGTACGGAAGTGGCTCAGCCGCGACCCATGGCCTTCGATCAGTACTGGACTCCCGACGCATCGAAGATGGGAAGCATGAGGCCGATGACCAGGAACAGCACGACCCCCGCGAGGAACAGGAGCAGCGCGGGTTCGAGCAGCTTGAGGTACAGGTCGAGGCGGCGCGACGAACGTCGCTCCAAAATGTCCGCCGCATCCAACAGCACAGACTCCAATGTATTCGCCTGTTCACCCACCGCAACCATGGCGGTAATGTCGGACGGGAGATAGCAGCAGTCGGAGAGGTGCGTGGCCAACCGGCCTCCATCCGCCACGTCGTTGATCGCCTGGTCGATGACCTGGGCGAATCGCGCATCGCCCACGGCGTTTCGGGTGATCCGCAGCGCCCGCACCATGGGCACGTCATTCTTCAGGAGCGTGCCGAGCACTCGGCAGAAACGGGCCGTAATCGTTTCCCGCACCACCGCCCCGGCGAAATGAAGCCGCGCCAGGCGCGACAGCACGGCGGCTCGCACCGCAGCCAAGTCCAGCGAACTCCCGAACGCCAGCAGCAGCCCTACCCCGCCCAAGGCCATCCACCAACCATGCCCCCGCAGCAGGTCGCTCGCCGCGATCAGCACCCGCGTGGCCCAGGGCAACTGCCCCTGCGCCGCCAGCCGCTCGAAGATCGGCGCAAAGTTCGGCACGAAAAACACCAGCAGGCCCAGCACCAGCAGCGAACCGACCGTCACCAGTACCAGGGGATAGATCAGCGCGCCGCAGAGCCGGCCGCGAAACTCGTCGGATCGCTCCTGCAGCACGGCGATCCGCCGCAAGGACTCCTCCAGAAAGCCCCCTTCCTCGCCCGCCTGCACGATGCCGACGGCGATCGGGTCGAAGGCGTCGCGCTGCGTCTGCATCACCTCCGACAAAGACGCTCCATCCGCCAACCCGTCCCGCATCTCCTGAAAAAGCGACTGCTGCTCGGCCGACTTCGTCTGCTCACGCAGCACGTCGAGCGCCTTAAGCAGCGGGACGCCCGTGCGGAGCAGGTCCGACAGCTGGCCGTAGTGCATGGCCGTCCAGCGACGGCGCCGCCCCGCAGGCTTCGTCGGCTTCTCCTCCAACTGCAGCGGCACCAGCGTGCGACTGGCCAGCTGCCCCGCCGCCTCGCGCCGCGAAGGAGCCACCAGCGAGCCCGTCACCTGGCGTCCAGAAAAGTCCTGGGCGAGATAGCTGAATTCCGGCATGGCTTACTGCTCCCCCCCTTCCACCGCCATCAGCTCACTCGTCGGCTCACTCGTCGGGCCCTCGCCCATGCCCGTGACCCGCACCACTTCATCCACGCTCGTCAAACCGGCCAGCACCTTCTGCCAGCCATCGTGCCGCAGCGTCTTGTAGCCGCCCTGTTCCGCCGCCCGGTAGAGCGGACGAATGCCGTCTTCACGCAGGCACGCTTCCCGCACCGCCGCGTCGGACCGCATGAGTTCGAAAATGGCGATCCGTCCTGAGTATCCCGAATGTCGGCATTCGCGGCAACCGAGTGCCTCCCAGAGCTGTCCTGTCCAAGGCCGTGGGAAGTCGGCTGGCAGTTCGCTGTCCTGCAGCGCGGATGGCACCTTGCAGTGCGGGCACAGGCGTCGCACCAGTCGTTGGGCCAACACCCCCAGGATACCGCCCGCCGCCAGATAGGGCTCGATGCCCATGTCGACAATCCGCGAGTAAGCCCCCGGCGCGTCGTTGGTATGCAGCGTACTGAATACCAAGTGTCCCGTCATGGCCGCCTGGATCGCGCTGCGCGCCGTCTCGGCGTCGCGAATTTCACCGACGAGGATAATGTCTGGATCGTGTCGCAGGACACTCCGCAGGCCCGCCGCAAACGTCAAGCCCACCTTCGGCTGCACCTGGATCTGGTTAACTCCGTCCAGCTCGTATTCGACCGGATCCTCGATCGTCACGATCTTCGTCTTCGGGCCCCGCAACTCCGCCAAGGCGCTGTAGAGCGTCGTGGTCTTGCCACTGCCGGTCGGGCCCGTCACCAGGATCAGGCCATGCGGCGCTCGAATCAGGCTGCGGAACGTCGGCTCCATCGTCGACGGAAAATGCAGCTTACTGAGGCTCGCCACCGAACGCCGCGGGTCCAGTAGACGCATGACCACGCCCTCGCCATGCAGCATCGGGATGATCGACACGCGGATGTCCCGCTCGCCATCCTCCAGCTTCAGCCGGATTCGACCATCCTGGGGCATCCGGCGTTCGGCGATGTTCAGCTTCGCCATGATCTTCACGCGACTGACAATCGCGTGGCGGAAACGATGGATCTCCGGCGGCGCCGGCTCGGGCTGCAACAGGCCATCCACCCGGTAGCGGACCACGATCCCGTCCTGCGTCGGCTCCAGGTGCACGTCGCTCGCCCGACGGCTGAACGCGTCCGACAGCAGCTCGTTCACCAGCCGCATGACCGACGCTTCGTTGGCCAGCTCGTCGTCGTTCTCCTCGCCCCCCACATCCGCCGCGGCCCGGGAACTCATCTCGTCCAGCGTGCCGCCGCCCAGCCCCACCAGCTCCTTGATCCGGCCTCGCAGCTCGTCACTCCGTGTCAGGGCGACCCGCAGCGGATGCCCCGAAACCACCCGCAGCTCCTCCAGCGTCTCCTGGTCGCACGGTTCTCCCACGGCCACCAGCAGGCGGCGACCGGAGAAGGCGTAGGGCAGAGCCTGCCGCCGCGCGACTTCACGAGGAGCCATGCAGGCCAAGGCGACCGGATCCACCTCGGTGTGCGCGAGGTCGACATAGTACATCCGGTTCGCGGTGGCGACGTCACGAAGCGTCGCGTCGCGGTCGCTCGCGATTCCATTGGCGGAACCACTGGACGACTCGCCGGGAGCCGTCCGCACCTCCGCTTCGGTCGCGGCCGTACCCACCAGAGTGGAGGTGACGAGGGCGGAGATCTTCGAGCTGGCCGCTTCGGCAGCCTGCCGGGACTGATTCGCCAGAGACGTGGGGGACATGGAATAACTCCAAGCTATGGACCTGTCGGTCCGTGAATCCACTGCGAGGCGGAAACGCCCCGCAGCCTCATCGCGTAGGCTTCGCACCTGGCCAACCCCCCAATCGACCAGGTGCGAAGCTCGCGTTTTTCGTTCGCCGACCTACTCCACCAGCAGCCCGCGACGGGACAGCTCCGGAATGATCGACTCCTTCACCACGCCCGCGCGACTCGGCAGCGGAGGCAGTGCGTCGTTCGTCAACCGCATGATCGCGGGCGTGATCAGCTTCGGCTCCATCAGCGCGGCAACCGCATTCCACCAGCCCGTACGGTCGTTGCCGTAGGTGATCATGCCGCCGTGCTGCGTGATATCCGCGTCGACTTCCTCGTCCAGGTCGTAAGCACCCAGGGCGCGGCGAATCGCGTCCACATCCTCGATCTTGCCCGTCAGGAAGATCCACTTCGGCAAACCGGGCTTGTTCTCAATCTCGTACGCCTTCATGTAGTTTCGCAGCTGCTCCGGATTGTCCACCTCCGGCTCCAGGCTGATCGAGACAAACGTGAAGTCCGTGAATCCCTTCTCCGCCATCTGCTCGCGGACCTTGAGGATGTTGGTCGTCATCCCCGGGCAGATCCCCTTGCAGACCGTGTACATGAAGTTCACGCCGATGCGATTGCCCTTCACGACGTCGTCGTAGAACCGGATCGGCTTGCCCTCGTGCGTCGTGAGCATGACGTTCGGGATGCGGTCGGAAACCGTGCCCGTGGGCTGGCGATTTTCCGCCGTGGCCGCGATCGGCAGTTCCGGCAACGGCTCGTCCTGCACCACGCGCTCCGCCGTTTCCTCGGTCTCGGCTCGGCAGTCCGCGGCCACTCCGCCGACTCCGAAGACCGTCGCCAGGACCAGGGTCACTCCAGTATTCTTCCAATCAGTTCGCATGCTGTAAATCCTCAGGTTGTGGAGTCCCTGCCGCGGACAATGGCCCGCAGGCGGCTCACACGACGTTCGCAAAAGACCACTCAGTTCGCTCCGTTGGATGCAAACCCTTCGCGTGACAGGTCTCATTTCAATCGCACAACCGTCACTGTCAACAAAATCAAAGAGTTTGAACACGCTCGTCCGGCAGGATTTGCTGACCGACGGTTACGAAGACAGACCTTCGAGTGAAAAGTCCACGCCGCGATCGCTTGCGGCGGAACCAACAACTTCCCTGGAGACGAGAGGCCACAGTAGCTGCCGGGTAGATCTACCCAGCACCACAATCGCTTCCATGCGGGAATGTAGAGGCGATCGCGCGCCGCGTTCGACGGGCCGCGCGATCGCTGAATGACAACGAAGGGACCCTGGACTACAGGGCCGCCCGTGTACGAACGACTACGGGTACCAACGCACGACCGGGGCGGGCGTGGCTACACGCTGGGGACGAGGGTCGAAGACCG
>JBIIEC010000250.1:0-9095 GCA_044238045.1 Pirellulaceae bacterium | reverse complement strand
CGATCATTCGCCCGGAATCCAGGTCTGCGCGCACCTGACCGACCTGCTGGACACGTTCATGCTGGACCTGTTCGAGGCGGCCATGGAAGCCGCCGGAGTATCGGGCCAGTCGGCGCCGATCGCGCTGGTGCCCTACGGCGGCTACGGTCGTCGCGAGCAAGCCCCCTACTCCGATGTCGACTTGATGCTGCTGTACGACAGCAAAGCCGAGAACCTGGCACGGACGCTCGCCCAGCACCTGGTGCGCGACATTTCCGACCTGGGCGTGGACCTGGGCTTCAGCATGCGGACGCCGCAGGAAGCCAGTCAGCTCAGCAGTCGCGACGCCGTCATCTTCACTTCGCTGGTTGACAGCCGCTTCCTGGGAGGCAGCGTCGGCCTCTACCGCAAATTCCTCGGGCAGTTCGCCAAGATGGCGAGGCAGCGAGCCCATCCGCTGGTGCTCATGGTGGAACAGGCTCGACGCGAGGAGCGGGCCAAGTACGGGGAAACGGTCTACCTGCTGGAACCCAACATCAAGCGTTCCCGCGGCGGACTTCGCGACCTGCAGATGATCCGCTGGATCGGGTTCGCACGCTACGGGATCCGCGAACCGGAACTCCTGCAGCACAGCGGTCTGCTGACCAAGGTCGAGTACAGCACCTTGCGAAAGACTCAGGAGTTCCTGCTCAAACTGAGGAACGAACTGCACTTCGACGCCAAGACGGCCCATGACGTGCTCTACCGGGCCGACCAGATCCGCATCGCGGAGATCCAGGGCTACACGGGCAACGAAGGTCAGCGGCCCGTGGAGGAGTTCATGCAGGAGTATTTTTCGCACACCTCCTCCGTGCGGCAGATCGTGGGCAATTTCGTGGAAGGAGCCCGCTGGCGTTACCCACGTCTGCGGCGGCTGGCGGCCATGATCACCAGCCATCGCGTCGGCCGGGAGTTCCGCGTGGGACCCGTGCATATCTCGGCGACGAAGAAGGGCCTGCAGTCGCTGCGCAGCAACCTGGCTGATGTGCTTCGCCTGATGGAACTGTCGGGCCGATACAATTGCCGCATCGACCACCCCACGTGGCAAGCCATCCGCCAATCCATGATGACTCGGCAGGACGTCGCCGTCACGGAGGACACCGCGAAGCGATTCCTGTCGTTCCTCTCCCAGTCGAACCACCTCGGCCGGCAACTCCGGCAACTCCACGAACTCCGCGTCCTCAGCAAACTCGTCCCCGGTTTCGAGCACTCCCGTTGCCTGCTGCAGTTCAACGAGTACCACAAGTACACGGTGGACGAACATTCGATCCAGGCCGTGGAGCGGGCGACCGAGTTCTCCCGCAGCGACTCCGTCCTGGGGCAGGCCTGCCGCGAAATCAAATCCAAGCACATCCTGCACCTCGCCCTGCTCGTCCACGACCTCGGGAAAGGCTATCCGGAGGACCACAGCGAAGTGGGCGCAAGACTGGCCCTGGACGTCGCCAAAGCCCTGTTTCTCTCGGAACGCGAAACAGAAATGCTTCGCTTCCTCGTGCATCGCCACCTGATGCTTCCCCACCTCGCCTTCCGTCGCGACACGAGCGACGAGGCGATCATCCTGCAGCATGCGGCGGAGATCGGCTCGCCCACCACGCTTCGCATGCTCTTCGTGCTGAGCTGCGCCGACCTGGCCGCCGTGGGACCCGGCGTCCTGAACGAGTGGAAACAAGATGTGCTGGAACAGCTCTACCTGCGGATCATGGACCACCTGACCGGCGGTGTGACCACCGGCGTATCGCAGCGAATGGCCCAGCGTCGGGCGGAACTCCTCGAGGATCCCCGCTGCAAGCAGGACCCCGCGTGGTTCAAGGCCCAGGTGGCCGAACTTCCGGCGGCCTACATGGGAAGTCCTGGCAGTGCCAACACCATCCTCGGCGACCTCGAACGCCTGCACTCCTTGCGACGTCCGGACGCCCAAGCCTGGGGACGCTTCTTGCCCGAACGGAACGTCTCCGAATACTCGGTCGGTGTCTACGAAGACACCGTATCGGGCATCTTCCATCGCTTGACGGGCGCGCTGAGCGGCCAAGGGCTGGAGATTCTCTCCGCGGAAATCCATACGCTCGCCGATCGACTCTGCCTCGACCGCTTCTGGGTGCAGGACAGCGATTTCCGCGGCGAACCCAGCCAGGAACGCTTCAACTCCGTCTGCGCCGCGTTGATCAAGGCCCTCCAAGCCCCGCCGGGAACGCCGCCTGCCTTCCGCCGAACCTGGCAATCGAAGTCGCGGCAATCGAGCATTCCACTGACGGACCTGCCCACCAAGGTCCGCATCGACAATGCGACGTCGGATCTGTACACCATCATCGACGTGTTCGCACACGATCGCCCAGGACTGCTGTACGACATCGGCCGCACGCTGTTTGAACAGGGGCTGTCGGTGGCCATCGCACGGATCGGCACGCACCTCGACCAGGTGGTGGATGTCTTCTACGTCATCGATAGCAGCGGCAAGAAGATCGAAAGCGAGGAGCAGATCCGGACCGTCCGCGAGGCCTTGCTGCGTTCGATCGCCGCGCCCCACGCGGCCACCAGTTGATTTTTCGCCAAGCCCCTTCGCCCACCCGACACTGCGGACGGATCGAGCGATCCCCGGGCGTGGAAACCGTGGGAATCGCATCGCCGAGAGCTTGCCGGTCCGGGCCTCCTTCCTTCCGAGAAGCCCGGGGGACCGGTCAGGCACGGTGCCGCATCAGGCGTTCAACTGGACATCGGCCCGGTCGGCGACGTTCACCCAGACATGGACGTGGGGCGCACCGCGAAAGTGCCAGACGAACGACGGGCCTTCCAGTCGCCAGTTATCCCAAACCCGATCCTGCCCGATGTCGTGATCGGTGAAGAAGGCCAAGGAGCAAGCGTCCAGACCGCCTTGGGCCTTGAGACACTGCAACACCTCCTCCCGGTCCACCGCTCGGTAGGGCTCGACCAGGGCCTTCAGGACCCCTTGGACGCCTGCCTTCTGGTCGGCCGACAGTTCCTTCACCGGTATCCCCAGGAAACCGCCGTTGACGCCGCGGAAGGCGACCTTCTGTTCCTCCGGTGTCTTCGGGACTTCGGCGAATTTGCGTTGGGCCGGATCAAGCATCTGGTACACCTTGTTCGCCTCCAGGGCCTGCGACCAGAAGACGTTGCCGGCGTGATCCGGACTCTCGTTAAGCGTGCCGGACGGATCGTGCCCGTAGAAGAGAGGGCCGCCGAACGCCACATGCTCGGCCGTATTCCCATCGCACCGCAGCGTCATGTGCCTGCCCGTCAGCACGAACTCGTACTTCGCATCCCCCGGTTTTCCAAAGAGGGCGATCGCCTGGTTTTCCCCAAAGCCGCCCGCATCATCCTGCATCTGCTTGTCCATGCGGGCCAACCAGTCCGGATGGATGATCGACTCGAAGATGTCGCGGATCATCTGGCGTTGATCCTTCGTGTAAAAATCGCCGTTCACAATCGGCTCGGTGATCTGCCAGTTGTTCGCGACGCGCGTCCTCAGCAAGCCTCGCTCCGGGTCCATGTGAGCCCAATCGAAGCAGATTTTCTCCCTCTGACCAGGCGTGAGGGACTCATGGAGCAACCGCACGATCGACTCGGCCGAGCCCTTGGTTGCCTCGTTGGCGTCCTGGGCCTGGGACAGGTTCGCCGCGCCCATCGCCGAGGCGGCGACGCCCGCAACGGTCGCGTGCAGGAACTGCCTGCGGTCCCATCCGGCAAGGCACACCGGGTCGTGCGCACGCCCAGGACCTGCGTGACTACCCGGCTCGCGATCCCCATTCGGTTCATCCTGTTGGCCGTGAAGATTAGAAATCGGTGCCATGATTCATCATCCTATGATCGGAGCCAAGGGTCGGGGCCAACGGACTGCGGGCCGCATTAGATCCGATGCCTAGACCGTTTGCAAACATCCCTCGGCGTCGGCTGGGCAGGCGTGCGCACGCGAGTCGGCCGTCCGCATCTCCCCTTCACTTTGCGAGAACGGAGGGCCCCCCGGCGTGGCAACTGTCGGAGGTCGTGGAACGCGTGTCTCGGTCGCTAGCCGCGGCGTTTCTGGCACTGGGGGCAGAAAAACGTCGACCGCTGGGCCTGCACGATCCGGTGAATCGTACCGAGGTGGCAGCGAGGACATGGGTCCCCCGCACGATCGTAGACGCGATGATGGTTCTGGTACCCGCCCTGCTGGTTGAGGGCGTTGCGATAGGTTCCGTCCGAAAGGGTCGACCCTTCATGGAGGATGGCATCTTCCAGAACCTCCCCGATCGCCCGGTGGATGCTTTGCCATTGCCGTGGCTTGAGACGCAGGCAGGGCACGCGGGGATCGACACCGGCCAAATGAAGAATTTCGGATGCGTACAGGTTGCCGATTCCAGCGATGGCGCGCTGGTCGAGCAGCGCCACCTTGACGGCCCGTCGGCTGGTTCCGAGGCTGCGAGCCAGGTCGGCTGCCGTGGCCACCAGAGCATCGACCCCCAGGACCTCCGGGCCCAGGCGGCGGAGGACCTCGGCTTCGGGCAGACAGAGTACCCGGCCCAGGCCGCGTCGATCCCAGAACCAGAGCCAGGGGTAGTCGACATGATCCAGGCGAAATCCGACCCGCAAATGTTCAAGGTCCGGCGGGTCGGAGAGCAGTACCAACCCCGTCATCCGCGGCTCCACCAGGACCACCTGCTCGTTTCCCAGCTTGAACAACAGGCGTTTCCCGCGTCGCGTAATCTCCTCGATGGTATGCCCGGCCACGCTCCGGGAAAACTCCCCGGCCTCAGGCTCCAGGTGGATCGGCCGGTAGCCGTGGTCGGGGAAGCGCACCTCCAGAATCCGGCTCCCCAGGACGGGCAGCACGCCGCGGCGCATCGTTTCCACTTCCGGTAGCTCTGGCATGCTCCTCAGGATCTCCGGGCGAAGGAGGCGGCACAAGATCCCGTGGTCATTTCTCCAAGCCGCTGCTAGTATAGAGACATGAGAGAAAACGCCTCCCCCACGCTTGCGACCAGTCAGGTTCCGGACCCCCGCGGCCGCTTCGGCGCGTTCGGTGGCCGGTTCGTTCCCGAAACGCTCACCGAGGCGCTCGACCAGCTCACGCGCGAGTACGACCAAGCGGTGCTTGACCCCCAGTTCCACGCGGAACTGGATGAGCTGATGACGACGTACGTGGGTCGTCCGTCGCCGCTCTATTTCGCTCGGCGGCTGACGGAGCAATGCGGTGGGGCCCAGATCTGGCTGAAGCGTGAAGACGTCAATCACACTGGCGCCCACAAGATCAACAACACGCTGGGTCAGGCGCTCCTGACGCTCCGGATGGGCAAATCCCGGGTCATCGCGGAGACCGGAGCCGGCCAGCACGGCGTGGCTACCGCCACCGCGTGTGCCAGGTTCGGACTGCCCTGCGTGGTGTACATGGGCGAGGAAGACATTCGTCGGCAGTCACCCAATGTCTTCAGCATGCGTCTTCTCGGAGCCGAGGTCCGACCGGTCACCACCGGCTCCCGGACTTTGCGTGACGCGATCAACGAGGCCATGCGGGACTGGATGAGCAGTGTGCGGACCACCCATTACATCCTGGGCTCCGCGGTCGGACCGCACCCCTTCCCGCGCATCGTCCGCGACTTCCAGTCGGTAATCGGCCGCGAGGCGCGGCAGCAGTGCCTGGACCGGCTTGGCCGGCTACCCGACACGGTTATCGCCTGCGTCGGCGGCGGCAGCAATGCGGCGGGCATGTTCTACCCGTTCGTCGACGATCATGGCGTGGAACTGCGGGGTGTGGAGGCGGGAGGCCGCGGCGGTGCACCGGGAGACCATGCTTCGCCGCTGACGCACGGACGTCCGGGAGTGCTCCACGGAAGCTACAGCTACGTCATGCAGGATGAGGACGGACAGACCTGCGACGTGCATTCCATCTCGGCCGGCCTCGACTACCCGGGGGTCGGCCCCGAGCACAGCTACTGGAAGGACACCGGCCGCGTTCAGTACTACGCCTGCGAAGACGGAGACGCCTTGGAGGCGTTCGACCATCTTGCCCGCTGCGAGGGTATCCTGCCGGCGCTCGAGTCTTCCCATGCGATTTTCCACGCGATGAAGCTGGCGAGCGAGCGGTCCCACGATCAGGTGATCGTGGTCTGCTTGTCCGGTCGCGGTGACAAGGACGCGGCCGAAATCGCTCGGCTCCGCGGCATCGCTCCAGGCTAGTCCGCGCGACGTACCGGCGTGAGTCGAGAGGTCATGAATTGACCGGATTCAGCGCCGGATGGGCGGTTTCCAAGACACCAGGCATCGGCGGTTTTTCATGTCGGCACTCGATCATCTTTTTGCAGATCTGCGCACCCGGGGCGAGAAGGCTCTGATGCCATTCGTCACGGCCGGGGATCCCAGCCTGCAGACCACGCAACAGGTCCTGCGACTGCTTTCGGACCTGGGCTGCCACTTGGCCGAAGTAGGGATCCCCTACAGCGACCCGATCGCGGACGGGCCGGTGATTCAGGCGTCCTACACGCGAGCCCTGGGGCGTCGCTTGAAGCTCGAGCAGATCCTTGCCAGCGTCCACGAAGTCAAGCCGTCGCTGCAGATGCCGCTCGTCAGCATGGTCAGCTACGCGATTGTGCTGCGTCACGGGCTGGAAAAGTATGTCGCCGACGCGCGGGAATCCGGCTTCTCCGGTCTGATTGTCCCCGACCTGCTGATCGAGGAGGCGGCACCGCTCGCCAAACTTTGCGCGGCGGCAGACCTGAGCTTGATCCAGCTCATCACCCCCACGACACCGCGTGAACGGGCGATTCGTATTGCCCGGGAGTCCACGGGGTTCATCTACTACGTGTCGGTCACCGGCATCACGGGCGAGCGGACGGAACTGCCACCCGAAGTCGTCGACCAGGTCGGTTGGCTCCGCCAGCAGACAACGTTGCCCATCTGCATCGGCTTCGGAATCAGTCGCCCCGAACACGTGCGCATGCTGGCCCCGGTGGCGGACGGCGTCATCGTCGGTTCGGCCCTGGTCCGGCAGATCGCTCGTCTGGAGCACGAATCGCCGGACGTCGTCCTGCCCGAAATCTCCGAGCTGATCACGGGCCTACGGGACGCTCTGAAGTAGCAACTCCTTGACAGAGGATCCAGCTGCGGATATCTCCCAGGGCCAGTTTATCCGGCCTCGTCTTGCCTCGTGGTTCCATCTGCAGCGTCGCGCTTGACCGAGTCTGAAAGCCGAACTTAAATGGAGGAGGACGGTCGGCGACGCGAGTTTCCGTTCGTCCCACCGACCGTTCTCCATTTCGTCTTTTCGGCAGTAGGACGGGATGCCTGAGCGGCAGATGCCCGTTCTTGATGGCAGGCGCGCGTTGGCGAGCCCGCGACTCAACAGCTGGGAGTCCCCGTATGAAACCTACGGAACCAACTCTGCTGCGCCGGTTCTTCGGCGGCTTGGCTGAAAACACTTTCCAAGTCGAACTGGGAGTGGTCGATCCTCCGCTGATCGACTATCTCACGGACCTGCTCACTCGCTTCGTGCATTGCGAGCGAATCTATCGCATCCGCGACCTGGCCGGGAAACCGCTGCACGAAGTCGCGGGGATGATGAACGAGGCCCAGCAGCGAATTGGGGATGCGCGTCGCGAGACACATCGGCAGATCGGCGACTTCACGCTGTTCTGGACCGGCGTCTATCCCGAGGCGTTGGGCCGCCTGCGGGAGGAGAGCCGTGGTGACCCGCTCGTGGACTACCGCGAAGAAGGCAAGAAGGCCTACTGGATTGCGAGCACCATCCGCTCCGACGATGCCGACGAAGCGACTTCCGCGGTGCTGGCACGCCTGAGCCGCCAGTATGAACTCTGCGCCTACGGACTGCGCGAGATCCGCCGGCACTGGGAGTCACCGGGCGACGAGCCACCGGCGCGTCCCTTCCTCATCAACTGAACGGCGACCTGCTGCGGGGGCATCCCTGGCGGCCCGTCCCTCGCGCGACGGCCCGCAAGACGCGGCGAGGATGGAATACGGGCAGGCGATTGTCAACTGACAATCCCCTTGGTCACCATCATGAAGACGTCTTCCAGCGTCGGGTCCTTCTCCGCATAACTGCGCACGACGACGCCGCGGTCGACCAGTTGTTTGAGCAGCGTCGCCACGCCCGCGTCGTCTGTATCGAGTTCGATGGTGATCTCCTGCCCCTCCACGCGCGACTCGCGAAGATGAGGAGAGCTGCGGAGAATCGCCAACGCGGTTTCCGGGGGTTCGTTCAGGCGAATCTGGATCACGCGGTTGCCGCGAATGCGGCGGTAGACTTCGCCGATCGGCCCGTGCAGCAACAGCTGCCCGCGTTCGATGATGCCGATCGAAGTGCAGCAGTCGGCCAGTTCGCTGAGCACATGGCTGGAGATCAGGATCGTCTTTCCCATGCGCCGCAGTTCGCGGAACAGGGCCTTCATCTCCATGCGAGCCCTCGGATCCAGGCCGCTTGTGGGCTCGTCAAGGATCAGCACGGGCGGGTCGTGGACCAGCGTCTTCGCCAGGCACAATCGCTGGGTCATGCCTCGCGACAAGGCATTCACATAATCGTCGCGTTTATGGGTGAGGTCCAGCAGTTCCAGCACATCGCCAATCACCTGCTTCCGTCGAGTTCGAGCGATGCCGTAGGCGACCGCGAAGAAGTCCAGGAACTCCCAGACTTTCATCCCGTCGTAGAGCCCGAAGGCGTCCGGCATGTAGCCAACGCTGCGGCGCACTTCCATCGGCTCGCGTGTGACGCGAAACCCGTTCACCACGCCTTCCCCGCGGGTGGCCTGGAGGAGCGTGGCCAAGAAGCGGATCGTCGTGCTCTTGCCCGCGCCGTTGGGCCCGATGAATCCGAACATCTCCCCGGCCGCGATCGTCAAGTCGAGCGAAGCAACGGCCGTGAAGTCGCCGTAGTCCTTGCCAAACCCAGTCAACTCAATCATGTTCGTCCTCCGAAGCGGTTTCCGCTGGCCCGTTGTCATCGGAGTCGGGAGCTGGCAGTGGCCCATAGCGCAGGTGCGCCAAGAGCATGCCGCGGAAGTTGACTTCGTTGATTTCCGGCCGGACCTTCATGCCCGGAAGCTTGTCGTCGAACCAGGCAACCACTTTCAGGTCCC
>JBIIEC010000632.1:0-2673 GCA_044238045.1 Pirellulaceae bacterium | reverse complement strand
GGGCAGCGTCCGCAATGCCCCGGCGGCGACGTAGCGCACGACGCCATAGGGATCGGCCAGCAGTTGCGCGGCAAACGGCGCCAGCCACTGTCGTCCCGAGGCTTCCTGGGCGGGGCTCCAGCCGAAGTGCCAGACGGCGATCACGCGTTGCGCCGCGTCGCCCTTGGTGAGCCACAACAGGGCTGCCGAAACCGTCCGTTGTTCTTCGCTCAATTCCCGTTTCTCGTGCCCATACCAGTCGGACAGATGCTGCTGGGTCCAGTCCAGGGTCTGGTCCAGATGGCACAGGTTGCAGGCGTTGGGCGTGCCATGCTGAATACTGGCTGCGGCAGTGGGAACCACGATCTGGTGGGACCGCAGGGCCCCGAACAGCGCGTAGGTCGTGTGGGGCATGTGGCAGTTCATGCACTCGCTGCCGGTCGAGCCTGCTGCGTGGTGCGTGTGGCGCTGCACCTCCGTCGTATACTGCGGCTCCTTGTGGCACTGCGTGCAGGCGGCATCGCCCGCCATGCCCGGCGTCACCTGGTCGGCCGGTTCGCTACCATGCATCGAGTGGCAGGACAGGCACGACATCTGGCCGCGCTGGTAGCAGGCCGACGCCGACATCGCCGTGAACTCACGCCCCCCCGCCAGGATCGTCCCGTCCTCCCACCATCGCTCGCGGAAGAACTCCGGGTTCTTCTCAATGTCCGACACGCGCGCCGGAGTCTTCTCGACGTTCGGGTGCTGGATATAGTAGCGAGTCTTGAGAAGATCCTCGCCGGGCTTGTAAAGCGGCCCATCGGTCGCATACTTCATGCCGAACTCGTCGCGCATCACGTAGACGCCGTGGCACTGGCCGCAGACCTGGCTGGAGGCGACATGGTCCAGGCGCGCGGGGTTCACGATCGTCGGATCGGGCTTGCCCGACAGGTGCAGCAAGTAGCGCCGCAGCGGATCGCGATTCGCCCGCTCGTGCGCTTCACCCGGCCCATGGCACGCTTCGCAGGAGATCCCCAGCTCCCCGACCTCGGTCTTGAACTGCCCCGTGGCCGGGTCGATCGCCGGATTGCCGCCCGTGCTGTGGCAGCGGATGCAGTGGTGGTTCCACTGCGTCACCATGTGCGTCGACTGCGGCGGATACATGAACGCTTCTTCACGCGGAATCCAGCGATCGTCGCCGATCAGGTAGACCAGCGGCATCGTCTGCAGCAGATTGCCGAACTTCGGATCGCCCGGCACCCAGTAGGTCTGGTAGTGGTGCGAGCCGGTCGTCATCACGACCTGGCGTTCGACACGCGGAATCTGCCGCAGGTCCACGATTTCCACGGGGCTCTTCGGCGAGCGTTTCACCTGGTAGCGGAACTGGTCGACCTTGCGGCCACCCTGCACGATGTACATCATCAAGTCCGGGTTCGGCATCTCGGCCCAGTACGTATCGCCGCGCTGGAACACGCGATAACGCAACCCCTGCGAGATGATCTCCGATCCGTCGAACCGTCCGACCACCTTGCCCGGCGTGGCCTCCTGGGTCATCGTACGATGGTACGTCCGGTGCCAACTGGCATGCTCGCCCGGATGACAGGCCGCACAGCGCTGCGACGAGACATAGTCGGTCTGGGGCCGTTCCTGGCGCGGCACGAGCGAATCGAACCGCGCGCGAGCCGCTTCATGTTCCGCGCGGTCGCGCAGCATCGCTCGCCCCATTCCCGTCACCAGCGCGACCAGGGCCAACGCCACGACCACGGTCAACCAGGGCGAATGCAAGAACGACGAGGTCGTGGAAGCGCGTGGACTCATGTGAGCCATCCCACGGAACAAGCGAAGCGGATCGAAACCGGGCCGGGAATCGGTGAATCGAGGGCATCCCCGCGATGCGCGTGCGACTCAGCGCACGCCCGACAGGCGGAAGTGCGCCAACGCCCGACGCTCATGCACGGACGCCCGCAGGTTCGATTGTGGATGCGACGCCGCCACGAAACAAGAGTCCCATGTCAATCTTCATGAAGGACACTCGACGGCCGCCGGAAGTCGCGGCAGGAACTACCCGCCGTGTCTGATGAGATGGGGCCCAATCAAATTGGCTAGACGGGACTGGCTAGACGGGACTGGCGTCGCGCGCGGCGGATCGCCAGCACCCCCCCCACGCACCAGATCGCCCACCCCGTCGGTTCGGGAACCGCCGTGCCCCGCGCACCCCACTCCGCCGCATCCGGTTCCGGCCCGACTCCCACGGTCGGCACTGCCGCGGGCCGCGGCCCTAACCCGTAGCCACCATCCTGGAACGCCGCCACGAAGTCCCCGCCATTGAACTCCGCGTCGCCGTTGAAGTCGCCGTCCGCCCAGCCCGAGTTGCCCACGAGCGAATCCTCGTACTCGCCACGCTGGAACACCTGCAGGAAGTCGGTCGAGTCGAACAGGCCATCCAGGTTCGCATCGCCGAACCACGTGCCTCGCAGGGCCGCGACCCATTGACGCAGGTCGTGGTCGTCGACGCGACCATCCCATGTCAGGTCGAGCGTCTGCGGATGGTCTTGGCCCCGCGCGGCCGCCGTCAACTGGTCCACGTCGCGGTCGTCCAGATCGCGATCGCGATCGACGTCGCCCATCTGCCAGGGGCGTGTCGTCCTCACGCGACGCACATAGCCACCATCGTGTTCAGTAACCAGCAGGTCGCCGTTGGGCGCTAACGAA
>JBIIEC010000249.1:0-9108 GCA_044238045.1 Pirellulaceae bacterium | reverse complement strand
GCGCAGAGGGCCCGGAGCGGGGATTAGGTGACGATGGAGTTGAGCACTTGGCCGTGCACGTCGGTGAGCCGGAAGTCGCGGCCGGCGTAGCGGTAGGTCAGGCGCTGGTGGTCGAAGCCCAGCAGGTGGAGCATCGTGGCGTGCAGGTCGTGGACGCTGACGCGGTCCTCGACCGCCTGGAAACCGAACTCATCGGTGGCGCCATGCACCGTGCCGCCGCGAATACCTCCACCGGCCATCCAGACCGTGAAGCCCCAGTGGTTGTGGTCGCGTCCCAGCTTCGCCTGCCCATCGGTGCCCAGTTCCACGGTCGGCGTGCGGCCGAACTCGCCGCCCCAGACGACGAGCGTATCCTCGAAGAGTCCTCGTTGCTTGAGGTCCGTCAGCAGCGCCGCGATGGGCCCGTCGATCTCGGCCGCCAACTTTCGATGGCTCGACTCGATCTGGGTATGGTTGTCCCAAGGCTGGCCGGCACCGTGCCAGAGCTGCACATAGCGTACGCCTCGCTCCAATAGCCGCCGCGCGATCAGCGTCTGCCGGCCGTGCACGCCATCGCCATACATGGCCCGCGTCGCCGCCGACTCACGCGACAGGTCAAACGCCTCCGCCGCCTCCACCTGCATCCGGAACGCCAGCTCGAACGACTGGATTCGCGCTTCCAGGCGTTCATCGACGCGAGGCTGCTGGTGCGCGCGGTTCAGGCGGCCCAGGAGGTCGAGCTGTCGTCGCTGCGTGGCCAGGCTGGCGTGCGGGCTGCGAATGTTTTCGATCAACCGGTCCAGGTCGCGGTGGACGGGATCGACAAACGTTCCCTGGTAGGCTCCCGGCAGGAACCCCGACTGCCAGTTCTCGGCGTCCTTCACCGGATAACCTTCCGGACACATGGCGACGAAGCCGGGCAGGTTTTCATTTTCGGCGCCGAGACCATAGAGCACCCAGGCGCCGACGCTGGGACGGGGCTGCACCGAATCGCCGCAGTTCATCAGCATCAGCGACGGTTCATGGTTGGGTGCCTGCGCATACATGGAACGAATGACGGCCATGTCGTCGATGTGTGCGGCGGTTTTCGCGAACAGTTCGCTGACCTCGATACCGCTCTGGCCGTAACGGCGAAACTTGAAAGGCGAGGCAAAGGCGGCACCGGTCTTCCGTTCGGTCGCCAGCGTGTTGGGCACCGGTTGCCCCGCATAACGGGCCAGCGCGGGCTTGGGATCGAACGTGTCGACATGCGACGGCCCTCCGTTGAGGAAGAAGTGCACGACGCGGCGAGCCCGGGGGCGGAAGTGCGGCTGGCGGGCGGCCATCAGCGGCGAGGCGTTGGCGGCCGCGGAAGCATCCGCGTCGCCCCGCAGCAGGCTGGCCAGCCCCAGGGCTCCCATTCCCAAGCCGCACCGGCTCAACAGCTCCCGGCGGCTGCATGCCGCCCCACCGCCGGGCAGCAAGCCTTCGTCTTCTCGCGATCTCATGGCCGAAGCCTCCTTCGAGGGGAACCGCCGCATTCCACGTTCAAACACGCGACGCACCGCGTTCTACCCGAGCCCGCTGGGCCCGCGACCGGAACGCTCACCACACGATCCACGAGCTCTTGTCCGGGATCGCGCGGAATGCCTGGGCAGAGCCGCGACGTGCCGGACCGTTCTCGTGGGCCATCGTCCTCAGTCCACAAACATCAGTTCATTGGACAGCAGCAGCACCTGCGCCAGTTGCTCCCAAGGCGAGAGTCGCTGCGGCGGCGGTCCCTGAAACTGCCCGCTAGCCTCCCAACGCGACGCGTCACCGGGCGCGTCGCCCGCGTTCGCTTCCGCGACAATCTCCGGCGCCCAAAGGAACTGATCGTTGTTCAGTTCGCGATAGACATCCACGACGAAGTCGATCGTGTCGCCCGCGGCGACCTGCAGCCGTTCCACCTGGGCCGCCTGTTCGCCTTCGCGGACACGCCAAGTCCCGAGGACGCGATCGCCGTTGACGACGATCCAGCACCGCACTCCATCGCCTTCCCTCGGTTCATGGCGGATCGTGGAGCGGACGGACACTTCCAGGGCGCGGGGCGCGGTCCAGCGGCGGACCACGGCGTGACGCAGGTCGTTGCCGGGGTGACCGCCCTGGGCGGTGAGCTGCGCCCACCCGAACGTCGCGTCGGGGAACTGGGGCCCGCCTTGCCACGCTTGTCCCGCGAAGTGCGGCAGTTCCCGGAACTCCCGCAGCGCGCCCTTCGTCTCCTCCACCTCCGCCACGCCATACCGCCAGGCGCTGGGCATGACGAGCGTCGTCTCCTCGCCCGCCGCCTTGGCTGCCTCCTCCACGTAACGCGCCGCCGCGTCCAGTTCCTCTGCGGAAGGAAGTCGCTGCAGGGCGAACTGCCATAGCCGCTGCGCACGCTCCCGATCCGCTGCCGCGACTTCCGCCGATGCCTCGTCCACACGGCCGGCTCGCGAGGCCGAATCTTCCGGCAACGACCGTCGCGCCAACGCCCGGGCGCGATCGGCGACGAAGGGATGATTCATCGAGAACAGCGCCTGCTGGGGCACGGACGTTTCACTGCGCTGCGGAATGTGCAGGTCGGGATTCGCGAAGTCGAACACGCGGTGGACGCCGGGCAAGAACTGTCGGTCGATGAGCCCATAAAGCGTTCGGCGGACGTTATCGCGACCGCTGGGAAAGAGTTCCTCAGCGCGGCCGCCCAGGCGGTCGTCCAGTTCGCCGGACACGGCCAGCAGCGTGTCACGGTGCTCCTCGAAGGCCAGCCGTCGCGGGTTCATGCGCCAGAGCAACCGGTTCTCCGGATCCAGTTGCATGGCCGCGCGATGCGATTCATCGTTCGCGGGCCCCTGGCAGCTCTGGCGATAGGTGTCCGACATCACGATCCAGCGGTGCAGCGCCTTGGTGCTCCAGCCCTCCGAACGAAATCGATCGGCGAGCCAGTCGAGCAGTTCGGGATGGCTGGGCGGTTCGGCGCGAAGGCCGAAGTCGCTGGGCGTGCGCACCAGTCCGCGTCCGAAGTGATGCATCCAGACACGATTCACCCAGACTCGCGCGGTGAGCGGATTGTTCGGCGCCACGATGGCCTCGGCCAGCTCCCGTCGCCCGCTGCCATGCTGGAAGACCGCACTGGAAGGCGTGTCGGATGGGGAATCGCCCGCGTTGGGCCAGCCCGCAGCCACATCCAGGAACTTCCGCGGCACCTGTTCGCCCTTGTCCTTCGGATTGCCCCGGCGAAGAATCCGCGGCTCCAGCACCTCCTCCCGATCGACCAGCTTCATCGCGTACCGCACCGAGGCGGGCGCCTGCAGCAGCCAGCGATCGACCTCCCCCTGGAGCTTCCACAGCTGCTGGCACTCATCGAGCGGAAAGAATGCTTCGGTGGTGATGATCATGCCCGCGGGAACTTCGCAGGGGCCTTCTGGTCCGTAGAGCACCTGGCGAAGGCGTTCTGCATCACGATCGGGCAGGGAGGCCGGTGCCGGTCTTCCCGCCGCGGCCTCCGCAGCGCACAGCGAGTTCCAAGCCGCATCGACTTCGCGCAGCATTGCGGCGTAACGGTCGACCACTTCCCGCATCGACGCCGGTGGCGTCCGGAATCGATCCAGCACCGATGCGGGGATGCGCGACGCCTCCGATTGCTGCAACCGTTCGGTGACCGCCACCGCCTCCGTGGCGAAGCGATCCGCAGGCAGCGCGCGGTAGGCGTGCCAGGGGAGGAACACCGGATCCTGTTGCTGCAGCGCGCGATGCAGGTACGCCTCCCAGCGACGCACGAAGGATGGAAAGAGATCGGTTGCAGTGAGCAGCTGGTCGAATCCTTCGGGAGGCACCTGGTCCAGGGCCAGCTGCGCGGCCAGATAATCGGCCACGCGCTGGCGAACGCGATCGGCCCCCACGCGGCGGAACTCCGCGTACTTCTCCTCCAGCGCAGCCTGCCTGGAGGCGAGTTCCGTCGTGAACCGCTCGTCGCCAGCAGGCGTCTCCGCTGCGGCCGGCGGAATCGGCACCATCTGCTCGCGGCTGTTCTGGAACACGCCGTACAAACCGTAATATTCCGCCGTCGATATCGGATCGTACTTGTGGTCGTGGCACCGCGCGCAGCCGACCGTCAGTCCCATGGTGCCGCGACAGACCACATCGATTCGATCGTCGATGATGTCGTGCGTGACTCCCAGGAAACGCCGTCCCAGCGTCAGGAATCCCATCGCCGCCAGCGACTCCGGATTTCCCGCATCCATCTGGTCGGCCGCGATCTGCAGTGACAAAAACCTGTCATAGGGCAGGTCGTCGTTGAACGCATCCACGACCCAGTCGCGATAGGTGGCCGCATGGACGAAGAAACGTTCCTCGCGCGCGTAGACGTATCCCTTGGTGTCCGAATAGCGTGCGACATCGAGCCAGTGCCGGGCCCACTGCTGCCCATAGCGGGGCGACTCGAGCAGGCGATCGACGAGCCGTTCGTAGGCCAGCGGGTCGGCATCGGCCACGAACGCCTCTACCTCGGCGGGCGTGGGCGGCACCCCCGTGAGGTCGCAGGTCAAGCGTCGGATCAGCGTGCGTCGATCGGCGGGAGGGGAACCGCTGATCCCGTGGCGGGCCAGCGTCTGTCGGATGAAGGCATCGAGTGGCTGGGCCGAGCCGCCGTCGGAAAATTCCGCAGGCACGGGAGGGCGGACCAGCGGCTGGAAAGCCCAGTGGCTGCGCCGCGCGTGCGAGCGGGCCGCGGCTGCCAAGGACGAACCTCCGGCCGCCGGAGCCTCGGGCCAGGGAGCTCCGGCCCGCACCCACTCCACCAACGCCGTGACTTGGACCTCGTCGAGCGACCGGTCGGGCGGCATCTGCAGTTCCCCCTGCCGACGCACGGCCTGGACCAGGCGACTGGCCTCCACATCCGCCGGCACGACCACCGCCCCGCCATCACCGCCGCGCAGCAAGGCTTCGCGCGAATCGAGTCGCAGGCCACCCGACTGTTCGTCAGGCCCATGACAGCTCACACACGACGCCAGCAGCAGCGGCCGCACGTGGTTCTCGAACAGACGCTCCGCCTCGCTTGTCACGTCCTGCTCCAACTCCGCCGCCCGCGCCGGCGACAGCGCGACCAGCAGCAGCAGGACGACTGCCGCGAAGCAACGCGGCCAGTATCGTCCCTGGCCAGCGCGCGGCCTCTCGACACATGCCAACAAGCAGCGTGAGACGGAACAGAATTTCACGGGAGGCGGGAACATGGCGAATCCCTGGCGAGCGGCCCGTGCTGGCCGACGCGAGTCGCGCGGCGGACGGGGCCCGATTCTCGGAGGTAGGCAGGATGCGGAGCAGGGCGGGGGAGGCCGGGTGCAATCGAGCGACGCAGGGCAGGGACCACTCCGGCTCTGCCTCTTAGGATAATCGCCAGCAGCTGTCCACCATAGGATCTTGGCGCGAAGTCGACGGATCTGGCCGGAGAATTGTCCTCGACCGGGTCCCCGACGTTCCGGCTTTTTTTCAAGCGGGTTCCCGTGGCCTTCCAGCGACCGTCGGCCGGCTTCGACCGATCGCCGCCGCGGCTCGCATCAGCCGGCGGTTTCCAACTGCTTCATGACCTCCTTGGAGATGCTGAAGTTCGACGACACGCCCTGGACATCGTCATGATCGTCCAGCGTCTCCATCAGCTTCAGGACCTTGCGAGCCGCCTCGGCATCGAGGTCGACGGTCGACGAGGGAATCCGCGTCAACTCCTTCACCGACGCTTCGATGCCGGCCGCTTCGATGGCAGCCAGCAGATCGGCGTACGCATCGGGATCGCAGGTGATCTCGAAGTTGTCTTCCTCGCGTCGCACATCATCGGCACCCGCCTGGAGCGCCAGTTCCATGAGCGTATCTTCGGAGGTGGAGGCGGCGGGCACGACGACGAGCCCTTTTCGTTCAAAGAGGTACGCGACGCAGCCGGTGGCGCCGAGTTTTCCGCCGTTGACCTCGAAGACCTTGCGTAGCTCGGGCGCGGTGCGGTTGCGGTTGTCGGTCAGGATATCGCACAAGATCGCGACACCTGCCGGGCCGTAGCCTTCGTAGAGGATCGCCTCCATGTCGCCGCCTTCCAGTTCGCCCGTGCCTTTCTTGATCGCGCGCTCGATATTGTCCTTCGGCATCCGCGCCGCGCGGGCGTCCGCCAGGGGAACTCGCAGGCGAGGATTCGCGTCGGGGTCACCGCCCCCCATCTTGGCCGCGATCATCAGCGCCTTGGAGATCTTGCTCCAGACCTTGCCGCGCTTGTTGTCGATCAAAGCTTTCTTGTGCTTGATCCCCGCCCAGTGGGAATGCCCTGCCATGACCCTTTTACTCCCGAACTAGATCTGCCAGTTTCTCTTCGATGCGCCGTCGGAGCGGCCCGTCGCCGGGCTTCAGGACTTCCAAGGCTCGTTGCCAAGTGGCCCGGGCGGCGATCTCGCCTTCCGCTCGCAACTGAGCTTCGGCGAGATGATCCAGGATCTCCCCGTCGGGACTCTCCTCCCGCACGGCCTTCCTTAACTGCTCCACTGCCTCCGGGTACCGTCCCATTCGATAGAGCACCCAGCCGAGGCTATCGCGGAACGCATGGTTGTCCGGATCGTCGTCGATGGCCTGCTGGACCATGCGCAGGGCCCGCTGCAGGTGCACTCCGCGATCCGCCCAAAGATAGCCCAGGTCGTTCTTCACGCCCGTCTCGTCCGGGAACTCATCCAGTACCTGCTCCAGCCACTCCTCCGCCTCGTCGGCCCGCCCTGTCTGCGTACAGAGGCTGGAAAGGGTCAGCTTGGCTTCGCGGACCGTGGCGCGAAGGGCGGCGTCTCCATAGCGGTCGCCGAACCGACGGAGAAACTCCTCGTACGCCTTGGCCGATTCCGGCAACCGCCCCGCGCGGTACAGGACCCAGGCGGGACGAAGCTGGAGCAGGGGCGATTGGGGAAGTCGCTGGCTGGCGGCCACCGACAGCCGAAACGCTTCGTCGTGCTGGCCCATCGCCACCAGCGCCGTCGACAGGTGGAACTCCATCAATCCGCGCTCCTGCTCCTCCAAGCGTCCCTCCAGCAGGCGACGGAAGACGTCCGCGGCCTGGGCCGGTTGCTCCGCCAGCAAGTGCGACAGCCCCCACATCAAGCCGACCTCGACATCCAACGCGGGAGGCTCGCCCATTGCCTCCCGGTAGTACGTTTCCGCCTCCTGCAGTCGTTCCCGTCGTTCGCAGAGCTGCGCGAGTGCGAACGCCCGCGACCGGGCGTGGCGAGTCCCCGGCACCGCGGCCTCCTGCACCCCGGCTGCCTGGTCGGCGACGGCGCGGGCGAGCATCTGATCGCAGAAGGCCTGGTCGTCGAGCACCAGGCTCAGCTGGGGCTGCAGCAGATCCAGCTCGCTGAATCGTCCCACCGCCTCCTCGATGGCTCGCAGCGTCGCATCGGCATCGCGTCGCCGAAAATGGGCTTCCACCAGCAAGCGGCTGGCATCCAGCAGCGGCTGGCGCGCCTGCAGCGCCGTCAACACCTCGACGGCCCGGTCCCACTGCTCCCCGCGCAACAAGGCTTCGGCCAGGGAGTAGGCGAGGTAAGCGTTTTGCGGCTGGGTCACCAGCAGGGATTCCAGCCGCGTTACCAGCTGGTCGCTTCGCCCCTGCTTCTCCAGCAGTTCGGCCAGCAGCTCATAGGGCGTGGTTCCCGCTTCGGTGACGCCCGACTTCAGGAACGCACCGAGCGACTCCTCCGCCGCCGCGGCCTCGTCACGGGCGAGGGCCAGACGAGCCAGATGCAGTTGCAGCAGCGGGCTCTCGGGGCGATCGCGATAGGCGCGGCGGAACAACGACTCGGCCAGTTCGCGCAGCTTCGCATCGTCTTCGCCCGCCTTGAGCGCCGCTTCGGCCATGAGTGAGAACGAGATCTCGGCATGCTCCGTCAGCGCTTCGATCGCCGGCAGGTCTTCTTTCGGCGGTTCCGGCTGCTCCAGAGCCTCGCGAACGCGTGTGAAGACGGCGGCGGCCTCCGCGTACTGGTTGGTCACGTAGAGCAGCCGTCCCATTTCGAAACGCATGACGATCGACGGCCCGTGCGGCGTGCTGCGAGCTGCCTCCGGTTCCGAAAGGCGATACAGTTCCAGGGCCCGGAAGTAGTCCTGCTTCGCCGTCAGCTCCAGCGCCAGCCGATTGAGAACCAGCGGGTCCAGGGGGCGAGCGGGGTCGACATGCTTCGCATAGGCAACGGCCTCTTCGTTCCTGCCGAGCCGAAAGGCGAGGGGCACGATCTCGGCGGCGACCATGGGGAGTTCATAGGCATAGCGGTACGCGCGCTGGTAGGCGTGAAGCGATTCCGCGAACTGCTCGCGACGGAACAGCAGTCGCGCCTGCGCGAGAAGCGCGGAAGCCCGCAGTCGATCCTCGCCCGCTTCGCCACGAGGCGTTTGGGGTTCGATGCGTTCGGGGAGATCATCGGCGACCGTCGCACCGGGGGCGCCGGCCGTTTCCGCCGCCTCCGCGCTGGCGGCGGTTTCCGACGGCCCGCGCGGTTCCGCCGTCGAGATTTCTGGTCCGTCCAGCAACAGCGAGAAAGCCAGAGCGGCCGCCAGCAGCGGCCGCTGCGATCCAGCGAGCGGCGGCGGGAACTTCACGCGTGCATCCAGCCAACGGCGAACCACCCCTGCTGCTCCTGTTCTCCAGCGTTGCCTGACGCGGCAAGTATCCGTGTCTGCCGTCCTAGCGGGGCTTGCGTCGCGCGAGCTGTTTGCTGGTCGACTTCTTGCCGCTCGGCGTGGCCTTCTTGGTGATCGGGGGCGCCTTCTTGACGACCTTCTTCTTGATGGACTTCTTGGCGGCCTGGGACGGAGCCGCTTTCTTAGGCGCTGCTTTCTTCACGGATTTGACGGGCAGGGACGGCGTGGGCTTCTTGTCGGCCGCCTTCTTGCCCGCGTCTTTCGACGCATCCTTGGCGGCCGCCTTGACCTTGTCGATCTTCTTGGCGAGGGGCGACACTTTCTTTTCGGGCACTGCCGACTTCTTCTCAGGCACTGCCGGTTTCCTCTCGGCCGCTGCCGGCTTCTTGTCCGCCGCATGCGGTGCCTTCTTGTCGCTGGCCGCTTTTTTCGCGTCGGCTTCTTTTTTGCCGTCCGCAGGCTTCTTGAGGTCTACTA
>JBIIEC010000631.1:0-2679 GCA_044238045.1 Pirellulaceae bacterium | reverse complement strand
CCCCTGCACGTTGCTGAATACGACCATCCGCCGTCGCACGTTCTCGCGATGCAGCGCGTTGGGGCCGGTGGTGTCGAGCACCTCGACGACATCGCCCAACGCCACCCGGCGGCCCGAAGGCGTATCCAGGATCATCTTGTGGATCTCGTGCGGATCGTTGCGCGCGGATTCGTCAAACCAGACCACGAGGTCGAAGAAACGGTCCTCGTCGAGAATCTGCGAGACGGTACGTCCCCGGTGCGCGATCTCCAGCATCTCCGCGATATCGGCAGGCGACAGCCCATGCCGGGCCGCTTCTTCATGGCGCACCCGCAGCCGCAGTTGGGGCACTTCCACCTGCGGCTCCACCTGCAGGTCGACCACTCCCGCCACCGTCGCCATCTTCGCCTGCACGTCTTCGGACAGCGTCCGCAACTCGCGCAGGTCGGGGCCGAACAGCTTGACGGCGATCTGCGCGCGAACGCCCGACATGATATGGTCGAGGCGATGCGAGATCGGCTGGCCCAGGTTCACTTTGACTCCGGGCACGCTGGTCACCTTGTCGCGAATGTCGGCCAGCACCAGGTCGCGAGGCCGCCCCTGGTGGTCCCATCCATAGACATGCAGGCCAGGCACCAGGCGCAGCAGCGTGGCTCCCAACCCGGGCCGAGGCCGCTGGAACGGCACGAGGCCCACGTCGAGTTCGGACGAGTTCACGCCCTCGGCGTGTTCGTCCAGTTCCGCGCGGCCCGTGCGGCGCGAAACCGATACCACTTCCGGCACGGCCAGCAGCCGCTCTTCGACAAGCCGCGCCACCCGGCGGCTCTCCTCAAGACTCGTGCCCGGCTCCGCCTGCACGTTGATCGTCAACGTGCCTTCGTGGAAAGGCGGCAGGAACTCGCCCCCCATCCAGAAAAGAGCGGCGAGTGACACGACAACCAGCACAGAGGTCACGACGAGGACGGCATGGGCGTGCCGCAAGGTGAGCCGCAGGACGCGTTCCACCATGGCCTTCAACGTCCGCAGCACCCAAGGGTCGCCGCCCTCGCCGAGAAACCGGGCCTGGGGCAGCAGCAGTGAACCGAGGACCGGCGTGACCGTCAGCGATACGACCAACGAGCAGAGCAGCGAGGCGATGTAGGCGACGCCGAGCGGCGCGAACATCCGGCCCTCCAGTCCGCCCAGCGCGAACAGCGGCAGGACCACCAGCGTCACGATCAGCGTGGCGTAGACGATCGAGTTCCGCACCTCGCACGAAGCCAGGAACACCACCTGCAGCGCCGGGCGCGGCGAATCAGAATGGCGATTCTCTTTGAGACGCCGGTAGATATTCTCGATGTCGACGATCGAGTCGTCCACCAGGTCGCCGATCGCAACCGCGATGCCGCCCATCGTCATCGTGTTGATGGAAATGCCGAGCCAGCGAAAGACGAGCACGGTCAACAGGATGGAGAGCGGCATGGCGGTCAGGCTGCTGACGCTCACGCGGAAATTCCACATGAACAGGAACAGCACCACGACCACCCAGAGCGCACCGTCGCGGACCGCTTCCACGACATTGTCCACGGCCGCTTCAATGAAGTCGGCTTGCTTGAAGACGCGTCCTTCGATCTCCACGCCGACCGGCAGTTCGGCCCGCATCTCGTCGAGCACGCGATCGAGTTCCCGGTCGAGCTTCAATGTGTCGGCGTGCGGCTGCTTCTGCACGGCCAGGATGACGGCGTCGCCTCCCTGGACTTCGGGCGTCTCGGTCGTACCCTGCATCTGCTTGACCCACACGCTGCCATCGCCGCGCCGCACGGGGCCTCCCAGCCGCACCTCGGCCACATCGCGCACCAGCACCGGACGCGGCTCACGCCATGCCACCACCGAATTGCCCACCTGCTCCAGCGATATCGACTGCCCGCTGATCCGCACCAGCGACTCCCGCTCTCCCCGCTCCATGATGCCGCCCCCGGCCAGCACGTTCGCCCGGGCCACCGCATCGGAAAGCTCTTGGAGCGAAATGTTCTGCGCGGCGAGCCGTTCGGGCGACGTCACCACCTGGAACTGCTTGAGCACTCCGCCCATGACGGTCACCTGGGCGACGCCCTGCACGGCCAGCAGCCGATTGCGCAGCGTGAATTCGGCGAACGTCCGCAGTTCCATCGCGCGAGCGAGCCGTTCTTCCGCAGACGAGTCCTGTTCCGTGGCGCGCAGCCCCAGCAGTCGGATCTCGCCCATGATCGAGGAGATCGGCGCCATCGCCGGATTGGCGTCACGCGGCAGGCGAGCCCGAGCCAGTTGCAACTTCTCGGCCACGATCTGCCGATCCCGATAGATGTCCGTCCCCCAATCAAACTCCACCCACACGATCGAAAGCCCGATGCCCGAGGAAGATCGGACGCGCTGCACGCCGGTGGCGCCGTTCAGCAAGTACTCCAGCGGTCGCGTGACCAGCAGTTCGACCTCCTCGGGTGCGAGGCCCGGCGCTTCCGTCATGATCGTGACCGTGGGCCGGTTGAGGTCGGGAAAGACGTCGACCGGCAACTGGCCCAGCTGGTAGATGCCATAGGCGATCACCGCCACGGCGAAGGCCAGCACCAGCGCGCGATTGCGGAGCGAAAAGGCAATGACATGATTGAGCATGATGGGCTACCTGACGGAGGCGTAGGTGGTCTGCAGTTCCTCGGCGCCCTGGACAGCGACGCGATCGCCCTC
>JBIIEC010000630.1:0-2683 GCA_044238045.1 Pirellulaceae bacterium | reverse complement strand
CTGCAGGAATCCGCGGGACCAAGAAGCCTCGATGATCACTCTGCGTCACACGATCATCGACGCTTCGACGGGTGCGAAACATGCCGCCGAACTGGACGCGATCTCCTGAAGCCTGCCCATGCGGCGCCTGTCGAGTCCTCGGCCAGCGCGCACAGCGAGATCGGGTGACACAGCGAAGGACGACGGGGCGACCTGGTGATCGCCGTGGGAAGTGATGCAGGAGGCGCAGCGCGGGGACGGAGTCCACGCAGCAAAGCCTGGTGGCCGGCGTGCTGCGCTTCCGATCCGGTTACCGCGAAGACCAGCGACTGCGTTTGCCGTCCACGCCTGTCAGCGCGCAGCCGACCTCCGTCAGTTCCGGGACCTCCGCAGCGTGTTCCTCCGAGAAGATCGCGTCCACTTCATCATGCCATGCCATGGGCTGCGGTTCGCCTTCCCCCGACTCTAAATCGGTTCGATTCAGCTCGTTGAGCACCAGCAGCGCGTCGATCGCCGACGCATAGCGGTCACCATTCACATCGAGAAATCCCGCCGAACCAACCGGCGGCGGGCCGAAGGCCGTGGTAGGCGTCGGCAGCGGGCCCGGGAGGTTACGAGCCGAATTCAAGTAGTTGATCACCCACAGCGCATCGGCTGGGGAGACCACGCCATCGCCGTTCACATCCAGGCGATTCACGGCGTTCATCCAGGGCGACGGTGGCGGGGTCGGAGGCATCTCGAGGAGGAAACGCACTTCCTCGCTCGCGGGCGAGACGTTGCCCGCGAGGTCGATCTGACGCACGCGCACCGCGTTCATCCCGAACACGGGCCTGTATTCCGCCGTCCAATCGGCGTTGTTCACCGAGTATTCGACCAGCGCGTCCGGTTCCAAGCCCTGGATATCCAGGTGCCCGGATTCGCTCTGCGTCGGAGCGAACGGCGGTTCCTCGCCCTCCTCAGAGACGGCGTTCAGAGGCACGGCAGCCAACGGCGCTGCCGCGACCTGCACCTGCGGCTGCGCAGGCGGCTGGCGATCCAGCGTAAACTCCAGGTAAGTCGGCTCCGAACGCTGGCCGCGCGCGTTCACCTGCACCACGTGGATTCGATTGATGCCCTCCACCGGCTCGAAGTCCGCCAGCCAGGTCGTGCCACCGTCCACGGAGAACTGCAGCGTCGCGAGCCGCGCGGAACTGATGGAGAGTCGCCCATCGTTGGTGATCCGATCGACGCTTTGCTGCCCCGAATCGGCCGCCAGTCGTACCGCGGGAAACACGGGCGGACTGATATGCACTTCTCCATTCGGTGCGTCCGCCACGGTAATGCCATAGACGTCGATCTCCTTGCCTGGCCGACCGATATCGCCCCGGCTCGAACGCAAGTAGATCTCCTTCGTCAACTCTCCCAGCGGCGCGGATGCGTAGACCCCGAGTACTTCCCGGAACCGGAGGCCCTGGAAATTCATCGACGTGCTGGAATCCCCCGTTCCTGTCGTGATGCCCATCCACGCCGAAGTGCCACCCAGCAGGGCCGACAGGTTGACGTTCTCCAGCGAACGGCTCACCACCTCCCCGGTATTCCCCGAACGAAGCGTGACCAGCAGCCGTTGCTGGAAGCCATCGTAATCCAGGGTGACGGCCACCGGTTCCCCCACCACCCAGCTCGGCAGCGGCAGGTAATTGCCCGCCTCGGAACCATCGTCGAAACGCATTCCCGGCGATTGGAAGACATTGAACAGCAGCCCCACCTTCCTGCCTGGAATGCCCGCGTATCCCAGCGACGATCCATACCGGCCCACGGCACCCACGCCCTCCGGGCTGTTGTGCAGCACGAAGGCGAACCCATCGGCAGGCTGGCTGTTCTTCCACACCTTAAAGTTGAATTCCGCATGGAACGCTCCAACGCCTACGGGCCGGCCGTACCATGTCGACGTGGCCATCCAGCGACTATCGGCGACCTCCAGCTCATCATCGACCAGCGTCTGAACGCCTCCGTTCATGAACCATTCCACGCCACGACCACCCTGCGGGAATTCGTACTCCGCCGGATAGATCATGGAAAAGTCGGCGAACGTCTGCTCCGAGATGTTCGCGCCGGAAGCTGCCGTGAAGCCCATGTAGGCGGTCTCACTGCCCAGCACCTGGGCCAGGTTGACGCCTTCCGTGACCTGCACGATCGTCGAACCGCCAGCGACTTCGATGCGCTCCGTCAAGGTCTGCGCGACTTCGTCGTAGGTCAGCGTGAACAGATGCCACTCGTTCTTGGGGAAGTTGTTCACGGGTCGGTAGTTGCCCGTGACGCCCAGGACATCGTATCGGGCTCCCTTCACGGCCGCGCCTTGATCGTTGATTTCGAAGAGGTAGCCGACCTTGTTGCCGGGGATGGCCGCGTAGCCGAGTCCGCCGCCCACGTCGCCCAGCGCCTGCGTTCCCTGCTCGCTGTTCTGCAGCACAAACGCGAACCCATCGCCGCGGATACGCGAGGAGGAGTGCTTGTAGCGGAAGCTTACCTGGAAACTGCGCACCGGCACTCGCTCGCGATACCACATCGAAGACGCCGCGAACGGCGCCTCGGGGTACTTCAACTGGCCGTTGCTCCATTGAAACTTCGCCGCCTCGGACGTCGCGTTCACCACCCAGGCATCGGCCAACTTGTCCGGCTCAAATACGATCCGCTGCTCCTCATGGACTCGCCGGCCGGAGTCGGA
>JBIIEC010000629.1:0-2707 GCA_044238045.1 Pirellulaceae bacterium | reverse complement strand
CCCGAACCGTCTTGCGCGGGAGATGCCGGCGAAGACGCAGCCGGCGGCGGAGGGTGTCGGCACGATCGCTCCAACGGTGGCACGCGAGGTGACCGGCAGGGAGCCGATCGCCAACACGCTGGGCCGCTCGGCCGCTGCGTCGTCCTCCGTTTCGCCCTCGTCGACGCGACTGCAGAACATGAACTGGCGCCAGCTGCTGGCGGTCGTGCAGGACTATGTTCCCACGCGGCTGGCCGTGGCGCAGGATGACAACAGCAGCGAACTGGTGACGAACATTCCCGGGCAGCAGGGCGAAGCGACCTTGCGGCTGGACACGAAGTCGGGTGATGTGAAGATGGAGGGTGACCAGGCGGTGATCGACGCCTGGATGCGGGTCTTCCGTTCGCTGGATAAGACGCCCGCCATGGAGTCGACGCGGATGAAGGCGCTGGGCATGGTCAGCCCGGAGTCGATCACGCGGGTGGTAGAACTGCTGCGCATGGCGCAGCGGGACGCGACGACCGGAAAAACGCGCTGGGGCGCGGATGTGGTGGGCATCGACGGTGGCAAGCCGCGCGCGATCGAGCCCGCGGCGCCGAAGCCGGTCGTGGTGGCGCAGGCCGAAGACGCGGCGCCGCCGGCGACCGACGGCGAAACGCAGCCGCCGCGCGAAGGCGAAGCCGGCGGGGACGACGAAGTCGTGACGCAGCTGGCGCCCATGGCCGGCGGTGGCGTCGGCCTCGACGGCTCGCTGCTTGGCTCCGTGCAGATCGAATTCGTCGAAGGCCTGGGTGCGATCATCATTCGCGGCCGCAAGCCCGACGTCGATCGTGTCATGCAGATCATCGGGCAGTTGGAAAACCTGAGCGCGGGGACGGAGCCGTCGATCGAAATGCTGCCGCTGGAACATGTGAACAGCCAGTCGATGTCCGACCTCGTCACGCAGCTCAACGCCACGCCGGCCCTGGCCGCTCGCGTGGGCACCGTCAGCATTACTCCGCTGATCAAGCCGAACTCGCTGCTGCTGATTGGCCGTCCCGAAGGCGTCAAGGCGACTGTCGACCTGGTCAAACGGCTCGATCAGCCGGTCGAACCCAGTTCGCAGTTCCAGATCTATCCGCTGAAGCACATGTCGGCTGGCGAAGCAGCCTCGACGGTCAGTTCCTTCTTTGCGAACCGCACCGGCTTGGGGCCGCGCGTGCAGGCCCTGGCCGACTTCCGCACGAACTCGCTGATCGTCTACGCGAGCGCCCGCGACTTCGCCGAGGTGCGTGACTTGCTCACGAAGATCGACGTGACCGAGAACGCCGCGACGAGCGAACTGCGGGTCTTCAAGCTGCGGAACGCCCTGGCCGAGGAACTGGCCCCGGTGCTGCAGTCGACCTTGCGTGGCGAGTCGCAGGCAGGCAGCAGCACGGCAGGCCAGGCGGGTACCGTGCCAGGACTGCCCGGCGCGCCGGCCGCCGGTTCGACGAACAATTCGTCGTCCGGTCGCACCGGCCGCTCCAGCGTGCTGACGATGGTCAAGATTGACACGGAAGGCAACAAGCTGCTGCGTTCCGGCATTCTCACCGAAGTCACCATCTCCGCCGACGTGCGGGCCAACTCGCTGCTCGTGACCGCGCCGACGGAAAGCATGGACCTGATTGAGACGTTGGTCAAGCAGCTGGACGCGCTGCCGACCTCGGAAGCTGAAATCAAGGTGTTCACCATCGTCAACGGCGACGCGACGATCCTGACGCAGACGCTGCAGCAGCTGTTCGGCCAGTCGCAGCAGGGGCAGCAGGCCAATCAGGGACCGTTCGGCCAGGGCGCCGGCATCGGCGCCGGGGACAGCACGCTGATCCCGCTGCGGTTCTCGACCGATCCCCGCACCAACAGCATCATTGCCACCGGTTCGGGCGCCGACCTCAACGTGGTCGAGGCGATCCTGCTGCGACTCGACGAGGAAGGCTCGTCGCTTCGCAAAAGCCGCGTCTATCGCCTGCTGAATGCGCCGGCCCAGGAAGTGGCGACGGCGATCAATGAGTTCTTGAATACGCAGCGACAGCTGCAGCTGCAGATCGCGCCGGATGCGGTGAGCCAGTATGAGCAGATCGAACGCGAAGTGGTGGTCGTGCCGGAACTGGTCAGCAACAGCCTGATCATCAGCGCCACGCCACAGTACTTCAATGACATCGCGAAGATCGTCGAGGAGCTGGACGAGCGGCCGCCGATGGTGCTGATCCAGGTGCTGATCGCGGAAGTCAGCCTCGACAACCTGGCCGAGCTGGGCGTCGAGCTGGGTATCCAGGACTCGCTGCTGTTCGATCGCAGCTCGGTTTCGACGGGAGCGGGCACGGGTACGGGAGCGTCGCTCCTGACACCCGGATTCAACTTCAACAACCAGGCACTCGGCAACAGCGCGGCGGCAAGTTCATTGGCCACCCGCGAGAAGACGGCCGGCCAGGGCCTCACGAACTTCTCCGTCGGCCGCTCCAACAGCGATCTCGGCTACGGTGGCCTCGTCCTCTCCGCCAGCAGCGAGTCGATCAGCGTGCTGATCCGGGCGCTGCAGGAGTCGAGTCGCTTGGACATCCTGAGCCGTCCGCAGGTCATGACGCTCAACAACCAGCCAGCCTTCATCCTCGTCGGCTCCCGCGTCCCGCGCATCGACTCGACGCAGCAGACGGTCAACGGCACGATCAACAGCACCGTGCTGGAAAACGTCGGCCTGCTGCTGGGCGTC
>JBIIEC010000247.1:0-9230 GCA_044238045.1 Pirellulaceae bacterium | reverse complement strand
TTACGAGATCCGCGACGGGTGCTGCGTGCACTGCGGCCAAGCCCTCGCCGGCCGGTGGCTCGACACCGCCGGCCAGTGGGGCAGCCGTCGGCAGCCGGTCGACCTGAGCCCCTACGCGCGTCGCTGGCCGCTCGCGCCATCCCCACGGTCCGACACGCCTCCGATCCAGGAAACGATCACGCTTCGCGAACCGCCGACGCCCTCCTCCACCACTTCCACTTCACCGAAACCTCCAACGATCCCCAGCGCGGGAACCCACGCCATGTCCGTCGCACAGGAACGCCCCCGAATTTCCCCGGAGCAGGAACAGGCAATCCTGCAGGTCACGCGCCAGCTCGTCCATTCCGCCGTACACGGTTCGCGACTGGAGATCCGCGAGGAGCTGTTCCTCGGTTCGGCCCAGGTCGTCGTTCACGGCTGCTTCGTCTCCATTAAGCGACAGCAGCAACTGCGCGGCTGCTGCGGATTCCTCGGCCAGCGTGTCGGCCTCGCCCAGGCCCTAGAACACTCGGCGATCACTTCCGCCACGCGCGACCCAAGGATGCGACGGATCGAACCGGCGGAACTGCAGCACCTGCAGTTTGAGATCTGGTTGCTGTACGGACAACAGCCGGTCACCGCGAAGGGAGAAGCACGCCAGGAGGTGATTGAGATCGGGCGACATGGCCTGCAGATCCAACGAGGCTCCTCGCGCGGCCTGCTGCTGCCCGGCGTGGCCACCGACCACGGTTTCGACGTGCCGACCTTCCTGCGCCAGGTCTGCCTCAAGGCGCAGCTTGATCCCGAATCCTGGAAGCTCGACGATACGCAGCTGTTCACCTTCGAGGGCCATGTGATCAAGGGCCCTTACGTAGGGCCGGTCGAGGCACCCACTGCTCCGGCACCGGCGAGCCTGCCTGCTCCCGTCCCGCGCGTGCCCGCGCCCGCCGCCCGCTCCGCTCCCGCAGGCATGTCGTCCTTGCTCAACTTCTCCCACGCGCCCGCGGCCGCGAAGACCGTTCGCCCGATGAACGCTTCCCCACAGCCCACCCAACCCATCAATAGCCCCGCGCCGCAGACGGGTCCCCCTGCGTCTGGGCCGCCTGCGTCTGGGCCCCCTGCGTCTGGGCCCCCTGCGTCTGGGCCGCCTGCGTCCAACTTCCCGGGATCCAATTCAATCGTGCACGGTGCGCGACCGGCCGCCGTGGCGGGCACATTCTATCCGGCCGATCCAGCCGAGTTGCAACGGATGCTCGACGAACTCGCGCCCGCCACGCCTCGCGCGCGGCGCGCGTGGCAAGCGGCGATGGTGCCGCATGCCGGGCTGGTCTATTCGGGTCGGATCGCGGCGGACGTCTTGAGCCGCGTGGAGATTCCGGAGTCGGTGATCATCCTCGGTCCGAAGCATACGAACCTGGGCCGCAACTGGGCGGTCTCGCCGCATACTGCCTGGTCGCTGCCCGGTCGCGAAGTGGCCGCCGATCCGGCCTTGGCTGCGGAACTCTGCGCGCAGGTGCCGGGGCTGGAACTGGACGCGGCGGCCCACGAGCGGGAGCATGCGATCGAACTGGAGCTGCCGTGGATCGCGCGCTGGGCTCCGCAGGCGCGCGTCACCGGCATCGCCATCGGACCTACGTCGCGCGACGACTGCCGGCGGATCGCCAACGCGCTGGCGCGCGTGCTGCTGCCACGTCGCGAGCGCACGCTGCTGCTCGTCTCCAGCGACATGAATCATTTCGCCAACGACGAGCAGACGCGACGCCTCGATGGCCTGGCCCTCGAGCGTCTGCAGGCGATGGACCCGGACGGCTTGTTCCAAACGGTCCGCGAACACAGAATAAGCATGTGTGGCGTGCTGCCCGCCTGCATCGTCCTCGACGTCCTCCGTCAGTGGAAGTCGCCTCTGGAAGCCGAATTCGTTTCCTACGGCACCAGCGCGGAGGTGACGAAGGACAACTCCCGGGTCGTCGGCTACGCCGGCATGCTGTTCAACTGACGCTCTACTTTCTACTCTCTACCCTCTCTTTGCTCCCCCCATGCCCGACCTCCACCAGATCGTCAGCAAGCAGCCCAACTCGCGCATGTGTCTCGTGTGCGGCCTCGAGAACGGACTGGGCCTGCAGGCTCGCTTCTACGACCTCGACAGCCAGCAGGTCCTCGCCCTGTTCACGCCGGCGGACCAGCACCAGGGCTATCCGGGCCGGCTGCATGGAGGTATCGCCGCGTCGTTGCTGGACGAGTTGATCGGCCGGGCCATCCGTGCGCGATACGGCGAAGAGGTGTGGGGCGTGACTATTGAACTGAACACGCGTTACCGGCAACCTATTCCGCTGGGTGAGCCGATCCGGGCGATCGCTCGGTTGACCCAGGAATCGCGGCGGCACTTCGAGGGGACCGGCGAAATCCTGCTCGCCGACGGCTCGGTGGCCGCCGAGGCGACGGGCCGCTATTTGAAGCGGCCGTTGGCGTCGATCAGCGAATTCGACTTCGAACACCAGCAGTGGCGGGTCGTGCCCCATCCGCTCGATCCCGAGCGGATCGAAATCTGAGGACGGGCCGCGAGGCTTGGGGACACCAGCCCCTTGCCGGCAGACTCCTCGCCCGCGGTCATGCTTCTTTCTTCGGAACAAAGGGCCTCGTCGAGTCTGCCGACCACGCCGTGCGGAGGGGCACGCGGGTGGGTCGTCGGGCGCCCTGGGGACCGAGGCCCTGGGACGACGCTCTTGCCAATGGCCCCCGGCATGTGTTGAAATACGGGAGTCTCGGGTCCATGCGGCCCCGGGGCCCCGCCCTCCCCTTGCCCACCCGAGCTGTCCTGACCGGCCGTGCGCTGGCAGTTTGCGATCAAACTGACGTCGTGCCCCTGGTCGTGCGTCCACTGGTCGCCCACCGTTCCATGGCGGGCCCTGCCCTGGAGATGCCCTAATGCTGACCATCCACGCTGGACAGCCGAGTCGACGTTTCTGCGACGGCGTATCGCGTCGGTCGTTCCTGCGAGTCGGCGCCCTGGGACTGGGCGGGCTGTCGTTGCCCCAACTGCTGCGTGCCGAAGCGAATGCTGGCATTGGATCGTCCGACAAGTCGATCATCATGATCTACCTTCCGGGCGGACCTCCGCACCAGGACATGGTGGACTTGAAAATGCAGGCGCCGGTGGAGATCCGCGGCGAGTTCCGTCCGATCGCCACGAACGTGCCGGGCATCGAAGTCTGCGAACTGCTGCCGCTGCTCGCGCAGCGCATGGATCGCCTGGCGGTGATCCGGTCGCTGGTCGGTGCGCGGGATCGGCACGAGTCGCGGCAGTGCCTGACGGGGCGACTGACGGACAACCAACCGGCGGGAGGCTGGCCCGAGATGGGGGCCATGGTCTCGAAGCTGCTTGGTCCGCGTCACGCGGCGATGCCACCGTTCGTCGGCCTTTCGCCGCGCATGCAGCATCGCCCCTACAACAACGGTTACGGCGGCTTCCTGGGTCCGGCGCACTCCGCATTCCAGCCGAATGGCGACGGTCGTTCCGACCTGGTCCTGGGCAACATCAGCGTCGATCGTCTCGCCAATCGCCGACAACTGCTCTCTTCGCTCGACACGCTGCGACGCCGGGCGGATGAAGCGGCTTGGGTGCAGAGTGCCGATGCGTTGCAGCAGCAGGCGCTGGGGGTGCTCACGTCGAGTCGACTGGCGGAAGCCTTGAATGTGGAGGCGGAGGATCCGAGGATTCGCGAGCGTTACGGGTATGGTACCGAGAAGACGCAAGGCGACGCCGCTCCACGACTGAACCAGCAGTTCCTCATGGCCCGACGTCTGGTGGAAGCCGGCGCACGCGTCGTGACGCTCAGCTACAGCTTCTGGGACTGGCACGGCAACAACTTCGCCAACGCCCGCGCCAACCTGCCCGACCTCGACCAGGCGCTCAGCGCGCTGCTCGACGACCTCCGCGAGCGGGGTTTGGAGAAGAGCGTTTCGGTGGTGGTCTGGGGCGAGTTTGGGCGCACGCCGCGGATCAACAAGGATGCGGGTCGCGACCACTGGCCGAACGTGAACTTCGCGATGCTGGCCGGAGGCGGGATGCGGACGGGCCAAGTGATCGGCTCGACCGATCGTTACGGTGGCGAAGCGGACGACCGACCTGTGCACTTCCAGGAAATCTTCGCGACGCTCTACCATAACCTGGGCTTCGACCTGCAAAACACCACCGTGCAGGACCTGACGGGTCGACCACAGTATCTGGTGGACGGCAGCTACCAGCCGCTGCCTGAGTTGACCTGAGCCGAGCCCGCCGCCCGGCAGCGGCGATCGGCAGCTCTGCGGCGGCAACTCCCTGCGGTAACTCCGTGCGGCCGTCTGCTTCTCGACGACGGCTTCTTGCCGGACTTGCGCGCATCGGCATACGATGGGCCTTTCGCTGCAGCGGACCGCGAGCGTGGGTTCGCTCGATCGCCGTCCGTGCCGAAAGCCCCGGAGCATTCCATGAGCCAGGACCGAAGTTCGTCGCCGGACCCCAGACGTCGCGCGCCGGAGCAGCTGCGGAGCCACCGCTGGTTTGGCCCCGACGACCTGCGTTCGTTCGGCCATCGTTCGCGTCTGAAAGGCATGGGCTGGGCGGATGAGGACTACCGCGGCAAGCCGGTGATCGGGATCCTCAACACGTGGAGCGACCTGAACACGTGTCATTCGCATTTTCGCGAGCGGGCGGAGGAGGTGAAGCGGGGAGTGTGGCAGGCGGGCGGGTTTCCGGTGGAGATCCCGGTCACGTCGCTGGGTGAGATCCTGATGAAGCCCACGACGATGTTGTATCGCAACCTGCTGGCGATGGAGGCGGAGGAGGTGATCCGCTGCCATCCGCTGGATGGCGTGGTGTTGATGGGCGGATGCGACAAGACCACGCCCGCGCTGCTGATGGGGGCGATCACGGCGAACGTGCCGGCCATCTTCTTTCCTGCCGGTCCGATGGTGAACGCGCGCTGGCGGGACCAGACGCTGGGCAGCGGCAGCGACGGCTGGAAGTACTGGAACGAACGCTGCGCGGGGAACTTGTGCGACGAGGCGTGGCAGGAGATCGAAAACAGCATCGCTCGTTCCGCCGGGCACTGCATGACGATGGGCACCGCATCGACGATGGGCGCGATCGCCGAAGCGCTCGGCATGGTGCTGCCGGGCGGCTCGTCGGTGCCCGCCGTTTTTGCCGAACACATCCGACTGGCGACGGCCACGGGGCGTCGCATCGTGGAGATGGTCTGGGAGGACCTCAAGCCCTCGGACCTGCTGACCGCCGCCTCCTTCGAAAACGCCATCATCACCGACATGGCCCTCAGCGGCTCCACGAATGCGATCGTGCACCTGCTTGCGCTGGCGGGGCGCGCGGGCGTGCCGCTCACCATGGACGACTTCGACCGACTGTCGCGGTCGACTCCGGTGATTGCCAACCTGCGTCCGGCCGGCCAGTACCTGATGGAGGATTTTTTCAACGCGGGCGGTCTGCGAGCGTTGCTGGAGCAGTTGCGGCCGCTGCTGCGAGTGGACGCGAGGACCGTCAACGGTCGCACGCTGGGCGAGAACCTCGAGGGCGCGGAGGTGATCGACCCGCGCGTCATCCTGTCGCTGCAGTCGCCGCTGGCTCCCACCGGTGGTACGTTCGTGCTGCGCGGCAACCTGTCGCCGCACGGCTGCGTCATCAAGCCGACGGCCGCCGATCCTCGCCTGCGCCGACACCGCGGGCAGGCGGTCGTGTTCGAGAACTACGCCGACCTGCGAGCGAGGTTGAACGACGAGCGGCTGGCCGTCACGGCCGACTCGGTGCTGGTGCTGAAGAGTGCCGGTCCGCACGGCGCGCCCGGGTTTCCCGAATGGGGCATGCTGCCGCTGCCGAACAAGCTGCTTCGCCAAGGCGTGCGCGACATGGTGCGAATCTCGGATGCGCGGATGAGCGGCACCAGCTACGGCACCTGCGTGCTGCATGTGTCGCCCGAATCGCACCTCGGCGGCCCCCTGGCCTTCGTCCAGGACGGCGACTGGATCGAACTGGACGTCGACGCCCGACGCCTCGACCTCTGCCTGTCACCCGAGGAGTGGCAGGCGCGGCAGGCGCGCTGGCAACCACCGGCACCGTACTACGAACGTGGCTACGGCTATCTGTTCGCCAAGCATGTGACGCAAGCCCACGAGGGATGCGACTTCGACTTCCTCGCCAAGCCTGGCAAGAATCGCGAACCCGACATCTACTAAGCTCCCCACCCTAAATCCCCGCACCCTCCATGCAATCCCACTTCCAACAAGGCCTTGAGGCCAACGAAGCCAACTACTCGCCGCTTTCGCCGTTGTCGCTGCTGAGGCGTGTCGCCGAAGTGCACGGCCAGCGCACGTCGATCGTGCATGGTCCGCGACGCGACAATTGGGCGACGACGTACTCGCGTTGCCGTCGACTGGCCTCCGCGCTGCGGCATCGAGGCATCGGCAAGGACGACACGGTATCGGCCCTGCTGTTCAACACGCCGGAGATGGTGGAAGCTCACTTCGGCGTGGCCATGGCGGGCGCCGTCCTGCACTCGATCAACACGCGACTCGACGCGGCCAGCATCGCCTTCATGCTGGACCATGCCGAGACCAAGGTGCTGCTCACCGACTGCGAACTGGCTCCCGTCATGCAGGCCGCGCTCGCGCAGTGCCGACAGCAGCCGCTGGTGGTCGACATCGACGACCCGATGATGCCGGCCGACGCACCGACCCGCCAGCGACTCGGCTCGCTCACCTACGAGGAGCTGCTGGCCGAGGGCGATCCGGAGTTCGCCTGGGAGCTGCCGCGGAACGAGTGGGATCCGATTTCGCTCAACTACACATCCGGGACGACGGGCGATCCGAAGGGCGTGGTCTACAGCCATCGCGGGGCCTACCTGCTGGCGGTGAATAACGTGATCTCCTCCAGCCTCGGCATGCACCCGGTCTACCTCTGGACCGTGCCGCTGTTCCACTGCAACGGCTGGGGCTTCGCGTGGTCGATGGCCGTCGTGGCGGGCACGAACGTCTGCCTTCGCAAAGTCGATGTCGGGCGCATCCTGCAGCTGATGGACGAGGAGCGAGTCACGCATTTTGCGGGCGCGCCCATTGTCCACAAGATGCTGGCCGAAGCGGCCGCGAAGACTCCGCGGCGCGAAGCCCGCACGATCCGCGGGATCATCGGCGGTGCGCCGCCGCCGGAAACCGTGCTGACGATTCTCAGCGAACAAGGCTTCGACATCACCCACGTCTATGGCCTCACCGAAACCTACGGACCCGCCGTGTTCTGCGAGTGGCAGCCGTCGTGGGAAGACCGGCCCGCGGCGGAGCAGGCGCGGATCAAGGCCCGCCAGGGCGTGCGCATGCAGCTGCAGGAAGACCTCCGCGTCGTGCGCGCCGGCTCGCTGGATCCCGTTCCCCATGACGGCGTCACGCTGGGCGAAGTCCTCATGCGCGGCAACCTCATCATGAAAGGCTACCTGAAGAACGAACGCTCCACGCACGCCGCGTTCGAACAGGGCTGGCTCCACACCGGGGACCTCGCCGTCGTCCATGAAGATGGCTACATCGAACTGCGCGATCGAGCCAAGGATATCATCATCTCGGGAGGCGAAAACATCTCGACGATCGAAGTCGAGAACGTGCTGCTGCACCATCCGGCCATCAGCGAAGCGGCCGTCGTGGCCAGACCCGATGAGACCTGGGGCGAGACACCGTGTGCGTTCGTGACGCTGCGAGCGGGCCAGGAGGCGACGGTGGCCGAAATCGTGGCGTTCTGCCGCGAACGCCTGGCGCACTTCAAATGCCCGCGTTACATCGTCTTTGGAGACCTGCCGAAAACGGCCACCGGCAAGACGCAGAAGTACCTGCTCAAACAGCGGGCCGCCGAGCTTGCCTGAGGGCCGTCGTGACCGGCCGCGCGACCAGCGTTCGCGTTCCACCAGAGCCCCCGAGGACGGGGACTCTGGCAGCACGAGAGCCCCCGGGGACGGGGACTTCGGTAGCACGAGAGCCCCCGGGGACGGGGACTCCGGGACGCCGCATGACCTCCTGCGCGAGCCCTCACAAGCGGCTGGAAGTATCTGAATCGATCAGGCGCGTTCGATCCACTCGGGCGTCGGCTCGATGTCGGGGCCGACCGGGGAGCCGGCATCCTTGCGCCCGCTGCCTTCAAAGCGGCTGATGATCCGCACGGCCATGTCCTGGTCACAAGCCAGCTGGCAGCTCAACCGCACGCCCGACAGCCCCTTGGCGGCCAGCACATCACGCTCCGCCACCGCCATCCGCGTCGGCTCGCCCTCCAAGAACTCCACCTTGCAGGTCGTGCAGCGTGCCTTGCCGCCGCAGGCATGCAGCTGATCCACGCCCGCATCCTCCGTCAACGCCAGCACCAGCCGCTTGCCGGCTTGTACCTCGAATGTCCCCACCCCCTCGACCTTCAGCTTCGGCATGAATCCTCTCCCTCCGAAATCGTTGGTGAACGCGATCCTTGATGAACCCGGCTCGAATCGTGATCCGCGATTGTCGCCGCGGCATCTCCACGCGACAACGGGGCGGCCTCCAGGAACCTCGCGGCTCGACGGCATCCGCCCGAGCCGGGGCCGTTGCGTCCTCCATTGCCCGCAACTGCCGCGTCCCGGCGAACGGACCGTAGGCCTCCCACGGCCCGCCCCGCGTCCCAAAACCTGTACGCCACGACGGCCACTCCACGACGCAGGAACCTCCATTTGGGGTTGACAACCACCCCTGAGTAAAAACGCCAAATTTCCCGAAAAGCCCATTAGCGACACCTGAATTTTCTTTGCAGCACCTTCAAGCGTTCTTAAAATGCGGGCCTCGTTCGCGGGGCGTGCGGCCGCTTCCCAGGTGATACCGCGACACGGGGTGAGCGGTCCGCCACTCGCATTGAGGAACAGGCAGGGAACGGGCAACAGAGATGTGGGGCTTGGTCAATCGAGTACAGCAATCATCGAGGAAGAAGAGTCATGAAGGTATCGCGTTGGTTTCTGGCCGCCATGGCCGCGTTGGCGTTGAACACGCAGTTTGCTGCCCCTGCGAACGCCGGTCTGTTCAAGATGGATTTCGGCAGCTCGGAAAATATCGACGAGGACGGCAACCCGATCGAAGTCCAGGGCTGGGACGTCATTGAGACGTTCGTGTTCGACCCGGATACGTTCCAAGTCAAGTTGACCGACCAGGCCAAGAGTGGCGACAACGACGTCGTCCTGGACTTCTTCGACATGAAGAATCCGCCGGAGGGC
>JBIIEC010000248.1:0-9230 GCA_044238045.1 Pirellulaceae bacterium | reverse complement strand
TGGAACCGGCCGGGCATTGGCGGCAGACTCGCGCCCGTGGCGAGCGGATCAGGCAGTTGGATACTTTGGCGGAGGGCCTGCCTTCGTCCTTTCAAATGGTGCATCCGCCGGTCTGGGCTCCCGATGTCTACAGTCCCCAGCGGCTGCGCGACTTCCTGCTGCGGGCTCGCTATCGCCAGGCATGCTACCTGCTGCGCAAGCGCGGATGCCAGCGCGGACTGCTCCACCTCTGGCACCATAAGTTCGCCCCGCTGCTCGATGTCGCCAAGCATGAGTACGCGTTCTACCACGTGGACGACGAGTACTCGTTCCAGAGCGATCCGCCGCCGATGTGCGCGGAGGAGCGACGAGTCATCCAGGAGGTGGATCAGGTGTTTGTGATCTCCCAGGGACTGCTTGCCAGGAAGGGGGGCATCAATCCGAACATACGGCTTGTTCCCGAGGGCGTGGACTTCCGTCTGTACTCGACGCCCTGTCCGGTTCCGGCCGACATGGCGGATATCCCGCGGCCGATCGTGGGCTACACAGGCGTCATCAAGTCGCAGTTGGACTGGGAACTTCTCCGGACGCTTGCCGACCGTAACCCGCAGTGGTCGTTCGTCTATGTGGGGCTTGTGGCCGACAAGGCATCGGTCAAGGCGACGGTGGCCGAGATGGACATGCGGCCGAACGTCTATTTCCTGGGAGCCAAGTCGCGTCTGGAGATCGCCTGCTATCCGCAGCATTTTGACGCGTGCACGATGCCGTATCTGGTGAACGGGTACACGAACAACATCTATCCATTGAAGCTGCACGAGTATCTTGCCGGCGGACGGCCTTCGGTGGGTACTCCCATCCGATCGCTGCTGGACTACCAGTCGATCATCACGGTCGCGTCGACGGTCGATGAGTGGGAGCAGGCTCTGCACCGCGCCCTCGCTCCTGTGAGCACGCATCCGAAGGAAGTGGCCGAGCGGCGGGCCTTGGCCGCGGAGTACGATTGGCAGAAGTTAATCTTCCAGGTGGCCGAGTCGATCTGTGCGAAACTGGGGCCGTCGTATCTGGAGCGGCTGACGGCGGCCCACGGATGAAAACAAAGGTGTCAGGACTCTTTGTCGCGCTGCTGATAGAGCGGATGAAAACAAAGGTCTCAGGCCTCTTTCTCTGGAGAGTTGGTTGCGGATAAGATGCCGCCATGGGTCGACCAAGACGAGCAGACGAAGCGGGTGGAATTTATCACGCCCTGAACCGGGGCAACGCCCGGGCAGATATTTTCCACAAGCCGGAGGACTTCGATGCCTTCGAGCGGATCCTCGCCGAAGGGTTGGAGCGTTACGCCTGCCGGATCCTGGCTTACCAGTTGATGCCCAATCATTGGCACTTTGTTCTGCAGCCCACGGAAGACGGCGGAATGAGTGGCTTTTTGAGGTGGGTTTCGCTCACCCACACGATGCGATTGCATGCCCACTATCAAACGGGCGGCCAAGGTCATATCTATCAGGGTCGCTTCAAGAGTTTTCCCGTGCAGGATGACGAGCACTTTCTGCTGGTCTGCCGGTATGTCGAGCGAAACGCCCTGCGCGCTGGTCTGGTGCAACGAGCCGAGGACTGGAGATGGGGTTCGCTGGCGCGGTGGCTGGAAAAGCCCGAGCGGGATCCGCAACTGCTTTCGGCTTGGCCCGTCGCACGCTCGCCGCGCTGGGTAGAACGCGTCAACAAACCCCTGACCGCCGCGGAACTGAAGGCCGTTCGCAACAGCGTCCATCGGGGCGCGCCGTTTGGCGATGAGCCGTGGGTTCAGCAAACCTCAAGTCAACTGAACCTCGATTCCACTCTTCGCCCCCGTGGCAGACCCAAAAAAGAGTCCTGACACCTTTTCTTCGACTAGGAACGATCGATGACCGACCCGCGTTTAAAAAGGCTGCCCTTGACCTTGCTGGCATTGCTCGCCGTTGTCTGCTGCTTCTCGTCCACGACGGCCTCGGCGCAGGGAAAGAAGCTCAAAGTGTTCGTGCTTGCCGGCCAATCCAATATGGAGGGCCATGCAGCAATCAGCACTTTTGACTACATCGGCAAGGACCCGCATACCGCTCCCATTCTCAAGGAGATGCGCAATCCTGATGGAACGCCACGGGTATGTGACAAAGTCTGGATGTCCTATTTGACCGGCCCTTACGATGGCAGTGCCAATGGCGAGGGGGTGGGGAAGTTGACTGCCGGCTTTGGCGCTCGCGGTGATCAGCCTACCAGGGATTGCGGCAAGATCGGTCCTGAGTTCACGTTCGGAATCTATATGGAGAAAGGGCTCACTCAACCCATCCTGATTATCAAAACCGCTTGGGGCGGCAGGTCACTCAACACCGAATTCCGTCCACCCAGTGCCGGGCCCTACAAGCTGCCCAAGGAGATTCAGGAAGTGTGGGATCAGCATCCCCAGGGGGCCCACGGGATCCCCAAACTCGAAGACCGGAAGAAATGGCAGGATGAGAAGGATGCCGCCTCGGGTGTGTTCTACCGAATGATGGTCGAACATGTGAAAAAGGTTTTGGCAGATCCCAAGCGGGTCTGTCCGGAATACGACCAGGAGGCTGGCTATGAGTTGGCAGGTTTTGTCTGGCTTCAAGGTTTCAACGACCTGGTCGATGGGCAGACCTACCCAAATGGGAATTATGACGAGTACTCGCGTTTGCTGTCACACTTCATTTCCGATGTTCGCAGAGACCTGTCAGCCCCGAAAATGCCATTCGTGATAGGCGTGCTGGGAGTCGGCGGTGAGAGCGAAAATGAGTCATTTCGCAAGGCCATGGCCGCTCCGGCCGATATGCCCGAATTCAAGGGCAATGTGGTTGCTGTGGAGACTGCTCCCTTCTGGGATCAGGACATTGCCGCCGCCGAACCCAAGAAGGGTGAGTATGACAACATCGTGGGCACGGCGCATGAACTGAAGGCGGATGGAACCATCAACAGCGATTGGAAATGGGAGAACTACTGGAAGCCGCTTGGTAAGCCTCTGCCAGAGGATCATGTCTGGCGTTTCATTACGTTGGATGCCACCGAAGAAAAGGATAAGCTGGAAACCTATGACGCGAGGCGATTCCGCGACATCACTTTGCCAGCCGAAATGGAAAATTGGTATCAGCCCGACTTCGATGACCGCAAATGGACAGAAGGAAAAGCCCCCATCGGAAAGGGTGTCTGGGATCACAGCGGAATCAAAATGAACCAATTCACCTCACCATGGGGGGAGGGTGAATTCCTGCTGATGCGCACCACTTTTGAAGTGGATGAGCTCAACTACGATTCGTATCGAATCGCGGTGTTGGCTAGGCAGGGATTCCATGTGTATCTGAATGGAGAAAGGATATACACCTACATCTGGTGGCAAGACAAGCCTCATTACCGTTCCGTTGTCCTCGCGGAAGAGCAGGTCAAACATTTGAAGAAGGGGACGAACGTGTTGGCGGTCTATGCCAATGACCAATATGACCTTGAATCCCCGCAGCATTATGCCGCGCTCGATGTGCGGATTGAGGGTATCACCAAGGCGGATCAAGAGAAGCTCGACGTCGCCTTGGAGGAAGTCCTTTCGCTTAAAGACAGGGAGGCCCTCCAAGGCGCTTCTAATGGCGGTTACCACTATTTTGGCAGTGCGAAGATCTTTGCCCAGATGGGCAAAGCATTTGCAGAAGCCTTGCTGCCTTTCCAAAGATAAGTGGTGAGGTTCGAACGTGAACGCACGATGAACCGAGTGTTGCCCCGTGTTTTAGGCTGAAGTGCTCCCGGTTGCATCGTCCGACGCAGGGGCCAAGCACGCTGGGGCGCAGGCGATCATTGGAGAAGGGATGGTCCTGGCGCGAGATACCGGACCGACATCGGGAGAGCGGATTGGGCGTGCGGCGATTCTGCCGCGAGACAACGATCTTCGAGCAGGCGTTCCAGAGGTGGCGGAGGGGCCTTCCCATCGCCTGATCCAAGTCAATGTCGCCCCGGGCTGCTCCCCAAGCGATGCTTTAGATGGTAAGAGTGTCACTGTACCGTTGGCGACGAGGCACCTCTCCGCGGGAGGGGTAAAGGAAGTAACGGCGTGGCGTGTGAATCGTCAGGCAGTTGCGGGATGCTGATGTCTCCTGCCTACTGGTGAGCAGCACGATGCAATGTCAAGTAAACAACAGCGGAGCTCGCAACGATATGATCAGGCAAACCTTTCTTTCTTTGTGGGCACTGGTCGCCAGTGTCGTCGCGGCTTGTGGGCTCCTTGGCGAAATCGCTTCGGCGGATCCTCCACGGTTCGTGCAGGATCGATTCGCGATTGGTTTTTGGGTCGACCCACCTGCCGACGCCAACATGGACCGCCATTACGCGGATCTGGCTGCCGCCAATTTTACGCTCGTGATTGGCGGATTTGGCGCAGGCTCTCCCGAGGCTGTCGATCGCCAGATCGCCCTTTGTGAAAACCACGGCCTGCGAGCCATTGTCTCCGAGGCCGGGCGGGAACCGGGGCAGTTGCCCGAGAGTTCGGCGGTATGGGGCTACCGCTTGCGCGATGAGCCGCCCGCAGGGGAGTTTGCAACTCTACAGAAGTCGGTGAAAAAACTTCGCGAGGCCCGCCCAGGAAGGCTCGCCTACATCAACCTTTTTCCCAACTACGCCAGCCCTTCGCAATTGGGGGCCACGGACTATGACGCCTACGTCGCCTCATTCGTCGCGACGGTGGACCCCGACGTGCTGAGCATGGATCACTATCCGATGATGACGCCTGACGAAGATGGTCGCCAGGAGTATTGCGACAACCTGGCCGTGATGCGTCGGGTGTCCCAGGCACGCAACATTCCATTCTGGAACTATTTCAACTCCATGCCCTTTGGTCCGCACGGCGACCCCACCGAAGCGCAGTTGAAGTGGCAGATCTACACCTCCATGGCTTACGGGGCCAAGGGCGTGCTCTACTTCTGCTACTGGACGCCCAGGGGAGGAGAATTCCCCAAGGGTGGAGCCATCATCACCGCCGAAGGGGTCAAGACGCGTCATTATGGGCAGGCCCAACGTATCAACTTGGCGGTCAAGAACTTGGGCGCGACGCTGATGAAGCTGACCAGCAGCGAGGTTCGGCGCGTTGAGCCGCAAGCGGATCCAGCAGAGATTCTCAAGGACACCCCGATCCGGCAGTTGACATCAGGCGACTACCTGGTGGGCGTGTTTCAGCACGCGGATGGTCGGAGGGCCGTTCTGCTCAATAACTACAGTTTCGCCTACACGGCATGGCCCACGGTGGAATTCGACGTTCCGGTGGAGAAGGTCCGAGAAGTCTGCCCGCAGATGGGCAAGGAGATTGCAGTCCGGGACGACAGTCCTGACATGCCCGGGTTGCAGACGTCGCTCGATGCGGGCGAGGGTCGGCTGTTTCTCCTCTCCTCGGAGTGAAAGCAAGTGTCCCTCTGGCCGAGTGTGCGATCATCCTAGTGCGTTTCCTCGAGCGACGCCAAACCCGGTTGGTACTCTCCGACATGGTGGGCGTAGTCCTGGGAAGAAGTGATGCTTTAGATACTCCGATTCAACTCAAGCACGCCGCCTTATTCAACTGCAGGCCCTCGTCGACTCCTGGTTCTATTCCGCATCGGCGGCCTCTTGGATTCTCCGTGACCTCTGTGGTCTCGGTGGTGAGAATCAGCCTAGCCGACGTCGGGAAGATGGTTGTGGTGTGCGCTTACGGGCGATGGATTTTCTGCTGCGAAGGGCATGGGGAACTGATCCAGTTGTCCTCTGCAAGGCGTGAGTGGCCCTTGTGCATCTTCCAATCAATGGGATTCCGTTTGCCTCCGGTGGAACGTGCCTCCGGTGGACCGGGACGCAAAAAAGCCATGCCGAAGCGATGTCAACGAATGAGCTCGTGCAATACATTGCCGTGCACATCGGTCAGCCGGAAATCGCGGCCGCCGAATCGGTAGGTCAGTTTCTCGTGATCGAGGCCCAGCAGGTGCAGGATCGTGGCATGCAAATCATGAATCTCGACGCGATTCTCGACCGCCTTGTAACCAAAGTCGTCGGTGGCGCCCCAGGCCATACCGCCACGAACACCGCCGCCGGCTAACCAACAGGTGAAGCCAAACGGATTGTGATCCCGGCCATCATTGCCCTGGGCGAACGGAGTCCGGCCAAATTCGCCTGACCACCAAATCAGCGTTTCGTCCAATAGCCCACGTTGTTTGAGATCCTTGATCAGCGCCGCAATCGGTTGATCAATCGCGCGAGAATTCATCGAGTGATTGTGTTTGAGATTGCCATGGGCATCCCAGCGACTTGCTCCATCGGCGCGTGGGCAAGTCAGTTCGACGAACCGAACGCCTTGTTCAATCAGTCGACGCGCGACTAGACATTGCCGCCCGTACGACCGGGTGTGTTCGAAATCGGACTCCAAGCCATACTGGCGCTTCGTTTCCGCCGTCTCACCGGAGATGTCTGTCGCGGAAGGAACCGCCATCTGCATCCGATAGGCCAATTCGAAGTTGGCGATTGCGGCTTCCACGCGGTCGTGCGGGCCCCATTCGGCAAGCGTCGCCGAATCGAGACGGCGCAACGTGTCGAGTTTGCGTTGCTGCGATTGGGCAAGGGCTTCAGCCGGCTGAATGTTCGCGAGGGCCGGTTGTCGGTTCTGCAACATGGATGCCTGATAGGTCCCCGGCAAAAAACCTGCACCAAAACAATCGACCCCGCCCGATGGAATCAGTCCACCATCAAGCACTACGTACCCTGGCAAATCGGCATTCGCAGTGCCAAGTCCATACGTCCCCCAGGCACCAACACTCGGACGTCCGGCCAAGCCATACCCGCTATGCAAAAAATAATTGGCCGCATTGTGCTCGGAGAAGTTAGAAAACATCGAGCGAATTACGCAGAGATCATCCGCACAGCCGCCCACCTGCGGGAACAGGTCACTCACCAACAGTCCACTCTCGCCGTAGGGTCGAAATTCCCAAGGGCTTCCCAGTACGTTGCCATTCTGTTCGAACTGCGTTGGTTCCGCCTTCATCCCAAATGGCTTGCCATGGTCGAGCGTTAACCGGGGTTTTGGGTCAAACGTATCGACATGGGATACGCCGCCGTCCATGTACAAAAAGATCACATGCTTGGCTCGAGCCGGATGATGTTCATGGGATGCTCGAGTGGAATCCGCCAGTAGCGAAGCCAAGGCCATGCCACCAAAGCCCATGGATGCTCGTTGGAGCATTTGCCGGCGTGAAAACGTTTCCCTACCGAACATGAATGAACTCCTTGAGCATGAACATCACATGGCAAATATCAGTCCAGCTCTGGGGGTCGCGGCTCGCTGCTTCAAGTGTCAGGCCTTGCTGTTCGGATTGCGACCGCAGGAGCGCGATCATGGATTTCATTTCGTCGTCGCGCGGCGGTCGCCCCAGTGCACGCCAGTAGATCCGCTCCATCCGTGCTTCAGGCGTGAACGACTGCTTGTCGGATTCTTCGGCCAGTTCATTCTTGGCCCACTCCGCGGCGAGGTGATGCACCAGGGGATCGTTCATCAGTGTGAGTGCTTGAGCGGGCACGTTCGAGCTGTATCGTTGTCCAATCGTGGTTTCAGGTGCCCCGAAGTCAAATGTCGTCAGCAGCGGAGAGAGGAAATTGCGTCGAGTTTCCAGATAGATCGACCGTCGATGATCGCCATCAGCCGGACCACTGGTTACTCCACGGCTGGTCAGCCAAACGGGATCGCCCATGTACGGTGATAGATGAGTCCGCACCGAGGGGCCAAACTGCTGCGTATTGAGGGTGCCGGAGACTGCCAGCATTTGATCCCGAATCGCCTCCGCTTCCAGTCGTTGGACAGTGCGCCGATGAAGCATGCGATTGTCAGGATCGCGATGCTCGGGTGAATCGGCCCTCGCACTCGGATCGATGTCGCTTGACATCGCAAAGGTCTCGGACAGGCAAAGATGCCGAATGAGCTGTTTCACGGATCGATCGTTCTCGCGAAACCAGATCGCGAGGTGATCCAGTAGTTCGGGGTGCGAAGGCAATTGTCCGAGAGCTCCAAAATTGTCGACCGTCGAAACCAGTCCTCGTCCAAACAGATGTGCCCAAACGCGATTGACGAACACTCGATCCAATAGTGGATGATTCGGGTCCGTCAGCATGGCAGCCAATTCCAGTCGTCCACTCCCCTGGGCGATTTCCAGGGGGCTGTCCCCGGAGATCGCTTCGAGTCCACGACGCTGGACGAGTTCGCCAAGCTGCTGGTGCATTCCGCGGATGAAGACATGAGTGGGCTCGGATGTTCCATCGGTGATGGCAAGGACTCGCATGGGATCGGGAAAAGCTTGCCCGGCGGCCAATGACCATTCGTTCGCCAATTGGGCTGCGGCGGTGTGCCCGCTGCCCCAGTCCAACAGCCCCTGTCGAGCCAGCCAATTTAAAGGGAACGTGAGATCGGTTTCTGGTTCGCCATCGAGCCACCGCTGCAGTGCCTGATGCGCTCGATGCTCGAATCGTTTCGCCCAGGCCGGGCGACCCAAGGCCGGCGAGTTGGATGTCGGCCCGACGCCCGCGGGCGGCTGCGCTGAATCGGAAAGGACCGCACCGTCGAGGGCAATCGAGCCTTGTCCATTATCAATCAACTCCAGATAAGCCAGTTTTCCTTTCTGGCGAATCAGGTCGCGATGCAAAGTCCGCCATTCAAACCTGCCATCGTTGTCGATGTTGACTTGCATTTCCTCAAACAAGAGTGGATTGAATTCGCGCAGTCCATAGCGGGCAACGATCAATCGGACCTGACCCTTTCCCGCCAAGTGCAGGTGCAGGTAGTCTCGATCGATGGTAAAAGTCGGCGACCGTGTGACTCCTTGCAAGGCATCCGACACGCAACCGCTGTGCAACATCCCGTTCGGGACTATTTCCAAGTAAGACCCAGACGCACGCCATAATGAAGTGTTTGTCGGAGTCGGCAGGAACGCTTGTCCACTGCTCATCCATGGTCGCAGGTCGATCCGTGTGACTTGCGTGTCGGGTGTGTCCGCTGCTTGCGGCGGTTGCGTCGAATCAGACTGTGAAGGGTCGACGGTTGCTAGTGTTGTCCAATCATTCAAGGGAGTTGGGAGCGTTGGCGGATCACCGGTCGGCGACCTCTGCAGTTGTTCGACCCAGCGTCGCAGGATATCGGCTTTCAGTTCTCGTTTTCGGGCAATGTTTTCTACCGCGGATCCCAATTCATCGTTGGCCGGACTTTTGGCGGTGGGCAGACC
>JBIIEC010000627.1:0-2724 GCA_044238045.1 Pirellulaceae bacterium | reverse complement strand
CGACACCGTTCGAGGGGCTGTCCGCCGAGTCATCGGCGAGGCGCCGCATCGACCAGTTGCGATCCCACAGGCTGGGCAGTCCGGCGATCTCGTCCTTGCCGATCTCCGCGCGATGCTTGCCCAACTGCTGAAGCGTCAGTCGATACGACAACGGATGCTTGGCGTCGGACGTCGTTGACTGGTATCGCTCCGGCCGAATCACTTCCAGCGGCCGACGAGACAGCTTCGCGGCATATTCGAACGGCGCGTGCTTGTCACCCACCGTGCGATGCACGACCAGGCGGACCTCCTGGTCCGGCCGGCTGCGTTCCAGCCATTGCCACAGGTCGTCGGGACTCTGGATCGTCTGCTCATCCGCCTGCACGATGACATCGCCGGGCTGGAGTCCCACGGGCAGGTCGGCCGTCTTGGGCTTGGCCATGGCGGCGGGAGTGCCTTCGCCGATGGCGCCGACCCGCGCTCCCGGATGGCCGGCGGTGAGCGCCAGGTAGCCCAGGTAGCCGTGGTTGTCGTCCAGGTCGCTGTAGCGATCGTCGTGCAACGCGATGCACTCGATCGTCGCTCCGCGATTGTTGAACCACACCAGCATCTTCTCCGGACGCGACGGATCGAGCGATCCGAGGGTGGCCCACTGCGACGCGACCGTTTCAGCCGTCCCCGACTCGTTCTGATCCGACTCGGCGTTGGCCGCAGTCGCCGGATCGGTGGCACTCGCCTCGCCCCCGTTTGCGCCGCCGCTGCCGGCCGCGACTTCGCCCGCCGGGCCTTCGGCAGCCGCGGTCGAGCCGTCCGTTCCCGCGCCTCCCTCCGCGGCCACTTCTGTGCCGGCGGCCGGATCAGGTACCGGTGGGTTCAGACGCTGGTTCAGCGCCTGGAACGAGTACATGATGAGCATCGAGAGAATCAGAAAGCTGATGAATCGCTTTTCCACAATCAGAGTCTTTCGTCCTGAGGAATCGTCGGTGGCATCCAAGGGTGGGCGAGCGGGGGAGGGGAGTCGAAGGCGTGGGAAAGACCGTCAGCGACCATCCCGCAATCGGTCGCCGAGGAAGTTGTCGAGTTCGGGAATGGCGTGGATCTTCGCGACGGTCGTCTCCAACGCATACTCGACACGGCGGAAATACACGCGTTGGTCGTCCAGCAGCACATACGACGCGCGCGGATCGCCATCGCGTGGCTGGCCCACACTGCCGACGTTGATCATCGTCTTCACCTCGCCCAGCAGGTAACCCTCGGGCACGTCCGTCGGCCGCAGGAACTTCCCCGATTGCAGGAAGACGCCCGGCACATGCGTGTGTCCCTGGAAGCAATACTGCGGGACCAGGTCGAAGATGCGGTTGAGCTTGTTCGGGTTGTGGACGTCTTCGGGGAAGACGTATTCCATCAGCGGATTGCGTGCCGAGCCGTGCACGAACAGCAGTCCGTCCTCGCGATGCTGGCGCGGCAGTTCGCACAGGTAACGCCAGCGGGCGAGGTTCTCGGGCGTCGATCCGGCCGCCTCCAACTGGCTGCGGGTCCAGAAGATGGCTTGTTCGGCGCCGCTGCTGAATCCCTCGGGATCGAACAGGGCCGCCTGGTCGTGGTTGCCCAGAATGCAGACTTCGGACGGCATGACGAGGTCCAGGCATTCGCACGGGTTGGGGCCATAGCCGATGATGTCGCCCAGGCAGTAGATGCGTGCCACCCCCTGGCCGCGGATATCGGCCAACACGGCCTCGAGCGCCTCGAGGTTGCCGTGGATGTCACTGATGATTGCCCGTCGCTCCACCGAACTACCTTCTCGCCACTACTGCTCGCCGGAGCGTCCGTCCTGCCCGCTTGGGATACGACCGAAGGGGACCGCGACCCTGCCCGAATCCAAGGCTCGCGTTCGCAGGACCCACGGTTCATCTCCCCAGCGTCCACGACCCGGTTCGCAACGGAACCTCTCCGAAGCCCTCCGCCTAAACGACAGCGACGCGCCGGAGAGGCAAGGCGGCGGCCGGCGAGCCGGGACGTTCCAGGACGTAGGGCTGGGGAGCTGAAGGGCCGGGGATCGCAGTGGTTGCCGGGGACACCCGCCTTGCGACACGAGTTCCCTTGGTCCGCGATTGGTCGTCCGGGATGGGTCGCTTCGTTTTCGCAACTTAACAAAGTATCCGATGGCGAGGGGAGAGGCGAGTCCAAATCGGTCTTGCTGACCGGGAGAACCGGCGGTTCGCGGAGGGGGCAGAGGCCGGCGGCCGGCGATCAGAAGGCGTGTCCGAACGCCGGGCAGGCCGCATTCTCGCCGCAGGCCGCAGCGATGCGGGACGCGGCCCTGCTTCGGCAGAGTTCAACGACCGTCCCGCAGGCGATCGCCCAGCACGTTGTCCAGGTCGGACTCGCGATAGATCTTGGCGATGGTCGTCTCGACCGGATACTCCAGCCGGCGGAAGGTCACCGAATCGTCGGTCAGGATGACGTAACAGGCCCGCGGGTCGCCGTCCCGGGGCTGCCCGACACTGCCCACGTTCACCATGGCCTTCTCGTGCGTCAACCGGTACGTGTAGTTGAACTCCTCGGGGCTCAGGAAATCACCGCTGCTGGTGAACACCCCCGGAATGTGCGTGTGGCCTTGGAAGCAGTACTGCTTCAGGCGGTCGAACAGGTTTTGCATCTTCCGTTGGTTGTAAACATCCTCCGGAAAGACGTACTCGTTCGTCGGCTCGCGAGGCGACCCATGCACGAAGACATGCGTGCCCT
>JBIIEC010000628.1:0-2724 GCA_044238045.1 Pirellulaceae bacterium | reverse complement strand
CGAGAGCGCGCACACATCGCTGCGTTCGTACGCCGCTGCCTCGTCCTGCTTGGTCTCCAGATTGACCGACCCCAAGGCCTTGCGAAGCGTGCTGATGGGCTTCTTCGCGGCGCGGACGATCAGCGACTGGCCGTTGGTCATCCCCGCCTCCAGTCCGCCCGCGTTGTTCGTCGGCCGTTCATACCCCAGCGTGCTGGTGTCCGTGGAACCGGCGTCGTACTGGATTGGATCGTGCACCTGCGAACCCTTCCGCCGGGCGGCTTCGAAGCCCAGGCCGATCTCCACGCCCTTGATCGCCTGCACGGCCATGACCGCGCGGGCGATCAGGCCATCGAGCTTGCGGTCCCATTGAGCGTGTGTGCCGAGACCGAACGGCAGGCCATCCACGCGCACCTCGACGATGCCGCCTAGCGTGTCGCCCGCCTTGCCCGTCTCGTCGATCAGCCGCTTGATCTCCTCGTCCTGCCCCGGATTGAGCGAGTACACTTCGCTCGCGTCACGCAGGGCGGCAAGCTGCTCCAGCGAACCGGATTGCGGCGAGATCGAAACGCCCCCCAGCTCCACGACGTAGCCCAGGGCCTGGATTCCGAACTCGGCGAGCAGCTGTTTGGCGAGTGCGCCGGCGGCGACGCGGACGGCTGTCTCCCGCGCGCTGGCTCGTTCCAGCACGCCGCGAATGCTGCCCAGGTACTTGATCGCCCCCGTCAGGTCGCCGTGGCCGGGACGCGGCCGCTGCAGGTCGTCCAGACGCTCCAGCTTGTAGTCGCGATTCACCACCTGCAGCGTCAACGGACTACCCAGCGTCTGGCCCTTCCAGATGCCCGTGAGGATCTCCACCGTGTCGGTTTCGATGCGTTGGCGGCCGCCGCGACCGTAGCCTCCCTGGCGACGCCGCAGATCGGCGTCGATCAGGTCGGTGTTGATGGTCATTCCAGAAGGGAAGCCATCGATCATCGCCAGCAAGGCCTTGCCGTGGGACTCGCCTGCGGTCCAGTATCGCAACATAGCCATTAGTTCCGCAGCGGGTCGGGTTCCGTCGATCCGCAGAGAGGGAGTTTGCTGATGAACTTCGCCACCTGCCGGTTCCGCACCCCGGCGTCCATCCCGTATTCTAGTCAGACTCGCCCGATACTCGATAGACCGATTGCCGCCGGCCCTCCCCGCCTGGATCCCGCCGATCGCGAACGTCAAGGAAACGAATCGCTTGAAAACGCAGCTGCTTCGACACTGGTTCCTCGTCGCGTTGCTAGCGGCGCTGGCGTTGGGCTTCGCGATGCCGTCGGTGTTCCTGCCGCTTGCGCAGCAGGCATCGGTGCGGAACTCGGTGGTGGCGACGGTGCTCTTCCTGATGGCATTGCCGCTGGAGACGCGGGCGATCGGGCAGTCGCTGCAGAGGCCCGGCGCGGCACTCCTGGGTTCGGCCGTGAACATGGGCCTACTGCCGCTGATTGCCTGGGCCCTGTCGCTGCTGCTGCATGGCGAATTGGCGCCTGGCATGATGGTGGCTGCTTCAGTGCCGTGTACCCTGGCCTCGGCCGCAGTGTGGACGCGTCGCGCGGGCGGTAACGACGCGGCCGCCATCCTCGTTACCCTGCTGACCAACGCCACCTGCTTCCTGACCACACCCGCCTGGTTGCTGATTGCCGCGCGGACCCACGCCACCCCCGACGCCAGCGAACTGATTGGGCAACTGCTGACGCTCGTCGTACTGCCGATGGCCCTCGGGCAGTTGGCCCGGCTCTCCCCCGACATCGCCCGCTGGTCGACGGCCCACAAGAACCTGTGCGGAACACTGGCCCAGATCGGCATCCTGACGATGGTACTGCTGGGCGCGACCCAGTGCGGCGACCGGCTTGCTCGCCTGGGCAACCTGAGTTCCGTGGGGACCCTCGACCTGCTGCTGCTGATTGTCCTGGCGATCACCCTGCATCTGGTCTCCCTGGTCGCCGGCTTCTGGCTGGCAGGGCAAGCGGGCATGACGCGGCCCGACCGCATCGCCGTGGCCATCGCCGGCAGCCAGAAGACGCTGATGGTAGGCGTCCACTTGAGCGTGGAGCATTTCGGCGGGCTGGCCATCCTGCCGATGGTGGTCTACCACGTCGTGCAACTGGTGCTCGACACGCTGATCGCCGACAGGATGCGCGAGGCGGGCGAACGAGCGGCAGTGCTGGTCGCCCCGGAGCACCGGGACTAGCAGCCGAGGCCCATCACTGGCTGGCGAACCAGCCTCCCCCGATCTCCCCTGCCCCACCCGCTTCCGAGAATGTCCGGCGAATCGCGGGAATCGTGGACGCCCAGGTGTTCTTGACAAGGTTCCGCAACGGTGATAATTTCCACGCTTCAGTCGCGGGACGTAACGTTCCGCCGCTGGGGGATTAGCTCAGTTGGGAGAGCGCTTGCATGGCATGCAAGAGGTCAAGGGTTCAAGTCCCTTATCCTCCACTTGACGCCTATTCGAAGGCTGCTTGGAACGATCCAAGCAGCCTTTTTTCGTTACCGCCGGCCCGGTAGTCGGCGAGTGCCGACTAAGAGATGGCGGCTGCGAAGCGAGACGACTGCGATTGGTAGGCGCGACTAGGAGCGGCGACGACGCGCGGCACCCAGGCCCAGGCCCGATCCGATCAGCAGCAGGCACAGCGAATTCGGTTCCGGCACAGCGGCCACGGCCGCTCGAGGGCCCTTTTCGTATCCGCCGTCGACCAAGGCGGCCACCAGGTCGCCCGA
>JBIIEC010000626.1:0-2730 GCA_044238045.1 Pirellulaceae bacterium | reverse complement strand
CGAGACGCCGTTTGGCACGACTGGTCGTGGCGTGCGCGGCGGTTCGTGGGACGATGTCGCGTCCAGCATGGCCGCCCGCATGCGACTCAGTTACGACGCCAACGACGACACGGGAACGCGCTTCCTGGGATTCCGCGTGGCCACGCGGACGCCGCCCGCGCCGACCATTCCCGGTGACTTGAACGGATCTGGACAGCTCGATGCCGGCGACATCGACCTGCTGGCGGAGCGAATCCGCGCGGGATCGCAACTGACGCGCTACGACCTCAACAACGACCAACGGGTCGATGTCCGCGATCATCGCTTCTGGGTCGAACAGCTGGCCCGCACCTATCCGGGCGATACCAATCTGGACGGCCAGTTCAATTCGGCCGACATCATCCAAGCCTTCCAGTTCGGCGGCTACGAGGACCGCGTGCCCTTGAATACGAACTGGTCGGGCGGCGACTGGAACGGCGATGGCGACTTCAACTCGGCCGACTTCGTGATCGCGTTCCAGTCGGGCGGATATGAGCAGGGCTTCAAGCCGCCCGCGTTAGCCGTCCCGGAGCCGACCGGCCTGGCCTTTGGCTGGCTGTTTGCCGGGCTTGTCCTTGCACGTCGAAAGTGGAGGCAGGTCGCTTCGCCAACGCGTCGCCGCGGATAGCCGACCTGCCCCCGTTTCCCGCGGGGGTTCAGCGCCCGAGCAGCCACTGGATGGACTGTTCGTTCGAGGAATCGTCGGGGCCAGCCACCTGCAGTTGGTTTTCCACGCCGCCGGCCTGGTAGGCGGCGCGGGGGACCGTCAGCGATTCGGGCGACTCGCCTGTGACGCGGATCGACGTGGGCGCACTGAGGGCCAGCAGTCCGGGCAGGTCATGGTACTTCGCTCCGCCGGGCAGCAGGTCTCCGTGCCGCACGTTCATCAGGTTCTGGAAGCGGAAGCCCTGCGTATCGACCACCGCTCGCTTCACGATGCCGTCGGCCTGCGCGCAGGCCGCGGCCGCCCACGGCCCCGCGCCATCCAGGGCCACCAGCCAGATCTCGGAGGGCTTGCGTTCATGGGCGGCGGCGAAGCCGATCACGGTCAGCACGTCGTGCACGCGCTGGGCGAACAGAGCCCGGTTGTAGCCCAGCGTGTAGGCGGCCGACTCGCGCGGATTCTTCACGCGTCGCGTCTCCACCAGCGGGCCCTCGCTGGAACGCAACTCGCCCTGTTCACTCAGGTCGACGCCCACCACGCTGACGTTCGCGTCGAGCAGCTGCTGCACTTCCGCGCGCGGCACCTCGCCCGGCTGCAGGCTGGCCTTGCCGTCACGGCTGAGCCAGATGGCGACGGGTCCGGAGTTCCAGTTTTTGGGTACGAGGAACACCGTTGGCAGCACCTCGGTCTGCGCAGGCACGCCCGGATCTTCGCGCGGCACCTGGTACTCCAGCAGGCCGCGGATCTCCCAGTGGCCCGCGCGGTCCTGCTTGGACGTCTCCTGCAGTTCGATGCGGTCGGAGGAGGGCAGGCGGCGACCCAATAGCGTGTCCCAGGCGGGAGCGACCGTGGCACGGTACGCTTCGAGCGACGCCGGGTCGCGCGGCACGAGGGCGTCAAGCTGCTGGCGCGCGTCGTCGGCCCACCAGCGGAGCAGCTTGCGTTCGAACTCCGGTCCCGATTCCGGTCGCGGGTGCTGCTCGTTCCAGACCGTCAGCTCGTCGCGCACCAGGCGTCGGTAACTCTCCTCGACGACCGGCGTCTCCAGGCCCAGCTGGAACTCGCGGTTGACGAACTGGTACATCACGCCTCGACTGACATAGTTGTAGTTGTGCTTGAAGTGCAGCAGCGGATGGTGCTCCACGCGATCCCCGGCTCCCAGCAGTTCGTAGTGGGCCTTGAGTTCCGGGAAACCCTTGGTCGACATCTCGCGCGTCCAGTCGTCGGCGGAGATCAGGCACAGCGGCCGAGGGGCCATCAGCGCGGCGAACTCCACGTTGCCCGTGCCCACGCGCAGCAGGCTGGCGTTCTCGCACGTGCAGCCTCCCTGCATGGCGGTGGAGACCATCACGGCGGGAATGGCGATGGTGGGCCGCGGGTCCAACGCGCAGAAGAGGAATGTCTGCGTGCCGCCGCCGCTGGCGCCCGTCACGCCGACTCGCTTCGCGTCGACTTCCGGCAGCGTCAGCAGCCAGTCGAGCGCGCGGATCGAGTTCCATGTCTGCAGGCCCGCAATGCTCTGCAGGTTCGATTCCGCCTGCGGGCTGAACAGGCCCCAGGCGTTCGGGTTGATCATTTCCGACCGCTGCTGCGCGAACGAGTGGATCAGCTCGAAACTCAGCTGGGTGCTGTCGCAGTAGCCGATCATGTCATACTGGAAGACGAGGCATCCCATCCGCGCCAGGTGCGCGCACTTGGATTGGATCTGGTTGCGACCCCCGTCCTCGAATCGTTCCGCTCCGATCACCAGGTCGCGACGCACCGCCTCGCGGCTCGATTCGCCGAAGCGGCCGTCGGCAAAATGGCCGTGGGGACAGAGCATCAGCGGATACTTGCCGTCGGCCGACGCTTGGGCGGGGCGATAGAGGTTGCCCGTGACGTAGAAGCCCGGCATGCTCTGGAAGTAAACCTTCTCGACGCTGTAACCTTCCAGGTCCAGGCGGCCGTGCACGACGGCTTCGACGGGAGTTCGTGTCGGCTGCGGCCAGAGGCCCAGTGCCACCTGCAACGCCAAGCGGCGCCGCGCGGCCCGCGCCTCCCATGCCTCT
>JBIIEC010000246.1:0-9286 GCA_044238045.1 Pirellulaceae bacterium | reverse complement strand
ACCCTCCACGGCCTGCTGTCCGCCGTGCCAGCGGCTTCTGGAGCGGTGATGGACCGTTGTCCTCGCGCGGCCTCGACCGCTTGCTCCTGCGGGGTGAACCGGGGTACGATCGGCGATCTGGTGAGCCTTCCTTTCCCGCGAGATGCCTCATGCCACGTTGCCTGCTAGGCCTCGGTGCCAACCTCGGCGATCGCCGACGCCAGTTGGACGAAGCCATCGCGCTGTTGGCGCGCGACCCTCGGTTTCGCGTGGCGGCCACCAGTCGCTACCTGGGCACGGCGCCGGTGGGAGGCCCGGGCGGGCAGGGCGAGTTTCTCAACGCGGCCGCCGTGGTCGAGACGTCGGTCGCGCCGATGGAGGTGTGGCACGCGCTGCGTGACGTGGAGCATGCCTTGGGACGGCAGCGTCATGAACGGTGGGAGGCTCGTTCCATCGACCTCGACCTGTTGCTCTACGACCAGCTTGTCTGCGACCAGCCCGAACTGACGGTGCCCCATCCGTGGATGTTCGCGCGCCGATTCGTCCTGCAGCCGGCGGTCGAGATCGCGCCCGCCTGGCAGCACCCGGTGCTCGGCTGGTCCCTCCAGCAACTATGGCAGCATGCCGAACACGCCCCGCCGCGTTTCGCCCTCGACACCCCTTCGCTCGGCAACACCAAACCCAGTTCGCTCCAAGAGCTGCTGCCCGCGATCGCCGAACGCGCGTCCTGCGCGTGGCTCGCCGCGCCGCCTCCTTCCCCGTCCGACACGCCCGTGCAGCATCTGGAGCGTCGCCTGAACGCCCTGGAGGCATCAGCGTGGAACGGGCCCGATCCGGCGCCGCTGCTGAGCGGCTTCAGCGTCGAATCCGACTGGCGGGACCTGCTGCAAGCGGGCCTCGTCCGCGCAGGCGACCCGGACTCCGAACGCCTCCGTGCGCGGCTGGACCGCCTGGCGTCCGCCAAGATCATCTTTTCCACGCGCGACGACGATCCACTCTGGCTGTCCGACCTGGTTCGCTCGCGTCGGTCCTTGGCCGCCCTGGTGCGACTGACAGACCCCGTCGCGATCGTGCGCGAAATCGCCGGCGCCGTCACCGCCATCCAGTCCGATTGAACGCGTGTCGCGGCCAGTCGTTCCCGCGCCACCTGAGCCTGTACGGGGGAGTTACCACATGTCCACGCCACCCGCCATCTGCCGCTCCGTGGAATCCGCGCGCCGCATGATCCGTGACGTGCAGCAGCGAGGCGGCCGAACCGGATTCGTGCCCACGATGGGCGCTCTGCATGCGGGCCACCTGAGCCTCGTGGCGGCGGCGCGCGAGCGCGACGAGTTCGTCGCCGTCTCCATCTTCGTGAATCCCACGCAGTTCGGCCCGCAGGAAGACCTCAACCGCTATCCCCGCACGTGGGACGCCGACTTCGCGGCACTCACCGAGGCCGGGGCCCACATGATCTTCGCGCCGCCCGTCGAAGTGATGTACCCGTCGTACTGGAGCACGGCGGTCGAGCCGCCCCGCGTCTCCGCCACGCTGGAAGGCGAGTGCCGACCGGGGCATTTTCGCGGTGTCGCCACCATTGTGCTCAAGCTCTTCCAGATCGTTCCCGCCGACGACGCGTTCTTCGGCGAAAAGGACTACCAGCAGTGCCTGGTCATCCGCGACATGGTCCGCGACTTCGACCTGCCCATCGAGTTCCACGCCTGCCCCACGGTGCGCGAACCCGATGGGCTGGCCATGAGTTCTCGCAACCGCTACCTGGACGCCGGGCAACGCCAGCGGGCTCTCGGCCTGTGGCGCGGCATGCAGGCCGCGCGCGCCCAACTGGATGCCGGCCTTCGCGATGCCCGCCAGCTCGAACGGGCCGTCGTCGAGCAACTGCAACGGGCTCCCGTGGACAAGATCGAGTACGTGGCGATCCGCGATCCGGACACGCTGGAAACGCTCGACGTCGTCGACCGGCCCGCGCGGCTGCTGATCGCCGCCCGCGTCGGCGCGACACGGCTGATCGACAACTGCGGCCTGTAACCGACAAGCGACCGCGGGCTACTGCCGGAAATACTGGATCAGGCGCGACAAGAGCGTCAGCACCACGCTCAGCAGCAGGCAGGTGACGATCGGAAAGTAGAATCGCACCCGCTCCCGCTCGATCGCCACATCGCCCGGCAATCGCCCCAGCCAGGGAATCGACGGCAGCACCAGCCAGACCAGGCCCGCCAGCACCAACAGGCCTCCTAGACCGATCAACGTCCACGCGGGATGGGGCGCGTTCATGGTCGCTTGCCTTGCTTCTTGGGCTTCACCGGCGGCTTCTGCTGCTGCATCTTCTTTCGCAGGTTCGCGAACTTCGTGGCCGGCATCCGTGCCGTCGATCGGTTCCCTCGTGTCATGGCATGAACTCCCGGGCAATCGCACACTCGACGGACTCGCGCATCCCAATGTAACGCCGGCTCCGCGTGCCCTGAAGACGGTGCCGCGCGAAACCCTTTGGTGCGGGCTTCCCGACCACCAGGGAGAGGCCTGTTCAGCAACCACCCAAGCCCAGCTCGCGATTCGGCGGGTATACTGCTGGCCGTGGTCGACGTCGCGACTCGACCCGTGAAGAAAGCCACTCACACCGGCCGCCCGTGACAACGGCCCGTCACAACGGCCACGCAAGCCGGCGCGGCCAGGGAACAGGATGCCTTCATGAGCAACCGACTGCAGCACGAATCGAGTCCCTATCTGCGCCAGCACGCCCACAATCCGGTGGACTGGTATCCGTGGGGCGAGGAGGCGATCGACCGGAGCCGCCGGGAGGACAAGCCCATCTTCCTCTCCATCGGCTACTCCGCCTGCCACTGGTGCCACGTGATGGAGCGGGAGAGTTTCGAAGATGCAACGATCGCCGCGTTCCTCAACGAGCATTTCATCAGCGTCAAGGTGGATCGCGAGGAGCGACCGGACCTGGACCAGATCTACATGGCCGGCGTCCAGCTGCTGACGGGGCGCGGCGGCTGGCCGATGTCGATGTTCCTCACGCCGGACCTGCAGCCTTTCTTCGGCGGAACCTACTGGCCGCCCCACGCGTCGCGCGGCATGCCCGGTTTCGACCAGGTGCTGGCCGCGGTCCTCGATGCCTGGCGCAATCGCCGCGCGATGGCGATCGAGCAGGCGGGGCTGCTGACCCAGCGCATCGCGCGCATGACCGCGCATGACGAAGAGTCCGGGACCGAGCTGGAGGAATCGCAACTGTTCACGGCAGCGGCGGCCATGGAACGAGCGTTCGATCCGACGCATGGCGGCTTCGGCGGCGCGCCCAAGTTCCCGCACGCGGTCGACCTGCAGTTCCTGCTGCGGATCCACGATCGTCGCCCACGCGACTCCTGGGCCCATGTCGTCCGCCTGACACTGGACCGCATGGCGGCCGGCGGCATCTACGACCATCTCGGCGGCGGCTTCGCGCGCTACAGCGTCGACGAACGCTGGCTGGTCCCCCACTTCGAAAAGATGCTCTACGATAACGGCCTGCTGGCCCTCGCCTACATCGACAGCTTCCTGGCCACCGGCAATGAGGACCACGGCCGCGTCGCTCGCGAAACCCTCGACTACCTGCTCCGCGACATGCGCGATCCCGCCGGCGGCTTCCACAGCGCCGAAGATGCGGACAGCGAAGGCGAGGAAGGGCTCTTCTATGTCTGGCGACCCGCCGAGGTGCGGGCGGTGCTCGGCGAGGAGCGGGGAGAGCGTTTCTGCGAAGTCTACGACGTCACCGAAGCCGGGAACTTCGAAGGCAGCAACATCCTGAACCTGCCGCGCACCATCGAACACACGGCGCGGCTGCGCGACTGGCCACTGGCCGAGCTGCTGGTCGAACTCCGCCAGTCACGCGAGGAACTGCTGGCGGCCCGCGGACAGCGGGTGCGCCCCGGCAAGGACGACAAGGTGCTGGTGTGCTGGAACGGACTCGTGATCGACGCGTTGGCGCGCGCCGCACGCGCGTTCGACGAGCCGCGTTACCTGGAAGCTGCCTTGCAGGCCGCACGCTTCTGCCGCGATCAGCTCTGGCACGACGGCCGCCTGCTGCACTCCTGGCGAGCGGGTCGCGCGTCGCTGCAGGCCTACCTCGATGACTACGCCGCCCTCGCTAACGCCCTGCTGTCGCTCTTCGAAGCCTCCGGCCGCGCGGAGTGGCTGACATGGAGCCTGGAGCTGATCGACCAGATGCTGGAGCGGTTCGCCGACCCGGCGGGCGGAGCACTCTTCTATACGGCCCACGACCACGAACGCCTGATCACCCGCGCCAAGGACCTGCAGGACGGCTCGATACCCAGCGGCAACTCGCTCGCCGCCACCGCGCTGGCTCGCGCCGCCCATTTCACCGGCCACGATCGCTATCGCGAGGTCGCAACCCAGATCGCGCGGGCCGCGGTCGGCTTGATGGAACAGCACCCGGCGGCCGCCGGCCAGATGCTGGTCGCCGCCGACCTGCTGCTCGGACCGGTCGTGGAGATCGTGGCCATGGCACCCGATGCCAGCCCCGCCACGCGACAGGCGATGCGGCACGTGCACCAGCGCTATCTGCCCCGCGCGATCCTCGTGCCGCCCCTGGTCGACGCCAGCGCGGCCTCCGCGCTGCAACCGCTGCTCCAGGACCGCGCGCCGCGGAACGGCGAAACGACGTTCTACATCTGCCAGAACCGCTCCTGCCAAGAACCGGTCACTGCCAGCCACGCCGCCGAACAGCTCGGCCCACTATTGCGATGATCGCGGAACGAGAGTGATGGGGGTACGAACGGCCACACACCGTGGCAGGACCTGGGAGCCTCGCACGCCAGACGAACACGATGCGTCCGAAAGGCCCTGCCCAGACGACGACCTGACGACGACCTGACGCAAGCCAACTTCGGCACACGGCGTCTGCCGACTACACGAGCGGCCGATCAGCTCGTCAGCTGGCACAGCACCTGTCGCAGTTCGCGCATTTTCAGGGGCATGCTGGCCACGACGCGACGCTCGCTCTGCTGCGCTTCGCGGGCGTAGGGAGCCTGTTTCTCGGAGAGGAGCAGGATCGCGGGAATCGACCGTGTGTTCTCCAGTTGTCCGAAGCGGTTGAAGGCGTCGACGGCCGAGCGGCCCAGGCTATACGCGCCAAACACCACGCAATCCGCCACATGCTCGTCCGTGTCGCAGCGATCAATGGCCCGCGTCGGATCGCTGACGACCAACACGCGGTATCCGACTTTCTTGAGGTTCTCCCGGAAGACATCCTGCATGGCTGGGTTCGAATCCACGATCATGACCGCCTTGTCGAGTCCTTCTTCGGCCGCCGAAGCGGCACCGCCCTCTTCGGTGGACTTCAGCCGCTTGGCCACCACGCGCAGGTCCGCCAGGAACTCGTTCGGCGTCTGGTAACGACGGTTTGCGTTCAACTCCATCGCCTTGTGGACGACGGCGACGACCCGCGGTGGCATGTCGGGCACCAGCGACTGGATCGGGACCACGTTCTCAAAACGACTCTTGCTGGTCCGCTGGGAACGATCCTTGGTCTCCTCCAGCGGCGGCTTGCCGGCCAGCATGTGGTAGAGCATGCAGCCGGCGAAGTAGATATCGCTGCGCGGGTCGTCCTTGCGGACTCCCGTCACCTTCTCGAGGCCCGCGTAGTCGATCGTGCGCGGATTCACTTCGGCCGATTCCTCGTCCACGCCGCCCGTGACGGCCGCCAGACCGAAGTCCACGATCTGGGCCCGCCCCGTGCTCGACATCAGCACATTCGACAGCTTCAGGTCGCGGTGACGAATCCCATGCTCGGCCGCCGCCGCCAGTCCCGCCGCGATGTCGATCGAAAATCGCAACGCCTCCTCGACACTCAACTGCTTCCGCACCTTGACGAAGTCGCGGAGGTTCCGGCCTTCGATGAAGTCCATCACCATGTAGTGTTCGCGCTTGTCGGAATAGACTTCGTAGATGGGCACGATGTTCGGGTGCCGCAGCTTCGCTCCCATCTGGCCTTCGCGCAGGAACTGCTCCAGCATCTCTGGATTGTCGCTGAAGCGTTTGCGGAGCACCTTGACGGCAACGACCTTGCCGGAATCCTTATGCACGGCGCGGTAGACGCGGGCGAAGGAGCCACTGCCGACCAGGTAGAGCACCTTGTAGTCGCCGTAGAAGAAGCCCGACTTGTCGCCGCGGAGCAGCTTGTCGACCTGGTAGTTGGTCAGCAGACCCCGGCGAACGAGCGCCCGCTGCAGTTCCTCGGGCGGAACGTTCCGAGTTCCCAACTCTCCCCAGACCTGTTCCAGCTGGCGATGGTCCAGCAGATTCATGTCGAACGCCCGCCGGGCGAACTCTTCAGCCGATCTGTCGCCCATCGACATGCGGGAAAGCCTCAAAGCCTCGGTCAAGCCGGGCCGGTTGGGATCATCCAAGGGACCGCGGTGGGATGGAGAAGAAACAGGAACGGGCGGCGCGGGTGCCCTGGCGATATCCGCCGCGCCAAAGAACGTCGACGACCATCCTATGCGATCGCGTCGACGCTGGCAACGAAACGCCCCTGCCCACGTCCCCGGGTTCCCGCGGACTACTCGTGCGTGCCGCCTTCCAGCGACTCGCGATACCGGTTTCGCTCGCGACGCGTGGCCTCCAGGTCAAACAGCAGATACTTCATGTCCAGTCGCAGTTGGCTGAGCGCTTCCTGAACGAGCGTCAAGATCCGCTGACGGCGACGCGTGCTTTCGATCACCCGCTGCACCACCGGCTCGAGGCTCGCCCGATGCTCTTCCGGCAACCCCGCGATCAGCTGGGCCAGCTCGGCGACGTCCTTCGGCAGCTCGTTCTGGATGGCGGTCACGTCAGGGGTGGTGCTCATGGGGTGGCTCTCCGTGGTAGGTGCTTGTCAGAGGATGCGGGGCTTTAAAGCACCCGGCGTGCCAGCTTCCTCGGAACCGCCCCTCCCCAATCCGCAACCCCTTGTGCGACTTTGACTTAGCGCAATATCGACAAACGCCGCCTCGAAGGCCCGTTGAGGCCATTTCGCCACAACTGATCTGGCGTCCCATCGCAACTGCCGATATACGCTCGACTTACGCCGATGCAACGCGGCCGGAAACATGATGACGAAGGGCAACCTGTGGGGGCGAGTGGCGTCCGACCTCCTTCATTCCCAGCACTTCCCAGGAGCGGTACCTTGAAAGCGGGTCGAGCGAGCCTTCGCGCCGAGCGGCGTTGCAGCCTGCCTGGAAGCCTGCTGATGGCAGTGGCCTGGCTGATCGGCCTGGTCGCGCCGCTGGCCGCCATTCGCTCGATGACCGCCGCCGAGCCGTCGGTATCCCTGCCCATGCAGTGGACGATGGTGGGAGCCGACTGCGACTTCCGCGTGCTGAAGCACCAGGCGCAGCAACCCGGCCACGACCAAGACGACTCCGCCGAACACCTGCGTGTGCGAGCGTCGGCGGGCACTTACATCCATGTGCGTCGCGAGGTATCGCCGTCGCGCGTGCTGGAAGACCTGCAGGTGGGCGTGTGGATCAAATCCGATCGTCGCGGACTGCAAGTCTTCGGCCGCATCGTGCTGCCCGAGTCGCGCGATCCGCGCACGGGCGAGCCGGTGACGGTGCTGCTGCCAGGCGGGTTCTACGACCACGTCGGCCGTTGGCAGCAGGTGCATCTCGTGGACACGCCCAAGGAACTGCAACGGCAGCGGCGCGTGCTGCAAGGGCGTCTGAAGCGGCCCGTGAGCCTGCAAGGCGCTTATATGGACGCCGTGGTCGTGAATGTCTTCGGCGGTCCCGCGACGACCAACGTCTGGCTGGACACCATCGAGCAGCGGGGCCGCGTGGCGCCCGATGCGACGGGCGACGAGGACGCGTTGGTGACACCCGTGGACTACCAGCGAGAATCGACGGAGATGCCGCCGCGGCAGGAAGGCTCGCGGCTGATGGTCAACGATCGTCCTTTCCTGCCCCTGGTGGTGGAATACCACGGCGAGTCGTGGGAGCTGCTGCGGCAGTTGGGATTCAACACGGTCTACCTGCCGAATCCGCCGACGGCCGAACAGTACAACGGCGCGCGGCAAGCGGGCCTCTGGCTGCTCTGCCCGCCCCCCGCCGCCGACGCGCGGGAACTGCCGGACGAAGCGCCGATCCTGGCATGGTACTGCGGTGACGCTTCGCTGTCGGCGGACGAACGCCGCGAACAGATGGAACGGCTGCGACGGCCATTCACGCGTCAGCGGCCGCTGGTCGCCATGGACCCGCCCGACGCGTGGAAGAGCAGTCGCGATCTGGACATCCTGCTGCGCAGGCGGCTACCGCTGGGCACCTCCTTCGAGCTGTCGCAGTTCGGCCCGTGGCTCCAGCAAGCGTCGCAGCTGGCTCGCCCCGGCACGCCGTTCTGGACGGTCGTGCAGACCGAACTTCCCTCCTCGCTGACGCCCCAGATCCACGGTCTGCTGCGTCAACCGTGCGCGGTTCCCCGCCGCGTGGGCGTGGAGCAGGTGCGGCAGCTTTGCCTGGCGGCCGTCGCCGCGGGCAGCCGGGGGCTGTGGTTCGCTTCCGAGACATCGCTGGAGGAAAACACACCTGACCAGACGTGGCGCCGTTGGATGCTGGAGCGGATCCTGGCGGAGCTGTCGTTGATCGAACCCTGGGCGATGGGCGGACGGCAGATGGGCACGGTGGTCGGCAGCCAGTCGACGGTGCGCGTGCACGTGCTGTCGACCGAACGTTCCCGGCTGCTGATCCCTTCGGACCTGCAGCCCAGCGCGCAGCTGGTCTACCAGCCGCATCCCGAGGGCAACACCCTGGTCATCCCAGGCGTTCCCGACTCCACCGACGTCTATGTGCTCACGCCCGCCGAACTGCTCACCGCCCAGCACGCGCGCATCAGCGGTGGAGTGCGGATTGAACTGTCGGCGGAGCAGAACACGTCGCTGGTGGTGTTGACCGAGGACCCGCTGGTCGTGACCCATTTGAACCGCGTGATCCACACGGTCAAGCCGCGCATCGTGGAGCTGGAACAGATGCTGTCGGACCAGATGCTGCGCGATTTCGAGAAGCTCAAGGCGCGCGAACTGCTGACGCGTCCGAACTGGGTGCGCGACTGGGATGCCGCGCGTTCGGCACTGCAGACCTCCCGTCGCCTCAGCGAGTCCGGCGACTTCGCCTCCGCCTATCGCTTCAGCCGCCGCGCACAACGGCTGGTATCCCAGCTCGAGACGGAAGTATGGCGGCAAGCGGTCACCAATTGGGAACATCCGCTGGTCCTGCCCATGGGCGCCGCGTTTCCGCTCACCACGCTCGCCACCGACTCCGTGCGACGCTCCCTCGCCGCC
>JBIIEC010000245.1:0-9309 GCA_044238045.1 Pirellulaceae bacterium | reverse complement strand
CACAATCGACGCAAATTCAATCCCAAAAGGCCTCTCCGCGCTGCCCGACCCCGCGGAAGGATGACGAGATAAGGCAGGGGATTGAGGGGGATACGCGAGAAGCCTGGCGGTCAAATCAAGGGCTTGGACAAAGTCGTGCACTTTTTCCTCGACTTGCTCTGCCGTTGATCGTTTCGTCCGCTCCAAGTACCTTGCCAAGGCTTCCCGATCGCTAATTCTTTGCCAAGTGCTGGATCCGCGACGCGGAATGGTCGAAGCATGGCGGGAATCGATGAGCCGCGCGACCGACGCTGGAGGGATCCGCCTGGCAAGCCCGTGTGACGGGCCGGTGGGACAAGGCCGGTGGGAAAAAAACCGGACCGGGTTGCGATGGGGCCGTGATTCGGCGGGGCTGATCGAGCGGCCGACTGCGGCCTAATTAATAGGAAGAGGCCGCTTAAGCGGAAGAGGCCTCGGGCCGTGTGTCTGGGCGGGATTGGCCAGGGGGCCGCGGGGTACCGCGACCGGTCCGAATGGGGCAAGTCGGTCCCGGCGGGCTTGCCTTCCGTGGATGTGTGGGGAATAGATGGGGTTGGAGTGCGGAGGGGGGAAGCCTCGCAACGCGACGGGAATGCGGTTGGGCAACGGTCGAGTGGGGCGAACGGGTTCGAAACGGGATCAAGCGGGGCAGGACGCGGTTAGCAAGGGGAGAGGCAGGACATGGCGAAAAAGGCTGCTGTGGATAATCGGAAGTCGCTGGTGATTGTCGAATCGCCGGCCAAGGCGCGTACCATCTCCAAGTTTCTTGGGGATGGCTATGTCGTCGAGGCGAGCATCGGCCATGTGCGCGACCTGCCCCAGGGCACCAAGGAAGTTCCGGAGGAGTTCAAGCGTGAGGGCTGGGCTTACCTGGGCGTGAACGTCGAGGACGATTTCAAGCCGGTCTACATCGTGCCGGCTAGCAAGAAACAGCAGGTCTCGAAGCTCAAAGGACTGCTGCGGGAGGCCAAGGAGGTCTATCTCGCGACGGACGAAGACCGCGAGGGAGAGGCGATCAGTTGGCACCTGAGTGAGGTGTTGCAGCCGAAGGTGCCGGTGCGCCGCCTGGTGTTCCACGAAATCACGAAGACGGCGATCGAGGAAGCATTGGAGCACCCGCGTGCGATCGACGAGGGGCTGGTCCGCGCCCAGGAGACGCGACGGATCCTGGATCGCCTGTATGGCTACGACGTCTCGCAGTTGTTGTGGCGCAAGGTGGGGCCGGGACTGTCGGCGGGCCGCGTGCAGAGCGTTGCCGTGCGACTGATCGTGCAGCGGGAACGGGAACGCCGCGAACACGTTTCGGCCACCTACTGGGATCTGCTGGGCACGTTCGTGAAGGACGACGGCCAGAAGCTGGAAGCGGGCCTCGTGTCGGTCGACGGTCGTCGGATTCCGCGAGCGAAGGACTTCGATTCCAAGACCGGGCAGCTACGCGAAGGCAACATGCTGCTGATGGATGAGAAAGCGGCTCTCGAGCTGGCCGAGCGGCTGGCCACGGCCGACTTCCGGGCGACGCAGTTGGAGGTGAAGCCGTTCACGGAGAAGCCCAAGGCGCCGTTCACGACGAGCACGTTGCAGCAGGAAGCCAACCGCAAGTTTGGCTATACAGCTCGCCGCACGATGCAGGCGGCTCAAAGCCTGTACGAGAACGGGTACATCACCTACATGCGTACCGACTCCACGACGCTCGCCGATGTGGCGGTCGACGCGGCGCGGCGGCTGGTGCGCACCGAATACGGTCCGCAGTATCTCTACGACTCGGCCCGAGTCTATTCGTCGAAGGTCAAGAACGCGCAGGAAGCTCACGAAGCCATCCGACCGGCGGGCACCGACTTCCCCACGCCGACCTCGCTCCGCAGCCGGCTCTCCGACGAGGAGTACCGTCTCTATGACATGATCTGGAAGCGGACCGTGGCCAGCCAGATGGCCGACGCTCGCAAGGAGCGGATCACGATCACGATCGAGGGCGGCGGCGCGACGTTCCAGGTCAGTGGAACCACGATCCAGTTCGAGGGATTCTTGCGGGCCTACGTGGAAGGTTCGGACGATCCCGAGGCGGAGCTGGCCGACAAGGAGACGCTGCTGCCTGCCGTCCAGGAGAACGAGAAACTGCGCTGTTCCGGCACCGAAGCCAAGGGCCACACCACGCAGCCTCCCGCTCGCTACACGGAAGCTACGTTGACCAAGGCGCTGGAAGAAAAGGGCATCGGCCGCCCCAGTACCTACGCGGCGATCATCGAGACGATCCAGGCACGCGACTACGTCTTCAAGAAGGGCAACGCGCTGGTGCCCAGCTGGACGGCGTTCTCGGTGGTGCGATTGATGGAGGAACACCTGAAGGAGTTGGTGGACTACGAGTTCACGGCCCAGATGGAGGATTTCCTCGACTCGATCAGCCGCCAGGAAGCCGGGCATGTCGACTACCTGCAAAACTTCTACTTTGGCGATGACCAGCCTGGCTTGAAGCGGCGTCTGGAGGCCAATGAGAAGGAGATCGATCCGCGGGTCATGAGTCGTTTTGTAATCGGCACTCCGGAGGGATCCGACGTTCCGATTGTGCTGCGAGTGGGCAAGTTTGGACCGTTCCTCGAGCATGGCGATCGCAAGGCCAGCCTGCCCGACCAGATGGCGCCGGACGAACTCACGATGCAGCGCGCCGAGGAACTGCTCAGCCAGTCCGCGGGTGCTGAAGAGCCGTTGGGCATGTGTCCCGAGACGGGCCGGCCGGTCTACCTGAAGCAGGGCCGTTTCGGACCGTATGTGCAGTTGGGAACCGCCGAGGATGACGAGAAGCCAAAGAACGCGTCGCTGCTGAAGGGCATGGCACCGGACCAGATCACCCTGGAGGTGGCCCTGCGGCTGCTGTCGTTGCCCCGCACGCTGGGCGTGCATCCGGAGAACGAGGAGCCGATCGTCGCGTACAACGGGAAGTTCGGGCCGTATGTGAAGTGCGGCAGCGAGACGCGGTCGCTGCCCGCCGGCGTCTCGCCGCTGGAAGTGACGCTCGGTGAAGCCGTCACGCTGCTGGCGCAGCCCAAGACGCGCGGCCGTGGACGCACGCCAATCGAACCGCTGCGCGTCTTCGACGCCTCGCCCATCACCGGCGAACCCGTTCGCCTGCTTCCCGGACGCTATGGACCTTACTGCGCGGATGGAGTCACGAACGCGTCCGTGCCGAAGGGCGTGGACCCGGCGAACGTGACCATGGAACTGGCCCTGCAGTGGCTGGCCGAACGGGCTGCCTCCGCGCCCGCCAGCAAGAAGAAGAAGGCCGCTCGCAAGAAAGCGGCGCCCAAGGCGAGCTCCGCCAAGAAGACGGCCAAGAAGGAAACGGCCAAGAAGGCCGCGACCAAAAAGGCAGCCCCCGAGAAGGCGGATGCCGGGAAAGCCGTGACGAAAAAGGCTGCGACGAAAAAGGCGGGCGCGAAGAAGACAGCGAGCAAGAAGTCGTAGGTTCTCGATGGCCCGCAGCGACAAGGGCGAGGGGTCTGGTTTCATTTTCGCCAGGCCTGCCACGGCAGTATCGCCGGGCGGGAGGGCGAGAACGAGACCAGGCCCCTTGGGCTTTAATTTACGCGAGGTGAACCGCCTGTGACCGATGTCAGTCAGTTAGCCGAGCAGGTGCAGCAGTTCCGCGCCGACTTCGCTCGATTGCGCGAGGAGATAGGCCGAGTCGTCGTGGGGCAGGAGGCCATCGTGCGGGGCACGCTGGTGGCGCTGGTGGCTGGCGGACATGTGTTGCTGGAAGGCGTGCCGGGGCTGGGCAAGACACTGCTCGTCCGCTCCCTGGCCGAATCGCTCCACGGCCGTTTCTCCCGCATCCAGTTCACGCCCGACCTGATGCCCGCCGACCTGACCGGCACCAACATCATGCTGGAGTCGGAGGCGGGGCAGAGGCGGATGGAGTTCCAGGCCGGCCCCGTCTTCGCGAACGTGTTGCTGGCCGACGAAATCAACCGGGCCACTCCCAAGACGCAATCGGCGCTGCTGGAGGCCATGCAGGAGCGGTCGGTGACGGTGGCGGGCACGACGCACCGGTTGCCGGAACCGTTCTTCGTGATGGCGACGCAAAATCCACTGGAGATGGAGGGCACCTATCCGCTGCCCGAGGCGCAGCTGGATCGGTTCTTCTGCAAACTGCTGGTGCCGTTTCCCACGACGGCCGAACTGGAAACGATCCTCGATCGCACGACCGAGAGCCAGACGCCGCAGGTGTCGGCCTGCCTCGATACGGAACGCCTGCAGGCCATGTCTCGGCTGGCGAGGCAGATTCCAATCGCCGCCGATATCCGCCGCTACGGCATCGAACTGGTGCTGGCCACGCATCCCGACCAGGCGAAGGCCACGGAGCAAGTGCGCCGCTATGTGCGTTACGGTTCCAGTCCCCGCGGCGCGCAGGCTTTGATCCTCGCGGCCAAGATCCTGGCGATCCTCGATGGGCGTTACCATGTTTCTCGCGAAGACCTGCGTGAGGCCGCGCTGCCCGTCCTGCGGCACCGCATTATCCTGAACTTCGAAGGCCAGGCCGACCAGGTCCAGCCCGACGCGATCCTGACGGACATCCTGGCGTGATCCCGCCGGGAGATGGGGCAGTTCTCCCGTCCGGTGCTGCCAGGCGTGGGGACCGGTTCAACGCGAGAGACGCACGCCATGAGACCTGAACCCATCTCGCTGCTCGACAGCCGTTTCCTGCGGAGGCTTGAGTTTCTCTCGCTGCGCGCCCGCCGCGTGCATCCCGGGCCGTTGCCGGCGCTGCGGCCGACGCCCTTGCGAGGGCACGGCCTCGAATTTGCCGACCACCAGCCGTATACGCCCGGCGATGACCTGCGATACCTCGACTGGAACGTCTACGCGCGGCAGGGCCAGATGCTGCTCAAGCGTTTCCATGAGGAACGCGACCTGCGAGTCGACCTGCTGCTGGACGCCAGTCGCAGCATGGGGCTGGGGCAGCCGTCGAAGTTCTCCTGCGCACGCCAGGTCGTCGCTGCCCTGGCGTACATCGGGCTCGCGGGACTCGATCGGCTGGCCGTCACCGCCTTCGCGGATTCCGTGGTCGCCCGCCATCCGGTGATCCGCGGCAAGAACCAGATCCTGGGTCTGCTGCGGTTTCTGGAGTCGCTGGAGGTGTCGGGCGCGGATACGTCGCTCGAACAGGCGGCCCGCTCGATCATCCAGCGGACGGAACCGACCGGCGTGGCGATCGTGGTGAGCGACTTCCTGGATCCAGCAGGATACGAGCGAGCGTTGGACCTGCTTCGGTATCGCCGTTTCGATGTCTACCTGCTGCAGGTGCTGGAGCCTCGCGAGTTGCGGCCGGATTGGCTGGGGGACATGGAACTGCTGGACGTGGAGACGGGCCAGCTGCGTCCGCTGGTCGTGCGCGAGCGGACGCAGCGGCTGTACTGCGACTCGATGCGCAAGTTCGTGCAGGGCCTGAGAGGCTACGCGCGACGTCACGGCATGGGGTTCATCAGTTCGACCACGGAACAGCCGTTCGACGAGCTGGTGCTGCACATGATGCGCCAGTCGGACTGGCTCACGGGAGGCTGAGCGATGGACTGGAGGATGCCTGCGGGTTTCTGGTGGCTGCTGGCGGCGATTCCGCTGGTCGCACTCTTCCTGCTCAAAACCCGTCCGCGCCAACGCATCGTCTCGACGCTTCGCTTCTGGGACCAGGTGCTTCCCGAAGGCCCAGCCTCGCGCTGGCTGCACCGCTGGCGGGACCGCGGCATGCTGCTGCTCAACCTCCTGCTGCTCCTGCTGCTGGTGGCCGCAATCGCCGAACCAGTCCTGCGCGCGCCGCGCGACACGAGCACGCTTTCGTCGCGGGCGCCGGGCGGCTCGAGCGAATCGGCCACGGACTGGGTGGTCGTGGTCGACAATTCGGCCAGCCTGCAGGCTTCGTCGGGAACGATCACGCGTTGGCAGTTGCTGCAGCGGGAACTGCGGGAGTTCTTCGCGAGCGTCGCCGGAGCCTCGCCGGTGTCCATCCTGGCGACGACCGGCGGCTCCCCCGTCGTGCTGCCCTGGACCGAATCGCGGCGCGATGTCGATCGAACGGTCACGCAGCTCCGCCCGACCGACGCGCCGGGACGCATGGACGAGACGCTGCGGCTGGCCCTCGAGATGGCTGCCGCGCGGCCAGCGGGACGAGTGCGCGTCTTCAGCGATGGATCCGGCCATGCCTCGACGTCCGCCGGACTACGCGATGCGTGCGACTGGACGACGGTAGGCCAGCCCCTGGGCAATACGGCCATCACGCAATTTCAAGTTCGACGCAGTTTCGCCGATCCGCTCGCGCTGGAAGCCTGGGTGGAAGTGTCGCAGTTCGCCAGCGAACGACTCGATGCCACGATCGAGCTGCTGCGTGACGGCGAACTGCTGGATGTAGTTCCCGTTTCGCTGGAACCGGGAGCGAGCTGGAGGCAGTCGTGGGAGCATCGTGCCAGTGAAGGAGGTGTCGTCACCTGCCGTCTGGTGCGGGAAGGCCAACCGCTGCACGACGCGCTGGCGGTGGACAACGAGGCCCGCGCGATGGTGGAGCCACGAGCTGCGGTTCGCGTTGATCTCGTGACGCCCGGCAGTGTCTACCTGGAAAACGTCCTGCGAGCGATTCCCTGGGTGGACTTGCAGGTGCATCGCCAGCCACCGGCATCGCGGCCGGAAAACTCCGTGCTGGTGCTGCATCGCATGGTTCCCGAATTGTTGCCGCCGGGCAGGAGCTTGTGCGTGGATGTGCGCGAGTCGAATGCCGCGTGGCGATCCGGAGCGATCGTGGAGAACGCCGAGGTCGCTGCTGGCGATGACGACTCGCCCTGGCTGCGCCATGTGGATCTTCGCGACAGCCAGTTGGCAGGCGTGCGTGAACTCGAATTCACGCTGCCGGCCACGACGTTGCTGAGTACCCTGGGCGGTACGCCGATCTACTCGTTGCTGCATCACGACCAGGGTACCGCGCTGGTGTTGAACCTGGATCTGGAACAGGGCGATCTGGCGTGGCGCACCGCGTTCCCGTTGCTGGTGGCCGAGGCGTTGCGCGAACTGCAGGGCGAGGACCAGGCGTTCCAGGCCGCGACTCCCGCAGGACAGATGGTGCGCGTGCCGGCTGCCTCGGACCCAGTTCCCGGGGAGCCGGTACCGCTCGACAGGGCGGGAGAGACGCTTGTATCGCCCTCCGGAATCCGCAGGCCGCTCGCGCGGTCAGGGAACGATTGGCTGGGAGGCCCGTTGGAGGAGACGGGTGTCTGGCGATGGGAGCGGTCGGGCCAGACGCCGGCCGAGGCAGATCGCCGGGATGCGCAGCGAGAAGGCTATCAGGCGTTCGCGGTGAACCTGGTGTCGGCGAGCGAGAGCGACCTGCGATCGCCCACCGCGCCGCAGGCCCCCGCGCTGGCCGGCGCCTTGGGCGGATTTCCGCCCTGGAAGTGGCTGGCCCTCGCGGTCTTGGCGGTCTCCGGAATGGAATGGTTCCTGTACCAGCGGCGTTACCTGGGAAGCTGACAGCGATCCACGCGGCGCGTATCGCGTGGGCCGTTGCGAAGCGTTTGGGAAAGGGAGATGACGACGGTCATGATGGGATTGGAGTGGACAGCGCCGGAGTGGTGGATCGCGGGAGCCGTCGCGCTCGCGTGGATCGTGCTGGTCGCGCGCCGCTCGCTGGTCGATCGTCCTCCGAGCCAGCGGCTGGCGTCGCTTCTCACGCGGGCGGCCAGCGCGCTGCTGGTCGTCGCCGCGCTGGCGGGCCTCCACGCTCGCTTGCCCTCCCATGACCGCTTCGTCGTGCTCTGCCTGGATGAGAGTGCGAGTCTTGAGGACGCCGACCGATCGCGGGTTGCTCAGTTCGTGGACGAGTTTCGCAGCCGGGGCGGAGCGCATCGTCTGGTGGTCCTGCCGTTCGCCAAGGAGCCCGGTCGTCCGCGCGAGGTGACTCGGGAAGGCGATCCTCTGCAGGCTGCGGAGGTCGCCCGCGACGCGGACGCACGGCTGGCGACCGACCTGCAGGCCGCGCTGGCGGCAGCCGAGGCCGCGATTCCAGCAGGCTACCAGCCGCATGTACTTCTCTTCAGCGACGGATTGGAAACGCAAGGCCAGGTGCTGCGGCATGCGGCCGACCAACGCGTCCCCGTCTCGACGATTCCGCTGGTCGCCTCCCGTCAGCCGGAAGTGCAACTGGTGGCGTTGCGCGGTCCGGTGGAAGCACGCGTGGGGGAACCTTTCGAGCTCGAAGTGGTCGTCGATGCGCTGCAGGCGGGTGCGGCGGAACTGCAGCTGTTTCGCGAAGAGCTGCCGATCGACCTGGGGGAGAATCGTCGCGTCGCGCTGCAGGCCGGGGAGAATCGTTTCACGCTCCGCCAGCAGGTGGAGGAGGCGGGGCCTGTCCGCTGGACTGCGCGCGTCCTCGCCGCGGCGGATACGCGCCTCGATGACAACCAGGCTTCCGTGATTGTCGGCGTGGCCGGCCAGCCACGCATCCTGCTGGTGGACAGCGACGCCGCGAATGTCGCCGGACTGCAGGCCGCGCTGGAGCAGCAGGAGATCTTGGCCGAGGTCCGTGACGCGACGGCGCTGCCGGACCAATTGGCGCGCTGGCTGGACTACGACGCCGTCGTGCTTTCCAACGTGCCGGCCAACCTGCTTTCGACAACGCAGGTCCAGCAGTTGCGGAGCTACGTCGAGGACTTCGGCGGCGGCCTGGCGATGCTGGGCGGCGAGCAGTCGTTTGGCCTTGGCGGTTACGCACGCACGCCGCTGGAAGCCGTGTTGCCGGTGCGATGCAGCGCCGAGAAGGACCAGGAGCAGCCGACGCTGGCCATGGTGCTGGTGGTCGACCGATCGGGTTCCATGGGAGGCGAGAAGCTGGACCTCGCGAAGGACGCCGCGCGGGCGGCCATCGAACTGCTCTCCCCTCGCGATCAGCTCGGCATGGTGGCGTTCGACAACGAACCGCATTGGATCACGCCGCTGCAGGGGGCGGCGGACAAGACGGCGCTGCTGGAATCGGTCGGCATGCTCGATGCAGCCGGGGGAACGAACCTGTATCCGGCCCTGCAGGCGGCGTACGACGCGCTGCGCGGCGCATCGGCGCGCATCAAACACGTGCTCGTCCTCAGCGACGGCATCTCCGCCCCCGCCGATGACGCGTCCCTCCTGGCCGAGATGGCGAACCACCCGATCACCGTTTCCACGATTGCCTTGGGCGACAAAGCCGACAAGCCTCGGCTGCGCGAGATGGCTCAGCTGGGCAACGGTCGCTTCTATGAGTGCGACGATCCGCGCGCGGTGCCGCAG
>JBIIEC010000651.1:0-9317 GCA_044238045.1 Pirellulaceae bacterium | reverse complement strand
GGCTGGCGGAGATCCTACCGGGCCTGATTGCCGAATCCTGATAGCTTGCACGGGCTCTCAACAACCTGTAGAGGAGGGATGACCCAGCTCGGTGCAAGATCCTCCCCTGCGGACGACTCATCAGGCAGCGGCCCTGCCACCACCGATTCATCCGCTGCTGTTGCAGAGCGGATCGACGCTGCTCTTGTCGGCGTGGAACAGCTGGCCGGTGAGCTGAGCGGCCAGCCGGAGGCGCTGCTGGCCCTGCTGCGGCGAATCGAGGCTCTGCACCGCACCATCCAGGACGGGCCCTTCCGCGCCTGCCTACCCGAAGACCGCAACCGCCTGTTCGAGCTGCTGGCGGAGATGGAACGCAGTGGCGGCTGGCCCTACATCCCCCGTCTGCAGTTACGCACGTTCCTCGATCTGCTCAACCAACCGGAAAGCGAGAGCGACGGTCCGATGGCAGCCTGAGCCATGGTGCAGGCTCAGTCCTCGTCAAAGGGTTCCTGGTCGACCAGGTGCACGTAGGGCCGGGCCAGCTCAGGACGATGGATCGCCAGGGCCCGCAGCAGGTGCCAGTCGTCGAGCCCGTCGAATGGAGAGGGGTAATCGTCGTCCTCCAGGCGGCTGGCCAGCTCGGAGATCGCCTGCTCATCGAAGCCGGCAAGCCGCTCCGGCGTGATCGGAGCGCGGGATTCGGCCGCAGAATCGGACACGGATCGATCAGCAGGAGGGTTCGACGGCGATAATGGCGGAACCAGGGGGAATTAGCTCAGCTGGTAGAGCGCTGCGATCGCACCGCAGAGGTCAGGGGTTCGAGTCCCCTATTCTCCATATGCACCCAAGCCTGCCCCAAGCTGACTCTTGAATCTTAGCAGTATCAAAGTCTCTCCCCGGTAGTTTGGGTGCATAGCTTGGGTGCAGTAGCGGGTGCAGCGCAGTTCTCCACCGACCACCAAACTGCCGTATGTGGTGCTGCGCGGGGCGAACCGGCGACCCACTTACAAGCGCCGAATCCCGCCGGAGCTGCGCTCCTCAATCGGCAGCACAATCACCACAGCCCTGGCCGGCTTCCCCCACGGCAGCGTGGCTGAGCGGCAGCAGTTTCTCGCCAGCTACAGCCGAGCGCATCAGCAGGCTGAGCAGCGCATCGCCATGGCCCGGGGGGAGCTCCGGGAGCTGAGCCCTATCGAGCAGTTGGGGGTGGCCGGCGCCTGGGCACGGCACGCTGGGCCGCAGGGGACGGACACGGTGGCAGCCGAGGAGGCCGAGGCGATCCTCCAGGCCCTGGGACAGCTGGGCCTGGTGTTGCCGATGCCTCTCGACCCGGACTGGAGCGCCGCCGATGCTGCGGGTCACTCTGATCTGCAGGAGGCGGTGCAGACAATGGCTCAGGCTCTCCATACTCTTGAACACCCCGGCATGGCTCCGATGCCCGATGGCTCCCTTGTCTGGGATGCAGGGCGTTTTCCCCCCGCCGGATTGACCTCTTACCTGTCGCAGTGCGTACAAGCTGCGGCGCCTCAGCTGAACGCCTGGCTGAAGCAGGCGCAGCGGCAGCTCGACCACCTTGGGCTGGTCGTTGGAGCGGTGCAGCGGCAACAGGTGGCCCTGCGAATGGCCACAGCAGCGGCTGCGCTGGGCCGCCAGGCGCAGCAGATCGAGGCCGGCCGCATCGTCGCGCCGCTCACCTTCCCCGAGCCACCCAAGGCCAACACAGGAGTTATGCGGCTGAGCGATGCCCTCGACCGCTGGCGCAGCCTCCGCGATCCAGCGCCGAAGACTTGGCTCGATGCCGAACGGCGGATCGGGGAGTTGGCGGCCTTCTTGAACCATGAACGGCTGGATCTGATCACGGCCGAGGCGGTAAGCGCCTGGCGCGCTGACCTGATCAAGAAGAACACCACCACCACGGTGAAGCGCAAGCTCGGCCTCGTGAGAGCTGTGCTGCAGGCGGCTGCGACCGATGGCATGCCGATCGAGCAGCAGGTGCTGGAGCGGATAGGCACCAAGGGGCTACGCGAATCGGGGGGCACCCGCCGGCAGCGGCGACCCTTCACCGCCGAGGAGGCGAGTCTGCTGTGGCTGATCAGCCGAGAGCAGCGCAGCGGCCGGCCCCTGGACCGCTGGGCCTTGCCGCTGGGGCTGGCCCTGGGGGGTCGGCTGGAGGAGCTCGCTGGCCTGCGGCGGGAGGACGTGCGCCAGGTTGATGGCGTCTGGGTGGTGGACATCCAGCCCAGCGAAGATCGCCGCCTGAAGAACGACACCAGCGCCCGGCAGGTGCCAATCCCCACGGCGCTGCAGGAGGAAGGTTTCATGGACTGGGTTCACCAGCAGAGCAGCGGTCTGCTGTTCCCCGAACCACCACCACCAGATGCCGACCCGCGGCGCAGCCATTACGCCTCCATCCGCCTCGGCAAGTTGATCCGCCGCCAGGCCGGCATCAGCGATCCGACAGCGGTGTTCCACAGCTGCCGCCACTTCACGGCTCAGAGCCTGGTGGATGCCGGCGTGGAGCAACGGCTGATCGAGCAGCTTCTCGGCCACAGCAGCAGGAGCATGACGGCCCGCTACAGCCGCGGTGGCGTCCCCCTGGTGCAGCTGGCCGCAGCGATGGAGGCGCGGGACTGGAGCTGGCTGCCGGAGCGAATGGTCTCGGCGGCCGCGGCCTGAGGCGAGACGGCAGAGCGGGCCAATCTGATCCACTTGGGCGATCGGCACAGCCGCCGGCCGCCCCCTCTGAAAGCCCTAGGTGCCTCGTGGTACTCATGCGACTACTCCAGCAGGCATCCGCCGCTTGGATTCATTGACACCGCTGAGTTGGCATCGCATTTTATTTTTCTTGTGCACAACCAGGGTACTAGTAGGCATCTCAAGCTGCGGTCATTCAAAGAATGAGCCGACCATCTCGCCATTACAGATTTACAGCGATCGGACCTTGCCGCTCTCTGTCATGCCGTGTACGTTCGCGATGAAATTCAATCAATCCTGATGAGCACCATTCTTCGACAGCGACAACTGCCCAACCGCCTGGATGTTCGGCTCACTGACGAACAGCGGGCCCGCCTGGAGGAGGCGGCCAGGCGCACACCAGGCTGCTCGACCCCCTCTGGCGTAGTGCGCCATGCACTCGACCGCTTCTTGAACGAGATCCTGACGGACTCCTCTGCCTGAGCCCTTCGCCCTCGGGCAATCAGAACGCCCTCATCGCACCACCACCACCAACGACCGGATTCGATGTCTACCAAAACCACTTTTGTTTCGCCTCTGAGTTCTTATCATCCCCCGCCAATAGATAGAGATGGAACATAAAAAAGGCTCCGCCGATGACGGCAGAGCCCCGCATTTCCTGGCTCCATTCTGCACCATCAGCCTTCAAGACCGCCGGCACCTGGCCCAGCGGATCGGCACCATCCGACAACACCGCGCCCTGGGAACCGCAGCACTGGAGGTCGCGGCCGGCCGGCTGATTGATCGCAACCCCGCCTGCCCTCGCCGTGCTTCATTGCTGGCGGACCGGCTCACCCTCGCCCGTGACCTCGCGATCTGGGAGGGCCGGGCATGACGGCAGCACCCTCGACGAACTGGATCCCGAGCGGCCGGAATCATCCATGTCCCGTCTGTGGACGCACGAAGGACGGCGACTGCCGGATCAGTGACGACGCGCAGCGGGTGGTCTGCCATCACCGCAGGGACCTGAAACGTGGCGAAGTTGTGAACGGCTGGGCCTTTACCGGCAACACCCGCGACGACAGGGCCGCACACTTCACCATCGACAAGCCGAAAGACAGGAGCCGGGCGGCTCAGGTGCTGCACTTCCCTGCCGCACGTTCGCAGGCCATCCAGGGCGGCCCAAAGCCCGCACCAGTGGCAGGGCCGATCGAGCTGGCCCGGCTGCCAGATCTCCCCAAGGAGCCGCCCCCTCACCTCGCCAACGGCACTCGACTCGACTACAGCAGCGACCCGAAACAGTGGGTGAGGGTCGTTGGTGAGCGCGGCAAGCGCTACATCCCCCACCACATCGACGTCAACGGCAGCACGATCGAGAAGGCTGGCCCGGACCCGTGGCCGCTATGGCACGAGGCCGACGCTATCGCCCATGGCCCCGGGCTCTGGGTTGCCGAGGCCGAAGGTGAGAAGTGCGCTCGATGGCTGCAGGCTGGTGGGCTGGTGGCCGTCAGCCAGCCCGGTCACGATCACACCTGCCCCGCGATCGAGCGCCGGTACCGGTTGCTGGCAGAGGCCGGCATTAAGGGCGTCGTCTACTTGGCGGACAACGACCGCACCGGAGAGGAGAAGGCGCAGCGATGCACTGCGGCTGCAGCACATGCGGGCCTGCCCCTGCTGGTGCTGCCTGCTGCGCAGGTATGGCCAGGGCTGCCAGTGAAGGGCTCAATCGACGACGCACACGGAACCGCCGCCGAGCGTGTCGCCGCACTGGAGGGGGCGATCGCTGCGGAGCTGGAGAAGCTCGCCCAGCAGCAGGAGATGCAACCGGCTTCACCGGATTCAGACCCTGCCGGCCTGGGGGGCGAGGATCCGCTCGCCGACCTTCTCGGCCCCAGGGAGGAGGGGAAGCTACGGAAGGTCCCCAAGGACATGCTCGCGTCTGTACTCACCACCGTTGTTCCGCTCCGATACAACGAGCTCACCAACCGGATCGAGAACGACGGGCGATCTGTTGGTGGTGATTTCCTCGGGACGCTGTATCTCCAGCTGGCCGAGCACTACGGCTTGGACGTGCAGAAGGACAGGGCCGCCGACGCGGCGCTGCTCGCATCGCGGCGATGCTCCTGCCACCCCGTCAGGGACTACCTCGAAGATATTGAGCGCCGCTCTGTCCGGCTCTCCGCCGAGGACTGGGCGGCTCTGGACGCTCGCATCTTCGGCAGCGAGGACGCTTCAGGCATGGGGATCGTCCACCTGCAGCGCCAGCTCATCGCAGCCGTGGCCAGGGTGATGAAGCCCGGCTGCGAAGTTCACACCGCTCTGGTCCTCCATTCAGATCAGCAGGGCATCGGCAAGAGCAGCCTCTGGAAGGACCTGGGAGGTGCCTGGTTTTCGGATTCCTTGGGCGACCTCAAGGACCTCAAGGAAGACCGGCTCCAGCTCCACTCGGCCTGGATCCATGAATGGGGAGAGATCGATCACGTGATGGGCAAGCAGAACAGCGAGACTCTGAAGCGGTTTCTCTCCTGCAGCCAAGACGATGTTCGCCGCCCCTACGGCCGCGGCGTCGAGCAGCTGAAGCGCTCCTGCGTGATCGTCGGCACCACCAACCGGCGCGACTTCATCAAAGACCCGACGGGCAACAGGCGATTCCCGATCATCAGCATCAAGCGGGTGGAGATCGGCTGGCTGCAGGACCACCGCGATGCGATCTGGGGCGCTGCCCTGGCCGCCTATCGAGCAGGCGAGCGATGGCACTACGAAGGCGAGGAGATCAACCAGCTGAACAACGCGGCGCTCGGCTTCGCAGCAGACGACCCCCTGCGCGATCAGATCGAGACCTGGGCGGAAGACAACCCAGATGTTCTCGAAGCCCCCCTGGCCCGGATCCTCCCTGAAGCCGGTTGCATCGGATGGGGTGAACAGGCCGAGTCAAAGCTCTATCACCGAGCCGGCAGTGTGATGCGTTCCCTGGGGTGGACGAGAACCCACAGGAAGAGCCGCTACTTCCTGCCCAACGGAACGAAAACCGACAGGACCAATGGATGGCTTCGCAATGGAGGCTGACCTGAGCGGGCAACGTCGCCCGGCGCCATCGACCTGGGGGCTTCCCTTGGGGCTGGGACCATTCCCCGAAGGTCCCGCAAAGGTCCCAGCAAAGGTCCCACCCCCTAGAGCCACTGCGCTGCAGTGCTTCTCCTCTTTGTCTGGGACCTTGGGACCTTATTTCAGGGGAAAAGAAGGAAACAGGGTGAGGGTGGGCAACAGGGCGCGTGAGGCCATGAAAAAGGAGGGGAATGTTCCGCGATGGTCCCAAGGTCCCAACCGGCTCACCCATCACGCGAAACCGTTGCAGTGCAATGAGTTTCAGCGGTGGGACCTTGCTGGGACCTTGCTGGGACCTTTGCTTTCACGAGGGGGAAGGTCCCGTTTCCTCCTGGATCCGCGCCCATCGATGAAGACCTGCTGCTCTGCACCTCGACCGTCCCGCATCTGCACCGCAGAGGGTGGGGAGGCGTGCGCCGTTGTGCCCGTTTTCATAGGTGGATCAGATCCCCGCCGGCCCGGCGCAGCGGTTGCTCTGCAGCTGCAGGGGGGCGCCCATGGCTGAACCGCTCTCTGCGTCGATGCCCGGGGCCTTCGCCATGGTGTCCATCGGCGACCCCGACGGCCCGGTGCGCCGTGCGCTGCAGGCCGGAGAGATCGGCCTCGACGACCTGGGCGTGCTGCTGCTGCTGATCGACCACGTGGTGTGGCAGTCCTGCCGCTACTGGGGCAGCGCCGATGAGCTGGCCGCGGCGGCTGGCTGCCCGGTGGCGGTGATCGAGAAGGGCCTGGCGAACCTGCAGCGGGCCGGCCTGATCGCCCGGGGCCGGTGCCGGCGCCTCCCTGCCTCGCGGGGGTACTGGTGCCCGCTGCCGGCGGTGGCCACGACCGGCGGCCGCAACAGCCGCTACCGGCAGTGGCTCACCTTCGCCCGTGCCCTGGAAGAAGCGGCGCCAGATTCACGCAGAGCGGGCTGAGATCAGGCGCTGAGAGCCGGCCCGACCTTCCGCCGCCCTCGGGCGTCGTATCCGTGGGCAGCGAGCAGGGCGACCCGCTGCTCCTCCCGGCGAATCAGGCCGCAGGCGTCGCACAGCTGCAGCTCGGCCCCGGTGGGGTAGGTGTGGGCGCCGCAGCCGTCGCACTCCCCCAGGGCGTCGATCACCCGCTGCGCATCCTCGACCCGACGCTTCTGTGCGGCGGCCTGGCCACGGATGGTGCGCAGCTGCGCCTTCTGGATCTCCAGCGCCTCGTAGGCGGCCTTTAGGCGCTCCTGTCGTTCGGTGAGGGGCTTGCGTGCCATGGCCCCACGATGCCGCGCTCAGGCGGCGTCGAAAAGGTCGGCCAGGCGATCCCGCCCGCGCCTCTGCCGCTGGGGCTGGGCAGCGTCACCAGCATCAAGCCACCCGGCCGGCAGAGCCCCGTAGCCGTGTTCGACCAGGGCCTGGGCCCCCTGGCGGGCGGCCTCCAGCTCCTCAGGTGGGAGCTCATCGAGCAGGCGCTGCTGGGCCCGGTAGCCCGGCCAGGGAAGGCCGTCGCCCAGCTCCTCCTCACCAATGCGTTGCCGGCCGCGGCGGCCCCGCCCGCTGGCGCTCGTGGCATTCGACGCCGTGATCCCTAACCCACCCTGCGGGTGAGCATCGCCGCCGGCCAGGGGCTTCAGGAAGCTGTCGATCTACCCGTGATCCACCAGGGCGAGCAGGCGCTGGCCTTCCACGCTGAGCACCAGCTGGGCGCCCCGCCGGTGCGGATGTTTCCGGCGATCGACCAGCCGGAGCCGGCTGGCGCGGGCCCTCCGTCCGAGGCTTCCGCGCCCGGTGAGCAGGTTCACGGATCGGTTGATGGTGCTGCGCCCCAGGTCCATCCGGTGCTGCAGCTCGGCCGCGTGGTCGGCCCCGTCGGCGATGTGCAGCAGGGCCTCGATCGCGGCGGCGCTGATGCCTGGCTGGGCTGTTCTGATGCCGCCGATCACGGCTGCCATCGATCCGGCGGTGGAACTCATGGTTGCTTCAGTGAAGCTGCGACTGGCTGGGGTTTGCGGCGCGCCAGGCCTCAAAGTCAGCACGCTCCCATTCATCGCTGCGCCAGCCATAAATCCAATCATGCACCATTGCCTCAGCTTCTTCTTCTGCCTCAAAGCGTGTGATTGCAGGACGTTGATCAAAGCCAGACTTTTTCAAGGCAGCGATAGCTTCTTCCCTGGCCCTTACTCTGGTCTTTTTGCTTGATGATCGATAGGCGTACCATCGATCAAGATCTCGACGGCTTGCATCAGTATCTGGCAGACCATATTTCTTGAGATCTTTTTGAGTTTGCTCCTCAATCATTAAAGCGATCTCAGGCGAAAGGGTTTTCGCTGCTGAACAAGGTCGCTTCCTCGTGAGCTGAGCCCAGATGCAGTAGCGCAGGAATAGGTACAGAAGGCCCAGGAACCAGAGCAGCTGGAACAGGGGCCACAGGGCCAGGATCACCGCGAAGGCCAGGGGCATGCGCAACGGCCTGACGAGGTGCCATAGGCGGCGGAGGTGTTGCTTCATTGCTTGCTGGGGGTACGTGGTTCGTTTCGATTGCGTGCTCGATTGCGCTCGCGCTCAGCGGCTTTGCCCTCGTCCGACTTTCTCCAGCAGGCGGCGCAGAGGGCCTTACCGGTGCGGGACCGGCCGCGGGCGCTGGCTGGATCGATCTGTGCCAGCAGGACGGGCCGCCCGCACAGCAGGCAGGGCGGTGTTTCGGCCCGGGTGGCGCCGGCTGCCTTCAGCCTTGCCCGGTAGGCGCGCGTGCGTGCCGCCGATGATGCCGCGAGGTCTTTTTCGTTGGGCATGGCTTGGCGTGACGACTGCGGTGATCTTGCCGCCTTCCTGCCCTCAATGCACTGGGATGGCCGGGGCCTTGGTGTTGGCTTGGAACAGCAAGGAGCGGGCCTCTTCGGCCTGGGCGCGCGCGGCGTCGGCATCGAGGTAGCGCTCCAGAGCGGCGAGGCTCTGGTGACCGCTGATCTCGGCCAGGGCCCGCAGGGAGAGGCCGGCTTGGTGGGCGGCGGTGAGGGCCGATCGCCTGAAACTGTGCGAGCTCACCCCCTGCAGCCCCAGCTGGTTGGCGAGCCGCTGCACCGCCAGCTGGCCGGCTCTGGTGCTCAGCGGCTGGCGTACTGGGGCGCCCGGGAAGATCCATCCGCGCTGGCTGGCAGGGCAGAGCGGCTGCCAGCGGTTCACGTGCTGCAGGGCCTGCGGCGGCAGGGTGAACGCCCGGCTCCGGCCGGTCTTGGTGATGCTGCCGGGGATCGTCACCCGGCCGGCGCTGTCGAGGTCGCTCCAGCACAGCAGCAGGGCCTCTCCGATCCGGCAGGCACCGGCGGCCAGCACCGCCACCAGGGCGGCATCCCGTGGCTCGGCGATCGCCAGCATCCGGCCGATCTGCTCGGCGGTGAGCACCGCGGCGCGGCGTTCTGGACGTTGGCAGGCGGCGGCTTGATCTCGCAGGGAAGCCCGATCGGCCCCGCGTCTTGGCGTAGTGGTCATGGGGTTGTGGTGGTGGTGATGGGATCGCTTCGCCTTCTCTCCAGAACACGAAGCAGGGCGGCAGAAGCCGCGTCAGGACAGGGGCGGCTGCGGGGCGCTGCTGAT
>JBIIEC010000009.1:0-33059 GCA_044238045.1 Pirellulaceae bacterium | reverse complement strand
TTCGATCGCGGGCACTCCGACGGTTCTCTTTGACGGCATCGACGATGCGTTCGTCGGACGCGAACCGGCTCCCGATGGTCTCGTGGGTGAGAATCCCACGCGGACGATCGAAGCCTGGGTCTTCAATCCGTCGATCGCTTCCGAGGAGACGATTGTTTCCTGGGGCAAGCGAGGCGGCGGGAACGGCACGAACATGTCGTTCAACTACGGCAATCACGGCATGTTCGGAGCGGTGGGGCACTGGGGTGGTGACCAGCACGATGTGGGCTGGATCGACAATGGTCCGGCCTGGACGGCTGGAGCGCCGGATGCCAACAAGTGGCACCATCTGGTGTACACCTACGACGGCGAGTCGACGCGCCTGTATTCGGACGGTGAACTGTGGAACGAGGAAGCGACGCTTGCCGAGTGGGGTGGCCTGAACACGCACCCGGACACGGCCATCGCGATCGCATCGCAGTGGGAAGGCAACGGCGTCGACCTGACCGGCGGGCTGAAAGGCAGCCTGGGCATCGGTCGACTGCGGATCCACGACGGAGTCCTGAAAGATACGCAGATCCTGGCGAACTACAATGCGGAGAAGGCCTCGTTCTCGAATCCTGCTCCGCCGCCGGCTCCGGTTCCTGAATCTCTGAAGAAGGGTCCGATCCATCGCTACAGCTTCAGCAACGCGGCCTCACCGAACGCCACGGGCGGAGTCCTGATCGACTCGGTCGGCGGCAAGAACGGCGTGGTGGTGGGAGACGGTTCGTCGTTCACGGGCACGGCCCTGAAACTGGATGGCGGTCCCTCGGCGTCGGCTGCTTACGGCGACCTGCCGAACGGCCTGATCTCCAAGCTGACCGATGCCACGATCGAGAGCTGGGTGACGATCGACGGCACGCAGGCCTGGGGTCGTATCTTTGACTTCGGTTCCACCGATGTCGGCGGCGCGGGGGGCGAACTGGAAGAGCCGGGTGGTGGCGGTGCTGGGCTGGACTATGTCGCCCTGACGGCGTCGCGCGGCACGGAGACGGAAAATCATCGCCTGGAAGTCCGCAACGAGGATCCGGCGGGTGGCGGCGCGGTGACGATCGACTTCACCGACCAGAAGGTGCTGCCGTACACGGCGCACTACACCGTGGTGTACGACTCGGACGGCACGCCCTTCACCGGCACTCCCGAACTGCGGGTCTACCGCAACGGGGAGCTGATGAACCGTGGTTCGACGTCGATCAAGCTGTCGGACATCAACGACGTCAACAACTGGCTGGGCCGTTCCAACTGGACGGGCGACGCCAACTTCGACGGCAAGTTCGACGAGTTCCGCATCTACGACTATGCCCTGAGCCAGAATGAGATCCTGGGCAACGACAAGGCCGGCGCCGACAAGGTGAACCTGGGCGGTCCGAGCTGCGATTTCAACGGCAACGGTTCGTGCGACAGCGCCGACATGGACGAACTGTCGGCGGCGGTGCGGTCGGGTTCGACCAACACGAAGTATGACCTCGACCAGAACGGTGTCGTGAACAACGCCGACCGTGACGTCTGGGTTCGCAACCTGAAGAAGACTTGGTACGGTGACGCGAACCTCGACGGGCTGTTCAACAGCACCGACTTCGTGGGCGTGTTCCAGATCGGCGAGTACGAGGACTCCAGCGCGGGCAATACGGGCTGGGCCGAGGGCGACTGGAACGGCGACGCGGAATTCTCGTCGTCGGACTTCGTCGCCGCGTTCCAGGACGGCGGCTACGACGCGGGGCCGCGGGCGGGCGTGGCGGCGGTTCCGGAGCCTGCCGGCCTGACGCTGCTGGCCAGCGGCCTGCTGGGCCTCTGGGGGCTGCGGCGTCCTCGACGGGCCTAAGGTCGTTCACGCACCGCAGGCTCGCGGACGGCGTTGCCGTCGCGGTTCGCGTGGTGCGGTGAAGTGGAAAAAAGAACGCGGGCGGACCCTGCCGGGGACGCCCGCGTTTTTTTGTTGGGTGCGACGGCGATCAGCGAATCGCCGCTCCGTAGTCGATCTCGTAGGCCGGCGGCTTGCCGCCGGCGCCTTGCAGGTAGTGTTCCATCCACTGCAGCAGGCGCAGGCTGTAGTCGAAACGCGAAGCGGCCTGGCGGTTGCCGTGGCCTTCGCCTTCGTACAGCACAAGACGCACGGGCGCTTGTTCGAGGGTCTTCAGGTGGCGGTGAAGTTCCAGCGACTGCGATGGATGCACGCGGGGATCGATCTTGCCGTGCAGGATCAGCGTCGGCGTCTTGTTGCGCTGCACGTAGCGGATGGGGCTGCGGTCGGCGAAGTAGTTCCAGTCGTCCCACAGACGCTTGCGATGGTGCACGAGGAACATCTCCTCGGGGATGTCCGTGGTGCCGACCTTGGAGACGTTGTCGCTGATGCCGACGAACATCACGCTGGCCGCGTAGCGGTCGGAGTAGTAGGTCGAGCCCCAGGCGGAGGCGTAGCCGCCGTAGGATCCGCCGGTGATGCCGACCTTGGCGGGGTCGACAAGGCCGATGCGGGCGAGGTGGTCGATGCCGTCGACGAGGTCGTCGAATTCGCGACCGGCGGCGTCCATCTGGCCAAGCTTGGAGAATTCAACGCCGCGCCCGGTGCTGCCGCGGTAGTTCGGATAGAAAACCATGAATCCCCGCGCGGCGGCCATCTGGCCCGGATTGGAGTAGGTGGTGACCCAGCCATTGGGCACCGACGACTCGGGGCCGCCGTGGACGACTTGGATAAGCGGATAGCGGCGGCCTTCGACATAGTGCAGGGGCTTGATCAGTACACCGGCCAACTGCACTCCATCGCGGGCCGTCCACTGGATCGTCTCCTGCCGCGCGAGCGGGATCTCCGCGAGCCAGGGGTTGCTGTCGGTCAGCCGACTGGCCTTGCCGTCGTTCAGGTCGACGCGAAACACCTCCGCCGGATGCTGCGGCGTGTGCGCCACGACCGCGGCCAGCGGCTGCTGCTTGCAGAGCGAGAAGGCCTGTGTGATCGGACCGGTGCGCTGGGCGAGCCAGCGGGTGTTGCCATCCAGGGTCGTGCGGCCGAGCGACGTTTCCTCGTGGTCCTCGGCGGTCCATACCAGCGTGTTGGCATCCTGCCAGCCGAACGACAGGACATGGGCCTGGTAGTTTGGCATCAGGTCGCGAAGCGGTCCGCCGGGAATGTCGGCCACCATCAAGCGGCCTTCGTTCGGATCATGGATGTCCACGCCCGATACCAGGGCAATCCGCTTCCCATCCGGACTCCAATGCGTCGCGCCGAGCTTCCCCGGGTTCTTGATCGACTCGACGATACGGCCGCTGGCCACGTCCACGATATGGATGCGTTTGTACATGAACTGGTCGTCGACCGTGGAAGTCGGCGCGAGCACCACCAGCAGTTCCGTTCCCGAGGGGCTCCATTCGACATACGAAGCCGAACCGGGCAGGTCGAGTTTCCTGGGCTTGGAGTCGGGCAGTCCGCTCGCCAGCCACACGTGCGTCGCCGTCAGGTCTTCTTCGTAGATCTGCTGGTTGAAGCCGCGTTCGCGGAGATCCTTGAGCCCCTTGTCCGGCTCCTCTTCGGCGAGGAACGCCAGCTGTTTTCCGTCGGGATGCAGCGAGTAGCCGCCGATGCTGGTGCCATGCTGCAGGAGTCGCGTCGATTCGCCTCCATCGACGGGGATCGCGTACAGGCAGACGTTCTGGTCGTCGCCTCGTTTCGCGAGATAGAGGATGCGCCGCGAGTCGTGTGACCACTGAATGTCACGCACGGAAACCCTGCCGGCCACATAGGGACGGCTGGGATCGTCGCGGGAGAGCACATGCAGTTCGACAAAGGCCGGACCGTTTTCGTCGAGGAGCGGCTTGCGCTGCACGACCAGGCCGTAGGCCACGTGCTGGCCGTCAGGAGAGATGGAAGCCTCCACGGCGAAACGCATCTCCGCCACATGCCTGGGCTGGAGCCCGGCCTCGGCCGGATTGACCGTCGCTGATGCCGTTGCGGTCGCGGTTGCCGTGGATGGCGGGGCGGTGGCCTGGGCGGAGAGCAGGGCGGGGGTGAGGACCGAGAGAGCGGATAGCAGCAGGAGGGTGCGCATGCGGAAGCCCTGAGCCGTGGGGAACGACAACCGGAAGGCCGACCGCAACTATAGCCCAGCAAGCGAATGGGCCCGTCTTATTCTGTCGCCGACGGCTCTTCGGTTTCGAAGCAGTAGAGAGTTTCCTGTCGGCGTCCGGACTCTTCGGAGGCGACGCGGAGGAAAAGTTGGCGTCCGGCGACGGCGGGGCTGGGGAAGGAAGCGGAGCCGAGCTGGTTTTCGGCCACGAGTTCGAACTGGGCCGGATTGGGGCGGACGACATAGAGCGTGCCGAGTTCGTTGGCCCAGTAGATGTTGCCGCCCGCCAACACGGGGGACGCGCTGACAGGACCGCGGAGTCGCTGCTTCCACATCTCCTTACCATCCTCCGCTCGCCAGCAATAGAACACGCCGCCGTCGGTCAATCCGTAGACATGTCCATCCACGGCCAGCAGCGACTGCTCGTAACACTTTTGGTTGTTCCTCCAGAGGACCTTTCCCGAACCGTCGGCGCGCACGGCGATTGTCTCGGCCTTGGGGTAGCCGCCGCTGGCGACCACGATATCACCGCTCCACACCATCGTGCCGCAGGTGGCGTTGGTCGTGCCGGGAGTGGTCCAGATTCGTTTGCCGGTGGCGGGATCGTAGGCGGCGACTTCGGAGTGTCCGCTGATCAGCAGTTGGTCCCGGCCCGCGACATGCGTGACGACGGGCGAGGAGAAGGTGATGCCGTTGGGTCGCGGCGCACGCCAGACCTCGTCGCCCATCTCGCGTTGAAAGGCTGCCAGGAAGCTGTCACCATCGTATTCGGCCGCCACGATGACCAGGTCGCGGTAGATCAGCGGCGACGGCGCGTAACCGTACTCAAACCGCTGTGGATGGAACGCGCCCGCCGACTTCTGCCACAACAACTTGCCTGCCAAGTCGATGGCGACCAGCTGGATCGTCTTGTGGTTGAAGAAGGTGGCGAAGATACGCTCGCCATCGCAGGCCAGCGTGCTGGACGCCTCCGTGTTCTTCGCATGATTATGTTCGGGTAAGCCGCCGCGGTTCACCTGCAGCTGCCAGAGCGGCTTGCCGGTCTCGCGGTCGAAGGCCAGCACCGACTGCGTCTGCTCGCCCTCGTCGGCCGTCGTGAGGAAGACCCGGGAACCGACCACGATTGGCGAGGAGTGGCTGCGCCCGGGCACGGGCGTCTTCCACTTCAGGTTCTCGGTCTCGCCCAGACGCGTGGGCACCTGCTTTGCCGCTGAGATGCCGTTGCGCAACGGACCTCGCCACCAGGGCCAGTCGTTCTCGGCCGAAAGCTTGGTCAACGCCGCAAGCGTCTGGGTCTCCTGCGCGAACAGCGGCCGGGAAGCCAGCGGTCCCGCGCCGGCCAGCCAGGCGAGGGTGGCGAGGACGGGCAGCCCAGGGAAGAAGAGCCCAGGGACGGGAATCCACGGGAGACGCGATCGGGCGTGCATGGGGGCGAGTCCTCCCTGTTTCCAGATTCCGCAGCCGTTAAAATCTCGACTCAGGGTAACCGCTCCTCATACTGTCTACAACCCGGAAACGAAAGGACCTCCGCATGCGAAGCCGTCCGAAGCGATCGACGCGGCGTGAATTCTTGGCCCACTGTGCGAAGGTGAGTTCCGTGTTTGCCGTGCCGCTGGTGGTGCCCGCACGCGTGCTCGGCAAGGACGGAGCGGTGGCTCCCAGCAATCGTATCACGCTCGCGGGGCTGGGAATCGGCGGCCGCGGCAGTTACGTGCTGGGATGCTTCATGGACGAACCCGTGGTGCAGTTCGTGGCCATCGCCGACACGCGGAAGGACCGTCGCGAGGGCGTGCGGGATCGAACCGAACAGAAGTACGGTCCGGGCGTGGCCATGTATCGCGACTTTCGCGAGATGCTGCCGCGCGACGACATCGACGCCGTGCTCATCGCCACGGGCGACCGCTGGCACACGCCCGCGTCGGTCTGCGCGGCGCGTGCCGGCAAGGATGTCTACTGCGAGAAGCCGTGCTCGATGACGATCGCCGAAAGTGAGGCGTTGGCCGAGGCGTTCCGTCGCTACGGTCGCATCTACCAGGCGGGCACGCAGCGCCGCAGCGTGGCGAACTTCATCTTCGCCAAGGACCTCTGCCAGTCCGGCAAACTCGGGCGGCTCACGGCCGTGCATGCCAACACCCTGCACCCCGCCACGTCGCACGACTGGCTGCCCGGCCAGCCCGAACCGGCTGCGGACGTGGTCGACTGGGACCTGTGGCTCGGCCCCACGCCCTGGCGTCCCTACAACGAGCAATACATCCAGGGCGGCTGGCGCGGGTTCTTTGATTTCCATGGCGGTGGCATCCTCGAATGGGGCGCGCACACCGTGGACCTCTGCAACTGGGCCGGCTCCGACGACAAGAAGGTGCCGGTGCTGTACGAGCCGACGCCCAGCGGCTGCGTCGCGACTTACGACGACGGCCTGAAACTGGTGATGCGCGACCAGGACTGGATGGGCCTGGGAACGTGCAGCGTCCGTTACGAAGGCGAAGGCGGCTGGGTCGAAACGGGCGACTCGGGGCGGCTGGAGTTCTCGTCGGGCACGCTGCGCGGCGAACAGCGGCAGTTCGACGAGGTCGGGACGTCGGCCGTCAGCCACGTGCGAAACTTCCTCGATTCGGTCGTGACCCGCCGACCCGCGCACTCCAACGCCGAAGTCGTCGCCCGCAGCCATATCATCTGCCACGCGGCTTACATCGCCTGGCAGCTGGGACGACCGCTGAAGTTCGATCCCGCGCGCGTGGAGTTTGTCGACGATGCTGAGGCGAATCGCATGCGGTCACGGGCGCTCCGCGATCCCTGGACGCTGTCCTGAGCCGCCGTCGTCCAGGACGCGCGGCCTGCGTCACTTTGCCTCCCCGATGGTCGCCCGACGACCAAGAACGCCCCTGCACTCGATCCACTCCGAAAAGGATGTCTCCATGGCGGTTCGTATTCGCTCCCTCACGCGGCTGCTGCCCTACTTCACGCTGGTGCATTCTCTCGCACTGCTGACCGTGTTGCTCGCCAGCGGAACCCTGTCCGCGCAGACGGCGGGGGAGATCTTCAAGAAGAGCCCCTCGGAACTGGTCGACCTGCTGGGCAACGACACGGTCAGCGCGTTCGACAAGGCGAAGGCCTGCCAGCGACTGGCGGTGGTCGGCGACGCTTCCGCCGTGCCGGCGCTGCAAAAGCTGCTGGGGTCGTTGGAGCTGAATCTGTACGCGCGGACGGCGCTGGAGCAGATCGCCGATCCGGCGGCCGATACGGCACTCCGCGAGGCCGCCGGGGAACTGGAGGGCCGCGCGCTGGTGGGCGTGATCGACTCCATCGCCAAACGCCGCGACGAGCAGGCGGTCGAGTTGCTGGCGTCACGACTGTCCGACAACCAGCTGGAAATCTCCATCGCCGCCGCCCGGGCCCTCGCCGAAATCGGCTCCGACGCCGCAGGCCAGGAACTGCAGCGAGCGTTCCGCAGCGGCGTCTCGCCGCGCGTCTACCAGCTGGCCGAGGCCTACCTGCGTTATGCCGAACGAATCGCTCCGCGTGACCAAGGGGCGTCACTCGCCGCCTATCGTGAGATCGCCGACGCGTACCTGCCCAGCTACCTGCACGCCGCCGCGTTGCAGGGACAGTTCCTGCTGCTGGGCGATGAGGGTGCGGACCTGCTGGTCAAACTCGTGGGCTCCGGGAACGACGAAGAGTTTAACGTCGCCTTGCTCGCCTCCCGCTCCATCGCCACGCCCGGACTGACTGCACGGCTGGTGGAACTGATGCCCGAGCTGACCGTCACGCGGCAGGCCCGGCTGCTGGCCGCGCTCGGCGATCGCGGGGAACAGCCGCCGGTGCAGCGGGTCGTCGACGCCACCCGCAGCGAATCGCCGGAACTGCGGGAGGCGGCCGTCCGCGTCCTCGCGTCGATGAACGCGCCCGAGGCCCTGCAGACGCTGGTCGACCTCGTGGCCCAGGCGGCCCCTGGTACGCAAGCTCCCGCCGACGTGAGCAGCCTCGTGCCGCTCGCAGTCCAGGCGCTCCGCGATCGACCGGGCAGCTCTACCGATGCGGCCATCCTGCAGCGACTTCTTCAACTCGAACTGCCGGGCCGCGTCCGACTCTTGGAACTCGTCGGTGCACGACGCATCGCCGAAGCCGAACCGCTGATCGTCGCCACGCTCGAAGGCCAGGATCAGTCGGCTCGCCAAGCGGCGCTGCAGTCGTGGGCCCAGGTCATCCAGCCCAAGGATCTGGGCCGACTGGTCCAGTTCGCCCTGCAGGAGCAGGCGGGCCCCGAAGGCCCCGCGCGGCAGGCCCTGCTGGCCGCGTCGCTGCGGCTGCCCGACCGCGAAGCGACCGCGCGGCAACTGGCCGAAATAGCCCAGAAGGCCGACGCATCCCACCGCGTGACGCTGCTGGAGGTGCTTACGAAGATGGGCGGCGGCGTCGCCCTGGAGACCCTCCGCGGTGCCACGACGGATCAGGCGGAGTCCGTGCGCGATGCGGCCGTGCGGCTGCTTGGCGAATGGCCCAGCCCCGACGCCGCAGGGCCGCTGCTGGAGATCGCCCGGGGCAACGGCGATTCGCGATTCCAGATCCGAGCCCTCCGCGGCTACCTCCGCATCGCACGCCAACTGCAGCTCTCGCCCGAGGAACGCCTGCAGATGTTCAAGACCGCCCTGGAAGTCGCGCGTCGCGAGGAGGAGCAGACGCTGGCCTTCAGCGTGCTCGAACGCGTGCCCTCGCCGGATTCCCTCGAACTGGCCCTGTCCCAATTGGACAAACCGGCGCTCCAGGCCTCGGCCGGTCAGACGGCCCTGAAGATCGCCCCCAAGATCCTCCGCTCCCATCCCCAGCAGGTGGTCGCGGGCATGGAGCGGCTGTTGAAGTCCAGTCCGGAAGCGGCAGTCGCCGAGAAGGCCAAGCAGCTTCGCGATCAAGCCGCAGCCGCCCAGTAGTCGGGACGTCCACCTGAAGCCGGGCAGAGATTCGCTGGCGGGACCGATGAAGTCGGTATAACCCGCCAGCCTGCGACGCGTCGCTATTTTTTGGCCGGACCGCCCGGAAGACTCGGCTGGACAAGCCGCCGGGCGGGCTCTACAATCCCTGACCTGTCTGACGGCCGGAAACGGTCTGCCGGACAGTACGGTTCGTTCGGGGCGGTAGCTCAGTTGGGAGAGCGTCGCGTTCGCAATGCGAAGGTCGAGGGTTCGACTCCCTTCCGCTCCACTTCCTGTCTTTGAAGACAGCCGGTTGTCGCCTGGGCATTCCCCCCGGGAATGTGAGACAGGCCGACCTCTGTCATCAGACGACGGGCTCGATACGACGGACTGTAAACAACAAAGGGTCGGACCTTACTGAAGGTCCGACCCTTTGTTATTTTCGAAGCAGCCACTTTGAGTAGCTGCTGGCGATTCAGCGATCTTGCGGGGTCATCGACTGCGACTGCAGGGCTCGCAGCAGAGCCACGGCGTGATTGACGCTGCCGGTCGTGGAGACCAGCTGCTGGGCCAGACGCACCGCCTGGATCACGTTGCCGGTGGCAGGAAAATCTCCACCACCCAGCAACTCCTTCTCCTTGTTCAGCTTCGTCTTGATCATGTACACCACATTGGCGGTGACATCGAGGCCGAACTTCTTCTTCACGCGGTCCACCACCTCCGCTCCCGACGCTTCCGGATAGGCGGCAATGATGGTGCGGATGGCCAAGCTCTTGTTCTTGCGGGGATTTTTGCGCGTCGAGACACGCACGCCGCGGGCAGCCGACTTGCCCTCAACGCTCTTGACCAGTTTCACGGACGTCTTCGCGGCCATACCTCATTCTCCTTTTCTTAAGCAATCGCTCATTGTTCCGGTAGGGATTTCTTAAGTAGTTCCGTCAGGCGGTTTCGATTTCACGATGCCTATCCGGCGAATTCACATAAATGTAAATCACGAACCCATTATACGGTTCTAATAAAAGCACGCCATGAGTCTTTTAACGTCCACACATCAAAAAAGAAGCATCTGTGGACTCCCATCAGGGTAGCCACACGAAATATGACGCTACCTATGGGACTAATGTGCTTCCTTGCCGTGGTCACTAGGGGGGGCTCTGAAGCCTGTGGAGATCGAGGCTGCGAAACGGCGGACACTTTCTCGGGCCCGATGGATGTATTGGCAACCGTGACGCGACCGTGACCTGCCCTCTGTACACATAATGATCTTCCGTCGGGGCGATCGGGCCTCTGGAGTCGCATGTCGTCCGTGCTTGGAGGACGCTGTGGACTCCTTGGGAATATCTCCGGAGTATTGAAAATTGGTGAGGGGCTGCGGCAATTCGCACACGTCGGGTATTGGTTGGTGCGGCACGGCGCGGTGGGGGCAGCGGCACGCGAAACCGGTTGCGAATTGCCGCCGCCTGTTGCTTGGATCTCTCCGCGGTCGGCGGCTATACTGAGTCCCGCATTGGCGGGCTGTCAGTTTTCGCGGCCCATGGGTGACCGGCGGTGCCTCTTCAACGCAAGGGACTGGGGCCGAACGATGGCAATTTCAGCGAGCAGCGGCGAGGGGGTACGGGGCGTAGCCTGTCGAGGGCCCATGCCGCGTCGCGCCTTCCTGCAGGTGGGCGGCCTGGCGGCGTGCGGATTGACGCTGGGCCAGCTGATGGCGAGGCAGTCGGCGGGCGCGGCCCCGACGGAGGCTCCGCCTGCCTGCATCTTCGTGTGGCTCCCCGGCGGTCCGCCGCACATGGAGATGTATGACATGAAACCGGACGCGCCCTCGGACTATCGAGGCGAGTTCCGGCCGGTGCGGACGAACGTGCCGGGGATCGACGTTTGCGAACTGCTGCCGCTGCACACGCGCGTGGCCGATCGCTACTCCCTGATTCGTTCGGTACACCATACATTTTCTGATCATGGCGGTGGTCACAAGCGGTTCATGACGGGCCGCGATCCGAAAGAACCGACGGGGTTCGTGAACGACTATCCCGCCTGTGGTTCGATGATCGCGCGGATGTTGCCCTCGTCGCGCGAGGTGCCGCTCGACTACGTGCTGATGACCGACCGCGGCCGCGGAGGCATCGACACGTTCAGCCTGGGGGCTTCCTATCTGGGGTCGGCCTACGCGCCGTTCACGGTGGAGGGCGATCCGGGCGAGGCGGGCTTCGCGATCCAAAACCTGTCCTTGGCCGCGAACTTCGAGAACCGCCTGGCCGACCGCCGTTCTCTGCTGCAGGGTCTCGATCGCATCCGTCGCGACCTGGATGGTTCGGGCAGCATGCAGGCAATGGATTTGTTGAGCCACAACGCGGCGAACCTGCTGACGGGACAGGGCGTGCGCGAGGCGTTCGATTTTTCGCGCGAGTCCGAAAAGCTGATTGACCGTTATGGTCGCCACGCCTGGGGCTATCGGCTGCTGATGGCTCGGCGACTGGTGGAGGCCGGTTGTCCCTTCGTAACCGTGGTGCTGGAGAACCCGTATGTGTCGGGCGTTCCTTTCCTGAAGGAAGGAACCTACAACTGGGATTCGCATGCCGTGAACTGCGACCTGTTCCGCGATGCTCGAGTCCGTTTTCCGATCTATGACCAGAGCGTGACGGCTTTGATTGAGGACATTTACGCGCGGGGCCTTGATCGACGCGTGCTGCTGGTGGTGACGGGGGAGTTTGGCCGGACGCCGCGGATCGAAAACCAGACGGGGACGCAGACGGGCATTCGGCAGCCGGGCCGCGACCATTGGCCGCAGGCCATGTCGATGCTGGTCTCGGGCGGTGGTCTTCGCATGGGGCAGGTCGTTGGATCGACGAACGCCCGCGGTGAGGAACCGAAGGACCGGCCTCTGTCGCCGAACGATCTCTGGGCCACCATCTTCCGCCACCTGGGGATCGACTACCATCAAAACCTGCTCGACCACCGCGGTCGGCCGATGCCGATCCTGCCGGATGGCGAGCCCATCGCCGAGCTGCTGTGAGCCGCCGGGGTGGTCGTGCAGCCCGGTTGGGTGTCGGCCTGTCTCGGTTCCCCCCTTGGATCCCTCGCCCGGAGGACTTCGTGCGCGCTCTTCGACCTGCAACCGGGACTGGCTCCAAGGCATCCATGGCGAATCCACGTCGCCGGCAGCTGCTGGTGTTGCTCTGGATTGTCACGTGGCTGGCGATGCCGTGGAGAATGCCCGCCGATTCCGCGACGCTTTTCGCGGCCGAGGAAAGCAGCTGGACGCGTGTTGTCAGTGACACAAATGCGTCACCGGGAATGCTCGACCTGGCCCGGGCCGTGGTTGTGCTGTCGCCCCGAGCCACGGCGCGCGAACGCAAGGCGGCGGAGTTTCTGGTGGAGGAGGTCAGCCGTCGTACGCGGTTGCGGTGGGCGGTGACGTCGGCGTGGCCCACGGAATCCGACGTCCTGGCCGTGGCTGTGGGAACCCGCGCCTCGCTGGCGGCTGCTTACCCGCAGACCTCGCTGGCGCCGGATTCGAACCTGCCCGAGGGATTCTCGATCGCCGTGCGTGCTGGGCAGGGAAACGACGGAAGCGACGGAAACGACACGCCCGAGCGTGCCGGGACGTCGGTGGTCGTGGCAGGAAACGACGAGCGAGGTGTGTTCTTCGCCGTGGGACGGTTGCTGCGCGAATTGCGGATGGGCCGCGACCGCGTGCAGTTGCCGGATACATTTCAAGAAACCAGTGCGCCGCGTTTTCCGCTGCGCGGCCACCAGCTCGGCTATCGACCGAAAACCAACTCCTACGATGCCTGGGACCTGCCGCAGTGGGAGCAGTACTATCGCGACCTGGTCGTCTTCGGCGCGAACGCGGTCGAACTGGTGCCGCCGCGCACGGACGACGATGCGGATAGTCCACACTTTCCCCGTCCGCCCCTGGAGATGATGGCGGCCATGTCGGGGCTTGCCGATGAGTATGCCCTGGATGTCTGGATCTGGTTCCCGGCGCTCGACAAAGACTACTCCGATCCGGCCACCGTGGAGTTTTCCTTGCGGGAGTGGGAGCAGGTGTTCCAGCGTCTGCCGCGGATCGACGGGCTGTTCGTGCCCGGCGGCGACCCTGGAAAGACGCCGCCCCAACTGCTGATGCCCCTGCTCGAGAAGCAGATCGCGTCGCTGCGCAAGTACCATCCCCAGGCTCGCCTATGGGTGGCACCCCAGGCCTTCAATGCCCCGTGGCTGGAGGACTTCCTGGAAATCCTGCGCGGGGAGCCCGAGTGGCTCGAGGGGCTGGTCTATGGTCCGCAGATTCGCGTGAGCCTTCCCGAGCTGCGCAAGATGGTGCCGGCCCGTTATCGCATTCGCGCGTATCCGGACATCACCCACACCTTGAACTGCCAGCATCCGGTGCCCAACTGGGACCTGGCCTTCGCGCGAACGCTGGGCCGGGAGCCGATCAATCCGCGGCCGGAAGACCAGGCCGTCATCTTCGGCTACTACCGGGACGCGACCTGCGGTTTTATCACCTACTCCGAAGGTTGCAACGACGATGTGAACAAGGCGGTCTGGAGCGGCCTGGGGTGGAATCCGGACACGCCGGTGGAGGAGATTCTGCGGCAGTATGCGCGCGTCTTCGTAGGCGAACAGCAGGCGGAGGGATTCGCGCGCGGACTGTCGATGCTGGAGCGCAACTGGCGCGGGCCGTTGGCCACCAACACGCAGGTGGAACCGACGCTGCAGCACTTCCAGCAGTTGGAACGCACGGCCGCGCCCGCCGATCTGCTCAACTGGCGTTTCCAGCAGGCCCTGTATCGCGCTTATTACGACGCGTTCGTGCAGCGTCGGTTGCTGGTGGAATCGGCGGCGGAGGACGACGCGCTGCGAGTCCTTGCCGACGCTCCCGCCCAGGGCGCGCAGGCGTCCATGCAGAAGGCCGAGGCGATCTTGGCGGGCGGCGCGACGGCGGCCCTGCAGCGGGACGCGGCTGCGCAGCCCGATCCGCTGCGCGTCCGCACGCGGGAGCTGGCCGAAGCGTTGTTCCAGAGTGTGCGGATGCAGTTGGACACGGAGCGCTACCGGGGGCAGCTGGGGCGAGGCACGTCGCAGCAGACGCTCGACGCGCCGCTGAACGACCGCGCGTGGCTGGTCGCGCAGTTCGAGCGAGTGCGTGGGCTCTCGACGGAGCCGGAACGCCTCGATGCGATCCGTCAGCTGCTGCACCGCGAAGATCCCGGTCCCGGCGGTTTCTACGACGACCTGGGCGATCCTTCGCGGCAGCCGCATCTGGTGCGTGGCGCCGGATTCGCCGCCGATCCGGATTTTCGCCGCACGCCTATCGCCAGTTTCGATACTCGCCCCGGCCTGCCGCGCGCCTGGGCCACCTACACGCTCAGCCTCTACGACCAGCCGCAGGAGATGCGTTACGAAGGCCTCGATGCCTCGGCCCAGTATCGCGTTCGCGTCGTGTACGCTCCCGATCTGTTTCCCGCGCGCGTGCGGCTGGAGGCGGAAGGGCAGGAGGTGCATGCGTGGGTCGACAAGACGACGAACCCCGAGACGCAGGTCGAGGCGCTGGTGCCGCGATCGGCAACGGCCGATGGCGAGCTGACACTTCGGTGGCATCGCGAGCCTGGCCTTGGCGGCAACGGCCGCGGTTGCCAAGTCCGCGAAGTGTGGCTGACTCGCTGATGAGCTGCCCTCCAGACCTGAGCCGCTCCGAATAATCGGTCGCAATCGTCACGGCGCGGTCAGGCCGAGGCTTTCGGTGTAGGCCTTGCGCTGGGCGTCCTTGCCGAATTCCTCCGTGATGCGAGTCCATTCCTGGGCGGCTTGCTGCAGCGCGGCGGCGGGCGGCGTATCGCCGGCGCGTGCCTGGCGGATGGCCAGGTCCAGCGCGTCGAGATACCGCGTCTCTCCCGGGATGCGCGGCATCATGAGGGCATCGGGCGACTGCTGGCTGGCTTGCATGGCGGCGGCGAACTGCGTGGCGTTCGCTGCCAGCGGCGCGTCGACCCATTGGTCCGCCCCGTTGCTCAACTGGGATAGCCGCGAGGCGGTGGCGAAAGAACTCTTGGCCGCCACGCGCGCGGCTTGCTCCTGGCCGGTCAGCCACAGGAGCAGGTTGCAGGATGCCTCCGGCGAACGACTGCGGCGAGCGACCGCGCCCACACGCCCGGCCACTCCAAACAACGGCACTTCGCCCGGCACCGCCCGATCTTCCCAGCGGGCTTCCGACACTTGGTAGACGGTCGTGGATCCGGGCAACGAACGAATGCCGAACGAAAACGGTTTTCCCGCGGCGTTGCTGTCGGCAACGCTGTTCGCGCCGCCCGCCGGATTCGACACCGGCTCCGCTGCAGGATCGACGTTGCGCGCCGCGCTGGGCCAGGACCAGGCCAGCACGGCATCCCCCGCGAGGAACCGGCGCATCACATCGTCGGGTGAGTGCGTCCAAGCCTCTTCCGGCGCGTAACGCGTCGCCTCCAGCAGTTCCTGCAGCGCGCGTTCAAACGGCGGACGCGCGATCAGCGGTTCCATCGTGACGAACTGAAAGAAGGTGGAATACTGGTTCGGGTGACGGGCGTAGGGAGCCGCCCAGGCCAGCAGGCAGCGAGCAGCCCAGCCGGGCGTCAGCGGCAGCAGCGTGGCGTGCGACGGCACAGGTCCCGCGATGCCAGTCGCCTCGCCGCGTTCCCCCGCTGCGCGGGCCGCCTGCAGCTTCTCGTCAATCTTCGGCAGCAACGCGAGGTAGTCGGTCCAGGTGCGGGGAGCTTCCAGGCCCCAGGCGGTAAGCAGGTCCTGTCGATAGAGCAGCATCAGCAACGGCGAACCGAAACTCACGCCATACTGCTGCTCCCCCCATCGCAGCTCCTGGCGTCGCAGGAACGGCAGCACATCGTTCCAGCGATACTCTTCATCGGTTCCGCTGGCGCTCGTGGCGACGGAACGATCGCCAGCGGGCTGCCACGGACGGGGCCAGGGCACGATCCAGCGATTGACAACCATCTGTCCCAGGAACGCCGATGGAAAAATCATCACGTCGGCGTCGGCTGTCTTGTCGTCGACCGTCGTCGAGCGGGCATTGACGATGGTCAACTGCTGCTGGGCGTGCGCGCGCCACTGGCGTGCAATGGCCTGCCCCAAGGCCGGGTCGTCGACCACCAACACGCGCAGCGGCTCGTTCGCTGCGGGCCCGGCGGACGCATCGCTCTTCTGCACATCGCTCTTCTGCGCATCGCCGGAGGGACCGGTCGAGGACGCGGCCCCCCCGTTCGTCGTCGCGTCCGACCGGCCGCTGCCAGGCGTGGGCGGTGCTGGCTGGCAGCCAATCATTGCCAGGACGCTCCACAGCACGAGCATCGGCAGTGCGAGGCCCCCGGGGGCAAAGCGGCGGGTGACCCTGCATCTCCAAGGCGTGGGCCGAGCGGGGGCCGTGATGCCGCGAGAAGAGCTGGAAGCGACAGCGGAAGCGAGCGTGGAGCGAGCGGGCATGCGCGTCCTTCGTTCAATGCGTACAACGGATACGTGATCGCCGCCCTCATTGTTGCTCGATCAGCCCGCGCCGGGTAGCCGCCAGGGACGCGGCCTGTGCGGCCCCTGCGCAGGGGCCCGTGCGGGTTGCGTCGAGGGGATAAGTTGCGGGAAGGCTGCATGGCCGATACAGTACACGGCTTTCACGGGAGGCGAGGAGAGATCATGGGCGTTTACCTGGGCATCGACATCGGCACTTCGGGGACCAAGACGCTGGCCATGAACGAGGCCGGTGCGATTCTGGCGGAAGCCACCGCGCACTACCCGGCCTACCATCCGCAGCCGTTGTGGAGCGAGCAGGACCCGGAAGACTGGTGGCAGGCCACGGTCAAGACGGTGCGCGCGGTCGTCAAGAAGGCGCGGCTCAAGCCGGCTGATGTCAAGGCAATCGGCCTCTCCGGCCAGATGCACGGCAGCGTGTTCCTCGATGCCAAGAACCAGGTCGTGCGCCCCGCGCTGCTCTGGAACGACCAGCGGACTGCCGCCGAATGCGAGGAGATCGAGCGTCGGGCGGGCGGCCGCAAGCAGCTGATCAAGTGGGTAGCCAATCCCGCGCTAACCGGATTCACCGCACCCAAGATCCTCTGGCTTCGCAACCATGAACCCGCCCACTTCGACCGCACCAAGAAGATCCTCCTTCCCAAGGACGATATCCGCCGCCGGTTGACGGGGGAGTTCGCGACGGAGGTGAGCGATGCGAGCGGCATGCTGCTGCTGGATGTGGCCCATCGCAACTGGTCCAAGCCGCTGCTCTCGAAACTGGAACTCGACAGCGACCTGTTCGCGCGGGTGTATGAATCGGAGCAGGTGACCGGACAGTTGACGCGTGAAGCGGCCAAACTGCTTGGGCTGTCGACCGATTGCGTGGTCGTGGGCGGAGCGGGCGACTGCGCGGCGAACGCGGTGGGCAACGGCATCGTGAAGAAGGGACTGCTCGCCAGTTCGCTCGGCACCTCCGGTGTCATGTTTGTGCATAGCGACGAGATGCAGTTCGATCCGGCGGGACGCCTGCATACTTTCTGCCACGCGGTGCATGGGCAGTGGCACATGATGGGGGTGAGTCTGTCGGCGGCGGGATCGCTGGAATGGTTCTGCCAGCAGTTGTGCGCGGAACTTGGCAAGGGCAAGAAGGCCGATCCGTACGCGATCCTGAATCAGGAGGCGTCGGCGGTGCCGACGGGCAGCGAGGGCCTGTTCTTCCTCCCCTACCTGGCGGGCGAGCGCACGCCGCATGCCGATCCGCTGGCGCGCGGCTGCTTCGTTGGCCTCACGCTGAAGCATTCCCGCGGCCACCTGGCACGCTCCATCATGGAAGGCGTGGCGTACGCGCTGAACGACAGCCTGGCCATCATCGAGGGGCTGGGAGTGCCGGTCCGGCAGATCCGCGTCGGCGGCGGCGGCGCGAAGAGCGACCTCTGGCGACAGATCCAGGCGGATGTGTTCGGCAAGAAGGTGTATCGCATCAACGCGGAGCAGGGGCCTGGTTACGGCGTCGCGCTGCTGGCGGCCGTGGGAGCGGGCGCGTACCGCAACATCCAGGAAGCGTGCGCCGCGACGATCCACACGGTGGACGAGACGGCCGTCGATCGCGGGGCCGCGCGGTACCACACGCGGGCCTTCCCCGTCTTTCAGCAGCTGTACCGTTCGCTGCGCGAGGACTTCCGCCGCATCGCCGAGCTGGCTTGAGTCGGGCGACGCGCGGAGGCACTGGCGAGAATGGCCGCTGGCTGCAGTGGCCAGCGGCTTGCCACGGCACGGCCCGCTACAGCTGCCAGCTGCGGGCCGGTTCGCCAGTATAGACGGAACGCGGGCGGATGATGCGGTTGTTCTCGCATTGCTCCATCACATGCGCGCTCCAGCCGGTGACTCGGCTGATGACGAACAGGGGCGTGTAGAGTTCGACGGGCAGTCCGAGGTAGTAGTAGAGCCGCGCGCTGGGCCAATCGAGGTTTGGGGGCAGGCGTTTCTCGCGCACCACCGCCTCCTCGATCACGGCGGACGTGCGTTCCATCTGGCGGTACTCTTCGGTGCGGGCCAGTTGCTCGCAAAGCGGCTTCAGGTAGCGGGCGCGGGGGTCGCCGGTCTTGTAGACGCGGTGGCCGAAGCCCATGATCCGCACCTTGCGAGCCAGCGCGTCGCGCACCCAGACTTCGGCGTTTTCCGGCGTGCCTACCTGCTGCAGCACCTCCAGCACCCGCTCGTTCGCGCCGCCATGCAGCGGGCCCTTCAACGCGCCGATCGCCGCCGTGATCGCCGAATGCAGGTCCGCGCCCGTCGATGTCACCACCCGGGCCGTGAACGTCGAGGCGTTCAGCTCATGCTCGGCGTACAGGATGAGTGACACATCCATGGCACGCACGTGCTCGGCCGTCGGCTCCTGCCCGCCCAGCATCCACAGCAGGTTGGCGGCGAGGGACAGTTCGGGACGCGCGGGGAACATGCGGGTGCCGAACCGCCGGTGGTGGTCGACGGCCATGACCAGCGGCAACTGGGCCAGCAGTCGTTCGGACTTGCGGAGGTTCGCGGCAGGATCGGTGGCCTGCGTGTCGGGATCCCAGTGCGCCAGCAGGCTCGTGCCGGTCCGCATGGCATCCATGGAGTTGGTCGTGGCGGGCAGCGATTCGAGCGTTCGCGTCACCTCCGCAGGCAGGCTCGCCGCCGCGCCCAGTCGCTCCCGGAAGGCAGCCGACTCGGCGGGCGTGGCTCGCTGGCCGTGCAGCAGCAGGTACGCCACCTCCTCGAACGTCGTGCGGTCCGCGAGTTCCTCGACCGCGTAGCCGCGGTATCGCAGGCCGTCGTCGATCGTGCTGACGCGCGTCTCGCCGGCGACGACGCCTTCGAGCCCTGAATCGTAGGTGGGCTTGTTCATGATGGCTTGGTTCCCGTTCCGCGGGAGTCTCCTGGTGGTGGGGAATTCGCGTGGCCGAAGTAGGCGCGATCGCGTTCCTCGAAGCCCTCGTAGCCCAGCAGGTCGTAGAGCTGCTGGCGAGTCTGCATGCGGGGCAGGTGGGTTTTCTGCGAGCCGTCGCGGGCGATCGTGTCGAGCACGTCGGCGGCCGCGTGCATCGCCGCGCGCAGCAGTGTGACAGGATAGAGGACAGCCGCATAGCCAAGCCGCCGGAAAACGTTGATCGGCAGCAGGTCCGACTTGCCGAATTCCGTCATGTTCGCCACCAGCGGTGCCGACACTTCCCGCGCGAAACGAGCGAACTCCTCTTCGCTGGCCAGCGCTTCCGGGAAGATCCAGTCGGCTCCCGCCGCGACATACGCCCGGGCCCGCGCGACGGCATCCTCGAAGCTGGTCACGCCACGCGCGTCGGTACGCGCCAGGATCACGAGGCCCGGATCACGACGCGAGGCCACGGCCGCGCGGATCTTCAGGCACATTGCGTCGGCCTCGATCAACTGCTTGCCGGACAGGTGCCCGCAGCGTTTCGGCATCTGCTGGTCCTCCAGCTGGATCGCCGCCGCGCCCGCCGCCTCCAGTTCCACCACCGTACGCTCCACGTTCAGCGTTTCCCCGAAGCCCGTGTCGGCATCGACGATGACAGGAATCCGCACGCGTCGGGTGAGCCATGTGGTCTGCTGGGCAAGTTCGCTGAGGGTAAAAAGTCCGATGTCGGGCAGGGCCAGCGTGCCGGCGGAGAAGGCGGCGCCGGACAGGTACGCGGCGGGAAAGCCGGCCTGCTCGATCAGCCGTCCCATCAGCGCGTTGGGCGCGCCGGGAACCTGCAGGCAACCGCTCGCGGCCGCGGCACGCAGTCGCGTTCCAGGGCTGGCGGATTCGTCGTGGGGCATGGTGAGGTTCGCCGAATAAAAACAGGGGGACCGTTGGTCGGAGATTGAGCTGGGCGAGTCGGCATCAGGCCGCCCGCAACGCTGTCGAGCGGGTGAGCTTGCGCCGCCATCGCGATGCGCGAGCATGCGAGGCGATCCCGTGCGGCATGGTCGAGCGGCTGGAGGCTATTCGGTGGCCTCGTCCAGCACCTCTTCGTTCACATAGATGGGCAGCGGAGGATTGCAGGTCACCGCGACCGCAATGGCATCCGACGGACGCGAGTCGACCTCGACCAGTTCGCCATTGTGGCGGATGCGAAGCTTCGCGAAGTAGGTGTGCTCGCGCAGTTCCGTGATGACGATGCTGTCGAACTCCGCGCCCAACTGCTCGACCGTGTTCACCAGCAGGTCGTGCGTCAGGGGACGCGCCGAGACGATATCCTTGACGTGCCGGTCGATGCTGGTCGCCTCGAAGATGCCGATCAGGATCGGGAACTGCCGGTCGCCGTTCACCTCGCGCAGGTAGATCACCTGCTGCTCGTTGATCTCGCTGATGATGATCCGGGACAGCTGCATCTGCACGGGCATGGAACTGAACTCCCAGCGGCGCCCCGAGGGGCCAGTCGACGAAGTGACGCACCGTCGCCCCAGTGTACCTGCCGAAACGGCAGCGGGAAACAGGCCCCGTAGCCGACCTGTCGGTTTACCGCCTGTTCTTGGCAGGGCCGCTTGGGCCCGGTTCGCTCACGGTACGCCCGTTTGAGCACGCGAGCGTGTGAGCGGGTCGCGGCCGGATCGGCCTGTCCGCGTTCCGTCCGCGTCAGCCTTGCAAGGCTCGCAGCCGCGCCAGCGCGTCGCGCGTGGTGGCGAGCTGGTCCTGCATCTCCTGCAGGCTGTCTCGCTCCTTCTGCACGACTTCGGGACGGGCGCGCGAGACGAAGTTTTCGTTGGAAAGCTGCTGCTCCTTGCGGGCGATCATCTCCAGCAGCTTCTTTTCCTGCTTGGCGTTCCGGTCGATTTCGGCTGGAATGTCGAGGAAGTCCTTGAGATCCACGAAGACTTCCGAGCCGGCGACGCTGATCTGGGCGTTGCTGGGCGGTGGAGTGACTTGCGGGCCCCAGCCGGTGCTGCTGGCCTTGGCCATCCGCTGGAAGTAGACCTCCATCGGCTGCAGGAGAGCGACCATGGAGTCGTCACACTGCACGCAGAACTCCACCGGGTCGCGCGGGTTGATGTTTTGCCGGCTGCGGATTTCGCGAACGGCTCCCAGCACCGCCTGGAACTGCGCGAACTGGGCCTCCAGCTTCTCGTCCTGCCGCGACGATTCGACGGCCGGCCACGGCGCGATGACCAGGCTTTCGCTGGCTGGCTGCGGGTCGGGGATGCCTCGCTGCGGCGCGACCTGGCCGAGCAGCTGCCAGACCTCCTCGGTCATGAACGGCATCATCGGATGCAGGAGTCGCAGCAGGACGTCGAGCACATGGGCCATCACGCGCTGCGCGACGGGGCGTGTGGCCGGGTCCTCGAAACGCGGTTTGCACATCTCGGCGTAAAAGCTGCAGAACTCGTCCCAGGCAAAGTCATACAGCACGCGGGTCGCTTCGGCGTACGCATACTCGTTCAGGTGCTGCGTCACCCGCTCCGTGACCGTGGCCAGCCGGCTGAGGATCCAGTGGTCCTCGAACGCCAGCTCGTCGCGCGAGACGGGCGCGGCGGAGTAGCCGTCGAGGTTGATCAGCGTCAGGCGGGAGACGTTCCACAGCTTGTTGCCGAAGTTGCGGGCGAGTTCAAACCGTTCGCTGACGACCGCGCCGCGCGGCAGTTCCTTGTCTTCGGCCCGCGAGGCCCACTGCGTGCTGAAGGGCTTGCCGCACTTCGGGCAGTCGATGCGGGGCAGCTGTCGGTTCTTCTTGGTCTGTTCCAGCAGCACCTCGCAGTGCGGGCACTCGAACTGCACCGGCATCCGCACGTCCTGCGTGTCGGTGGTGAGGAAGGCCAGGCCAAAACGCAGCGCGTCGGCCCCGAACTTGTCGATCACGTCCAGCGGATCGACGCCGTTGCCTTTCGACTTGGACATCGTCTCGCCGTATCCATCGAGGATCTTCGGGTGGATGAAGACATCGTGGAACGGGATGTCGCCCATGTTGCTGAGTCCGGTCAGCACCATGCGCGCCACCCAGAGCGTGATGATGTCGCGGCTGGTGATCAGCGTGCTGGTCGGGTAGTAGTATTCCAGCTCCTCGGTATGCTCGGGCCAGCCGAGCGTCGAGTGGGGCCAGAGCGCGGAGCTGAACCAGGTGTCGAGGACGTCGTTCTCCTGGGTGAACCCGGCCTTCTCCAGCTCCCGCTCGCAGTCCTCGTGTCCGGGCGCCACGCAGACGAACAGAGTCCACTGCTGGTCACCCGGTCCGTCGGCGAGGATGGCCGAGATGAAATCGTTGAACGGCGAGCGCAGCGGCTGCGCGGGCTCGGACATGTCGAGGGCCGGCAGGTAGGGCAGGGGCATGTTCCGCCATGACGGGTCATGGGCCGGAGCGGTGCGGGACCAGACGGGGATGCGGTGTCCCCACCAGAGCTGGCGGCTGATGGGCCAGTCGCGTTTTTCGCCCAGCCAGTCGAGATAGCCCTTCGCGTAGCGCGACGGCAGGATGCGGACGCGGCCATCGGAGACGGCGTCCATGGCCGACTGCGCGAGATCGGCCATCTCGACGAACCACTGGTCGGCCAGGTACGGTTCGATCGGCGTCTTGCTGCGGTCGGAGTGGGCGAGTTCGATTTCGCGGTCCTCGACTTCGACAAGCAGTCCGAGATCGTCCATGTCCTGGACGACCTTCTTGCGAGCTTCCTGGATCTTGAGGCCCGCGTAATCGCCGGCCTGCGCGTTGAGCGTGCCGTCGGGGTTGAGGATGTTGATCATCGGCAGGCTGGCTCGCTTGCCGACTTCGTAGTCGTTCGGGTCGTGTGCCGGCGTGATCTTGACGCAACCGCTGCCCATCTCGGGCTTGGCCCATTCGTCGGCGACCAGCGGAATGACGCGATCGACCAGCGGCAGTTTCAGGCAGCGACCGTCGCGGGCCATGTCCCTCAGCTGCTCCAGCTGCTTGAGCATGTCGCGACGGCGGTCGCGCACGTTCTCCAGCGCCTTGTCGATCGGCTCGATGTCCTTCGCCGAGGCGGCGGCCCGGCGTTCCTTCAGCTGCTTTTCGAGCGTGTCGAGCGCCGCGGCCGGGTCGGGATGGACGGCGACGGCCGTGTCACCGAGCATGGTTTCAGGGCGCGTCGTGGCGATCGTGACATGCGTCGGTTCGCCCGGACGGGGATCGATGACCGGATAACGCAGGTGCCAGAAGTGACCGGGCACCGCCTCGTGGAAGACTTCGTCGTCGCTGACGGCCGTCTGCAGGAACGTATCCCAGTTGACGAGTCGTTTGCCGCGATAGATCAGGCGGCGGGCGAAGAGGTTGAAGAAGGTCTGGCGGACAGCGCGGGCGCAGACTTCATCCAGCGTGAATCGAGTTCGTTCCCAGTCGCAGCTGCAGCCCATCTGCTTGAGTTGCGAGAGGATGCGGGTTTCGTAGGCGGCCTTCCAAACCCAGATGCGTTCGACCAGCTTCTCGCGGCCCAGGTCGTGGCGTGTCTTCTTTTCCTCCTCCAGCAGGCGGCGTTCGACGACGGCCTGCGTGGCGATGCCGGCATGGTCGGTGCCGGGCATCCAGAGCGTGTTGTAGCCCTGCATGCGTTTGAAGCGGATGAGGATATCCTGCAGGCTGTTGTTCAGCGCATGGCCCAGGTGCAGGGCGCCCGTCACGTTGGGCGGGGGAATCACGATCGTGAACGGCTCCCGCTCCGGATCCGGCTCGCTGTGGAAGTAGCCGCGGGATTCCCATTGCTGGTAGAGGCGGGCTTGTGCCTGTTTGTGGTCAAACCGGGTCGGCAGGTTTTCCGCTGAGAATCGGGCGGTCATGCGAGGAATCCTTGGGCCCACGAGCCGTGTCTTTGCAGAGTTTGTATTCGATTGCGTCGACGAGCGCCATCCAGCTGGCCTCGATGATGTTTTCACTGACGCCCACGGTCCCCCAGACATCTTGGGCATCCTTGCTTTCGATGATCACGCGGATGCGCGCCGCCGTGCCGGCTTCGGAGTTGACGACGCGGACCTTGTAGTCGACGAGGTGCATCTCCTGCAGGCTGGGGAAGGCGTCACGCAGGGCTTTGCGGAGGGCGGCGTCCAGGGCGTTCACGGGGCCGTCGCCTTCGCCGACCTCATGCCGCACCTCGTCGCCCACGCGGACCTTCACCGTGGCCTCGGTCACCAGTTCGCCTGCCGCGTCGGCGGCCACGGCCACATGGTACTTGATCCGTTCGAACGGCCGTTCATGCAGGCCCGCGCAGCGGCGGACCAGCAGGTCGAAGCTCGCTTCCGCCGCCTCGAACTGGTACCCCTGGTTCTCCATGGTCACGACCTGCTGCAGGATGCGGTCCATCAGCTGCGGGTCGTGCTGCATGTCGAACTTGGTGGTCTTGGAGACGATGTTGGAGCGGCCGGACAGTTCGCTGACAAGGATGCGTCGCTCGTTGCCCACCCGCTCGGGCCCGATGTGCTCGTAGCTGCTGGTCACGCGGTTGATCGCATGGACGTGCATGCCGCCCTTGTGCGCGAAGGCGCTGGGACCGACAAACGCCTGGCCGTTGCGATAGAGCATGTTGGCGGTTTCGTAGACATACCGCGACAGTTCGGTCAGCCGCTCGATCGACTCAGGCTTCAGCACCCGGTAGCCGTTTTTCTTCACCGCCAAGTTGGCGATGATCGAGATGAGGTCGGCGTTGCCGCAGCGTTCACCGATGCCGTTGATCGTGCCCTGGACCTGGACCGCGCCGGCATCGATGGCGGCCAGGGAGTTGGCGACGGCGAGGTCGCAGTCGTTGTGGCAGTGGATGCCGACCGGGATCTTCACCGCGTCGATCGCCGCCCGCGTCATCTGGGCGATCTCCTCGGGCATCGTGCCGCCGTTGGTGTCGCAGAGCACGATCATCGACGCGCCGGCTTCGGCGGCGGCCCGGATCGTGCGGGAGGCGTAGTCCGGATCGAGCTTCCAGCCGTCAAAGAAGTGTTCGGCGTCGTACAGCACCTCGCGCCCCGACCGACTCAGGTGGTCGATCGTCTCGGCGATCATCGCCACGTTCTCCTCCAGCGACACGCGGAGCACCTCGGCGACATGGAACGACGAAGTCTTGCCGACAATGGTCACGCTGGGCGACTCGGCAGCCAGCAGGGCGATCATGCCCGGATCGTCAGCCGGCTTGAAGTCGCGGCGCCGCGTCATGCCGAAGGCCGAGGCCCGGGCCGACTGGAGCGGTTCGCGGCGCAGCTGCGCGAAGAACTCGGCGTCCTTCTCGTTGGACAGCGGATAACCGCCCTCCACATAGTCAAATCCCATCTCATCCAGCCGCCGCGCGATCAACAGCTTGTCCTGCAGCGAAAAGCTCACGCCCTCGCCCTGGCTGCCGTCCCGCAAGGTCGTATCGTAGATCTGGATGTGACGCATGGTCTGGTTCGCCGTATGCCCCGCGGCCCGTCGATCGAAGACGACGCGGAACCGGTCCGCGTGGGATCCTGATCGGCTGGATACGGCCGTGTGGTAGTGTGTCTGGTCGCAGGTCGCCGCACGTTCGTCGACGCCCTGGAAAGCTGGTCCGGACGCAACGCAGTTCCCGAACGAGAGGCAGCAGGCCGCGCAGGTTCGCTTGTCCGGCCAGTGATCGCGCCGCCTCCGGAGAACATGCCCCGATCGCTCGCGCGGATCCGCCGCCCTGGCGGCACGGGTTTCGGGCTCCTTACGCAGCCGAACGTCCAACAGGCAAGCGACTTAGGATAGGTCTGGCGTCCCCGCCTGTCAATTCGGGCGGGGCAGCGGGCAGGTCGACGAGGCCCGTCACGCACCGGACCGCAGACGGGAAGCGAATCGGCCGACCGGAACCACCCGCCGACGCCGCCGCCAGACGGTCAGGCGCGACGCTGGTTTTTGCCGGAGCCTTTCTTGCCCTTGGGAGCGGAGGACTTGCCCTCGCCCGCGGGGGGCTGCTTTTTATTCCGTGGGTCCCGGTCTCCCGCCTCCGGTTCCTGATACTCCAAGTCGTCGTCCGCTTCGTCGTACTCCGGCTCGTCTTCGTCCTCGTCTTCGTCCTCGGCCGCCCCGCCCTCGGCCACTTCCCCCTCCTCCTCGTACTCGTACTCCTCGACGTCGAAGTCCTCGCCCTCGTACTCCTCCGTCTCCTCGCCCTCGGCGTCCTCCTCCAGGTCCTCCTCGAGCTCGTCAGACTCCTCCTCGTACTCGTCCGCTTCCTCTTCGTCTTCCTCTTCCTCTTCTTCGTCGTACTCCTCTTCGTCCTCGTCAGACTCGTCCTCGAAATCCTCCTCGAGTTCTTCCTCCTCGACGCCGTCGAGTTCTTCTTCTTCTTCTTCTTCGTCTTCGTCTTCGAGCACTTCGACGGCGGCCTTGCGTCGGGCCTTGGCGAGCGGAATGGTCTTGGACCGAGAGTTACCGCCGGCCTTGGCGGGCTTGTCGCCGTCGTCGTCAAACGCCCCGTCGCCGTCGCTGGCTTCGTCGGGGTCCTGCCAGTCGGCCATGGAGATGACGCGTTGGGAGCGGCGGGAGGGAGTCGAGGCGGGAGGTGCTTCGGTGCTTGCGGCCGGCGTGGGTGCGGACGCGGTGGATTTGCGAGGGGGCGCGGCGGGTTGGGCGGGAGGACTGCTGGCCGCACTGGCGGCGGGCGTACTGGATGGGTCGTCCGCTGTTCCGGAGCCCTGCATCCGCTGCCAGTCCTCGATGCTGATGACGACTTCGCGGGCCTGCGATCCGTTGTAGGTGCCGACGATGCCGTCCTCGGCCATGTAGTCGATCAGCCGCGCGGCGCGGCCGTAGCCGATGCCCAGGCAGCGTTGCAGCAGCGAAACGCTGCCGCGTCCTTCGCGGATCACGATGTCCACGGCGCTCTCATACAGGTCGTCCCGCTTCTTCAACTGGCCCGGCGTCGCCTCGCCGCCCGGTTCGGCCGACTTCAGCGAAACCAGTTCGTGTACGAAATTCTGTTCGCCCGTGCTCACGCACTCGACGATCGCGTTGATCTCTTCGTCGCTCAGGTAGGTTCCCTGGCCGCGCAGCAGCGTGCTGGTGCCGGGCCAGAGGAAGAGCATGTCGCCGTTGCCGAGCAGTTTGTCGGCGCCCATCTCGTCGAGCACGACGCGGCTGTCCGTGCGGCTGGCGACCTGGAACGCGATGCGGGCGGGCAGGTTCGACTTGATGAGGCCCGTGATGACGTCGACCGTCGGTTTCTGCGTGGCCAGGATCAGGTGGATGCCGACCGCCCGGCTCTTCTGCGCCAGGCGGATGATATGCTGTTCCACTTCCTTGCCGGAGGTCATCATGAGGTCGGCCATTTCGTCGGCGACGATGACAATGTACGGCAGGTTCACCGGAATCGCTGCCCGCTCCTCCTCCGTCTCGGGCTGCAGGCGTTCGACGAGTTCCTCCTCACCCAGTTGGTTGTAGCCGCTGATGTGGCGGACGCCGACCTGCGCGAGAAGCGCATAGCGTTCCTCCATCTTGTCGACGGCCCAGGCCAGGATCGCCTCTGCCTTGCGCATGTCGGTCACCACCGGGTGCATCAGGTGTGGCAGCGTCTTGTAGCCGCTCAGTTCGACCATCTTGGGGTCGATCATCAGCATCCGCACTTCGTCGGGACGGCGCGTCATCAGGATGGAGCAGATGATGGCGTTGAGGCATACGCTCTTGCCCGTGCCGGTGCGGCCGGCGATGAGCAGGTGGGGCAGCGAGGAGAGGTCGACGGCCAGGCTGTTGCCAGACACGTCCTTGCCGAGGAACAGCGGGATGCGCATCTTCTTGATGCGGCCGTTGACGTCTTCCATGACTTCCCGCAGCCGCACGACCTGGCGCTGCTCGTTGGGCACTTCGATGCCCACCGTGTTCTTGCCAGGGATCGGCGCGACGATGCGCACGCTAGGGACGCGAAGCGCGATGGCGAGGTCGTCGGCGAGGCCGGTGATCTTCGAAAGGCGCAGGCCCGCCTCCAGTTCGATCTCGTACTGGGCGATGACCGGTCCCGTCTCGATCTCGACGACCTTCACGCGGAAGCCGAAGTCCTGGAACGTCTTCTCGAGGACCTTCGCTTTGCGGCGGACTTCCTTCTCCTGCTCGTCCGTCGAGAAGTCTTCGGCTTCGGTGAGCAGTTCGATCGAGGGCAGGTCGTATTCGCGCGCTTCCTCGTGGCGGCTCGCCTCTTCCAGCTGCGCGATCACCTCCTGCCGCTCGTGGTTATCCTGGTTCTTTCCGCCGGTCGATTTCGTCGTGAGTGCCGTGGCCGCCACGGGCTTCTCGGTTGTCTTCTCGCCCGTCTTCGCACCGGACTTGGCCGGCAGCTTGGCGGCCGGAGCGGCCGGGGTCGGAATGACGGGGGGCGAGGCCTTGGCTTCGCCGCTTTTGCCAGGCGCGGCGCGCTGGATCAGGCCGCGGATCGCCTGGGCGGCCGCAGCGCCTGCCGACAGCCGCTTCGCACCCCGGCCCGCGTCGCGAGCTCCCGCATCGGCCGCTTCGTCCTCCCCTGTCTCGTCGTACTCCTCGTCCTCTTCGTCGTCCGCCTCTTCGCTGTCTTCGTCCTCCTCGTATTCGTCTTCGTACTCGCCTTCCTCGTCGTCGTCGACTCCGTCCTCCAGCGATTCGTCTTCCAACGACTCGTCGTCCGCCTCTTCGTCCTCTGCGATCTCCCATTCGACCGCGCGGCTCTCGTCCGCGGGAACCATCACGCGTTTGCCGCCGATGCGAATGGACATGCCGGTTTCGGCGGCGCGGGCGGCAGCCGAGGCCTTGCCGGACGAAGCGGCAGCAGGGGCAACGCTGGCGGCGGCTGTCGACGACCGAGCCAAGGGACGGACGCCCTGGCGGGACCGTTCCACGGCGAATCGCGCCGCCATGGTCGCGATGTGGAACAGGAAGTAGTCCGTGCACAGCAGCAGGCCGCCCATCAGCAGGCAACCGCCCAGCAACAAGCTGCCGACCGTGGCGATCCGGTCATGCAGGATGCCTTGCACGAGCGCGCCCAGGTAGCCACCGGGACCGATCACCGGTCCCTCCCAGGATCCGGGCGTGAGGATGGACAGCAGGCTGGTCAGGCCCACCAGCGAGGTCATCCAGCCGAAGGTGCGGATGAAGGGAGCGGTGATGGGACGCTGCAGGGCGGAGCGGGCCGTGAGTATGGCGAGCGCCACCAGCAGGTAGTAGGCTCCCCAACCGAAGCCCGTGAGCAGCATGTCGCCCACCATGGCTCCTAGCGGCCCACACCAGTTGCGCGCCGGCTCATTGAAAGGAAAGGCGACCGGGTCGGGATGGTAGATGCGGTTGAACGGAAAAAAAGGCTCCTCCACCGGGTCGTTCGGATGGTACGAGGCCACCGAGATCACCAGGAAGAGCGTCACCGCCCCCAGGACCAGGCTGAAGAGATCGATCGAACGACTGCGAGGATTACTCATGGACGCGCTCTCTTCGGCCCGAGGCATGACCTCTGTCGCAACGTCCGTCGGGTTGCCACACAGGTCGTTCCGGGCCGCGATGGATTCGGGACGCGTTGGTCCCGGGCCAGCTCGGCCGGCCCTTCCAACGCGAACGAATGGCCGCATCCATGCTCCATTTCGCTAGTATCAGCTGATCAGGATTCGTCTGTTGAACACGCGCGGGTTCAGTCCCGCGAATGCGGCCCCGACAGTTTGCCCAGGCGGTCAGGTCGAGCGGCCCGGCAGCTCGGAGTTCGAGTCGCCGGTCTGGGGGCTGCGCCCGTCCCGCCTCCTCGCCGCACCCCCCTGTGCGAAACGCGGGATTCCTCTATGAATAGGGAGGTAGCTCCCAGACGCGGGAAGGTCGCTCGGTCGAAGCCTCCCTAGTCTCAAAGTGTGGGCTGGCCTCTTCGTCTCCCCCGCGTCGCCTCACCCCGAAAGGCTGCTGGTTTCCCCATGACTGCCTCCGACATCCCCCGCATCGCTCGCATCCAGGAACGAATCCAGCCCCTGCGAGAACAACTGCTCGACCATCCGGTCTATGTCCGCATCGGCAGTCTGGAGGCATTGCAGGTGTTCATGGAGCATCATGTCTTTGCGGTCTGGGACTTCATGTCGTTGCTGAAGGCGTTGCAGCAGCGTTTCACCTGCCTGAGCATCCCGTGGATTCCACCCGCGAATCGGTTGGCCTGCCGACTGGTGAACGAGATCGTGCTGGCCGAGGAGAGCGACGAAGATGAGCAGGGCGGTGTCGCGAGCCACTTCGACCTGTACCATGCGTCGATGCGTCAGTGTGGAGCGGACACGCAGGCGGTGGACCAGCTGCTGGAGGCCCTGCAGGCGGGCCACGGTCGCGAGGAAGCCCTGGGCATGGCGGGCATCCCGGAAGCGGCCCGGCAGTTCTTGGAACACACGTTCGAGGTGATCGATTCCGGCGATGCCGCCGCCATCGCCTCGGCCTTCACCTTCGGCCGCGAAGACCTGCTGCCCGATGTCTTCCAGCAGATCGTGAACGAACTGGCCAGCCAGTCCGACGGTCCCCTGGATGGATTTCGCTACTACCTGGCTCGTCACATCGAACTCGATGGCGACGAACATGGGCCGCTCGCGCACCGCTTGGTGGAGTCGCTCTGCGGATCGGATGAGGCCCGCTGGCGTGCGGCGGAAGAGGCGGCCGTCGCATCGCTCCGCAGCCGTCTGCGATTGTGGGACGGCATCGAAGCGAGCTTGCAATCGCTGGCCGGAAGCCGCTGAACGCGCCGGTAGCCGTCAGCACACGGCTTGAGCGATCCCGTACTCGGCACTCTCCGAGTGCCGAGCGTTTGTTTCAATTGCGTTCTCGACGAGCGGCTGGGAGGGATCACTTCCGGCCCACGGCGTGAACGGGCTACGCTCGGGCTTTGCGGCGTGCCTTGGCCGCGAGAGCCAAGATCCCAAGGCCGAGTGACACGAGGCTGGCGGGTTCGGGGACTGCGGCCACTGCGGCACGGGGGCCTTTCTCGAAGCCGCCTTCTTGGAACGCGAAGACAAGGTCTCCGGTATCGAAGTCGGCGTCCAGATTCCAGTCGCCGTCCGCCCAACCGGAATTGCCTGCGATGCCGTCTTCGTATTCGCCGATCGAGAAGACGGCGACGAAGTCTCCGGAGTCAAACACCTTGTCCAGGTTCGAATCGCCCGCCCAGGTCTTGAGGATGACGTTGACAAGGTACATCGAGTCGTCACTATTGACCTGGGCGTTCTTGTCCAGATCATACTTGACGTCGGTGGATGCGGCGCGGACGGCGGTTCCGATCAGGTCGATATCCGTAGCGTCGATGACGCCGTTATTGTCAAAGTCACCGGCGATGCCCACCGTGGGCATGGGGTCGATGGCGACGTCGGGCTCGACTGCCTTGCGGACAATGCGGACATAGTCCCACTCGGTCGCCGCGACCGCTCCGTCCGCAACGCTTCCGCCATCGGATGCACCGATATACAAGTTGCTGTCATCGCTGGACGGGCGGTTGGACGCGTCGGTCTGAGCCACCAAGGTGCCGTCCACATAGAAGCTTGCGATGTCCGACTCGATGTCATTGATCATGCGTCCGACATACCACTGGTCGGCTTCAAAAGCCCAGACTCCCAGGGAATCCTGTTCATCGGCCGCCTTGGATTCGAAACGGACGGTCGACTGGCCGTTTCCTTCGCTGCCAAGGAACACTTTCGCGCGACTGCTCTCGTCGGAATTCTGCACGAGGGCTACCGGGAACTGGCGGCGTCCGAGATTGGGAATGTCGAGGCCCAGCATGCGGAACCGAAATTCGGCTGTCCAGGAGCCGAAGTAGCCTTCCAGCGGTTGCTTGGGTGGGCCCGAGAAGCCCACGTTGACGACATTGAACCAGGTACCGGGTGTCTTGCCGTCCGTTCCGAGTTGAACCTGCGTGGCCCAAGGCCCCTCGCCGGGTTCCGTGACCCAGTCGCTAGGCAACGTGTTCATCTCCTCGCTCCAGTCCGCTGGCAGGGCCCAAACTTGCGAAGTGGCGGCGAGCATCGCCATGCATACCAATGCCGTCTTTCTCATGGTCGTTCCTCTCTGTTGTGCAAAAGCCCAGAGGGTAGATGGAAGTATCCCCTCGGATGGTTGCTTATCCTAAGGCAGGACGGGTGGTGTTGCCATCATAAACCAGCAAATTCGCGGAGAGTCGTAGAGATTGGCTCGGCGACCGCTGGGGCACGTTCAGAAACTCGCATGGCAACGACGGAGAATCCTCGGCGGAAGAAGGAGGGAAGAGAAGGGTCCCGTGACCTCGCCGCGGGCTGCCTTCCTCTGTCCTGAACCCGCGTCCCCTGGGCAATGGGCTGCGCGATCAGTTCGCGGCGATGAAGTTGCGTTCGGGGCCGAAGAGGCGGCCACGTTTCCGCACCAGGAGGGCGGCCAGGTTCCCGTCAGGCAGAAAGGCAGCCACCGTTTCTGCGTCGCGGTCCTCGTGGGAGCGGTTTGCGGCGAGGAGTTCATCGGGAACTTCGATGAACTGGCCGCGGGCGATGCGTCGGGTGGTTTCGTCGTCGAGGATCAGGCGGGGAAGGCCGCGGACGGCTTCGCCGGCGGGCAGCACATGCTGAGCCGGATCACCCGCCAGCAGCGTGTCCAGACTCACCGCGTGCTCGAGTGTCAGGTGTCCGATGGCCGTCCGCGTGAGTTGGGACATGACGGCGGAGGTGCCGACGGCGATCGCCAGGTCG
>JBIIEC010000625.1:0-2755 GCA_044238045.1 Pirellulaceae bacterium | reverse complement strand
TAGGCCAGGGTGCCGCATGGGGAAAGCCGGTCGACGGGGCCCCGGCACGAACGAAGGGCCGGGGTAGCGGAACCCGAAACGGCGGAGCGTCAGCCTCTTCACCTGTTCGCGCACGAAGCGACCTTATATCCTGACGGAGGCTCTTCCGATCCCGACGGGCACTCTTCCGATCTCCCCTGGACCTCCACGAACGCCACTCGCCATGCACGACCTCGACGCCTTCGACCAACTGGAATCCTCCTTCCGCGCCGGCGGCGCCGCTGCCATGCTCGACACACTCTGCGCACAGCTCGATACCGAAGCGCGCCACCATGAGCTGTTCGAGGCGTTGAAGCTGCGTCTGCGCCAGCGGCTGGGCCTGCCGCTGTTCAGCAGTGCGGCCGAGGAGCTTCCGCCCGGACCGCTCCGCGACCAGTTGGAAGCCGGACTGCTCGACGCCTGCCGCGTGGTGGGCGGCAAACTGCTGGACGCAGGTCGCATCCGGGATGCCTGGACCTACCTGCGCCCGATCGGCGATCTCCCCAGCCTCCGCGAATCGCTCGCCAGGATCGAGCCCACGGAGGAGAACGCTGGCGAACTGATCGAGCTGTACCTGCAGGAATCGCTGGACCTGGAACGAGGATTCGAACTGCTGCTGCGATACTATGGCACCTGCAACACGATCACGACCTACGACTCCAGCATGTACGGGCAGCCGCGCGCCGCGCGAGCGGTGGGCGCGAAGCTGCTGGTCCGCCATCTGCACGAGGAGCTGCTGCATCGCCTGCGCGAGCACTTGCGACGGCTCGGCAGCGAGGATCCTGACGAGTCGGATGTACGGCGTGTGTTGGCGCGGGAGCCGCGGTTGATGGCTGAGGGAGCGTACCACATCGACACCACGCACCTGGCCTCCGTGACGCGGATCGCGCGGAACACGCTGGACAACGAATCGTGGCAGCTGGCCCGGCAGCTGTGCGATTATGGCCAGCAGCTCGATGCCAGCCTGCAGTACTCCGACGCAGCGCCCTTCGAAGAGCTCTACGCCGCCAGCGACCGCTATTTCGCGGCGCTGCTGGGCGAATCGAGCAGCGCGCACCTGGGCTACTTCCGCGAGCGAGCGGAAGGCGTCGATCCGTACCACGAGACAACGTATGTGCGCGAAGTCTACGTCGACCTGCTTGCCCGCTGCGGTCGCGTCACTGACGCGTGGGCGGAAGCGATCCGGCTCCTGCCCGCCGGCATGCAGACCACGGGACTCGCGCCCAGCCTGCTGGAACTAGCCGACCACGGCCGACTCTACCAACCCCTTCGCCAGCTCGCGCGGGAACGCCAGGACCGACTCACCTTCGCCCTCAGCCTGGCCCAGTCGGCCGCCGCGATCCCGCCTGCTTGAGGGCGTAGAGCGGTCAGATTCCCGCCGCCAGAAAACGAAAAAAGGGCCGTCCCGGAGGACGGCCCTTCTTGTCGTAAGCAACCCTTCTCGTCGGTCGAGATTCGCTTAGCGGCCGTAGCGGATCACCTGGCTGGCGTTGCGGACGCGAACCTTGCGAGCGACACTCGCCGAAGGATCGGTCGTCGAGGCAGCCGCTTCGGGAGCAGCCGGAGCCGGGGTCGGCTGAGCTTCGACGGCCGGAGCGGCCACAGGAGCGGCAGCCGGGGCACATCCGCAAGCGTCCGAGGCAGCGGCACAGCCACTGTCGCAGCCGTTGCCGTTTCCATCGCAGCCGTTATCGCAAGCCGCCGGAGCGCCGCAGGAGGCTTCCAGCAGGCCGCACTTCTTGTGCTTCAGCAGGCGGCCCAGCAGGCCACCCTTCAGGTGGTCACCGAGGCCGGCACATCCGCAAGACGGATCCGCAGCCGCGGCACAACCGCTGTCGCAACCATTCGCCGCTCCACAAGCCGGATCGGCGGCAGCCGCACAGCCGCTGTCGCCAGCGCCCGCACAGCCCGAGTCTCCAGCACCCGCACAGCCCGAGTCACAGGCGGCCGGAGCACCGCAGGTGGCTTCGCCACCGCAATGCTTGTGAGCCATCAGCTTCTTCAGCAGACCACCATTCAGCTTACCCTTCAGGTGACCCTTCAGGCCGCAGCCCGCGGGAGCACCGCAGGAAGGACCAGCCGCACAGCCGCTGTCGCAGCCGTTCGCGGCACCGCACGCCGGATCCGCAGTTGCGGCGGCACAGCCGCTGTCGCAAGCCGCCGGAGCACCGCAAGTCGCTTCGCAGCAACCGCCGATGCCGAGCATCCGATCCAGAACCTCAAAGCCGAAGCTCTGAGTCGAAATTCCCAGTGCAACAACCAGGGAACCCACAACAAAATTCCATTTCATCGACCGAGGTCTCCTAGGAAAGTATTGAACGAGCGAGTGTGGACACTTCCCGAATCAACCGACGCGCGATCGGCTCACGGACCAGAATGCCGGACTTGCGTCCGTCACTTGGTTGAGTGTCGCACCACGAAGGTGTGGCGCTGGGGCGTGAGGCAGGAGGCGGGATGTTGGGGGAGGAGGGTCTGCACCCGTCGTTCAGATCTACGGCCCTCATTCGCTGCGGCCGAGTCATTCATTGACTCGATTCTTCCTTACCGTTTCAGCGAACCTGGACTTGTGCTCGCGAGGAGCACCGTGAAGTTCTTAACGACAGGAGGAGGTATCGGCCCACGCGTTCGAATCGCTTGAGCCACCAAAAGGCTTTCCCCGCATTTGGTTTGCTCGTCTTGTTACACAAACTCTGACGCGCTTGGAGACTGGTCAAACCCTGACGCGTGTAGGCCCGCG
>JBIIEC010000623.1:0-2770 GCA_044238045.1 Pirellulaceae bacterium | reverse complement strand
CGGAGATTCGCGGGTTGAGTGGGTCAAGCCTGGTGCGCGAACTGCGTCGAGTGCGTGCCCATGGAGGCCGGGCAGGCAGAACATTCGCGGGCAGCCGCCGTGATGAGGTTTCCGAGATCCCTCCCAGACGGTACAACAGGGCGGGCCACCTGGGGGTGGCATCGCGGCGAAAACAGGCGGACGCAAGGAATCGCCCAAGATCTTGCCGACCGAAGTCGGACCGCTGCTTCCGGGCAAAGATTTCTCGAGGTGCGATCGACGCGATCGCATTCCAGCACGCGAGGGCTTCTACGATCATGACCAGTTCCCATGACCCGACGGATCCGTCCGTTGATCCGTCTCGCCTGCCAGGCCAAGGACTCACCAAAGAAGAAGCCTTCCTGCGGATCCTGCACGGTCACTGGCGTTATCTGGAAAACAATCGCACCGCCACAACGACGACCGACGACGATCGCTCGCGCCACGCCGAGGGCCAGTATCCGTTCGCGGCCATTCTCGGCTGCGCCGACTCGCGTGTCTCGCCGGAAGTGATTTTCGACCAGGGTCAGGGCGACCTGTTCGTGGTGCGTGTCGCCGGGAACGTGGCGGGGCATTTTGAGATTGCCAGCTTGGAGTACGCAATCCAGCACTTGGGCGTCAGCCTGGTGATCGTGATGGGGCATGTGCAGTGTGGCGCGGTCAAGGCGGCGATCCATGCGGGCGCGGTGGAAGGCCCGATTGGCATGCTGCTGGACGAGATCCGGCCCTCGGTGGAAGCGGTCCGGAACGACCCGGGCGACCTGCTGGACAACTCCATCCGTTCCCACGTCTGCCGTTGCGTGGAGGTCTTGCTAGAACGCAGCGCGGTCATGCGGCAGTACATGGAACAGGACAAACTGCGGATCATCGGACTGATCTATGACCTGGGCACGGGCGACATCGACATTCGCACGAAAGTCGGCTGATCTCGCGACCTCCTCCTCGCGCATGTCACACCAGAACAAACCATGAGCAATTCCGGCAAAAGCAGTTCGAATTTCAACAGCAAGAAGTGGTTTCAGACCGCGTTCGCCTGGACGGGCACGGCGTTGCCGCTCTGCTACTCGCGCATCCTGCTGATGACGCTCTATTCGGCCATCGTGCAGATGATCTACCAACTGGAGACGCCGGTTCTGGACGCCTTCTCGAAGGCCACCTCGCCGAGCGGCGTCGATTCGTTCGGCCACGTCGTGCTCGGTTCGCTGATCGGTTTCCTGCTCGTCATGCGGATGAACGCATCCAACGCTCGATTCTGGGAAGGCCGATCCCATTGGGGCTCGATCATCAACACCAGCCGCAACATCGTGCGCGTCGGTTCGATCTACACGCAGGACGGCCAGAGGCTGTCGGAACTGGTGGCCGGCTACGCCGTCTCCTTGAAGCAGTCGCTGCACGGCCAGCGTTTCCTGGATGAATCCACGCCGTTCCTGCCCAAACCGGTTTTAGAGCTGGCGAATGAGTTTGGCAACCAGCCCACGGCGGTCGCAGGAGCCATCACGGCCTGGGTACACCGCCAATCCCAGGCCAAGGTGCTCGATCCCGAAATGACGCGGCATCTGGAGATGTTGGTGGGGGAACTGGTCAACAGCCAGGGCGGGTGTGAAAAAATCCAGAAGACTCCCCTGCCCTTCGCCTACGTCTCGCTGATCAAGCTGTTGATACTGGTCTACTTGATCACGCTGCCTATCGTATTGTGTAGTCGTTTCGGCTGGTGGTCACCCCTGCTGACGGCCGTGCTGGCACTGGGCATGTTCGGCATGGAAGAGACGAGCGTCGAGATCGAGGATCCGTTCGGCAAGAACGTGAACTGCATCGATCTGGACGTGTTGACGATCACCATCGCCCGCGACACGGGCCAGTTGGCCCGCAAGGCCCAGCGTGTGCAGGATGCGCTGGCCGCGACCGACAAACCAAGCAATGCGTGACCGTTGGCCTGGGTGCCACTGACGTCACCTGGGAACTACGGGAGAACGAGCGATGAGCGCGGGGAGTCCGGCGGAGAAACCCGTCGTGGTGGTCTTGGGCGCGACGGGCGGGATCGGCGAGTGCCTGGCGCGGCGGTTGGCCGCATCGGGGGCGCAGCTGGTGCTGGCCGCTCGCGGCGCCGAGCGGTTGCAGGCCCTGGCCGGTGAACTGCAGGCGATGCCACTGGTTCTGGACGCCAGCCGTTTCGAAGCCGTCGAAGCCGGTTTCGAGCAGGTGCTGGAGCGGTACGGCCGCGTGGACGGCGCGGCCCACTGCGTCGGATCCATCCTGCTCAAGGCCGCTCACCAGACGAGTGAGGAAGAGTGGTCGGCGACGATCGCCGCGAACCTCAGCTCCGCCTTCGCCGTCGTGCGTTCAGCCGCCCGCGCAATGACGCGCACCGGCGGATCCATCGTGCTGGTCTCGTCTGTCGCGGCCCGCGTGGGCTTGGCGAACCACGAAGCGATCGCGGCCGCCAAGGCGGGAGTGATCGGCCTGACTCTGTCCGCCGCCGCCACCTACGCGGCCCGTGGGATTCGCGTTAATTGCGTGGCTCCCGGCCTCGTACGCACTCCGATGACCGCCCGCCTCACCAGCAACGAAGCCACCTTGAAGGCGTCCACCGCCATGCATCCGCTCGGACGCATCGGCGAACCGTCCGACATCGCCAGTGCGATCCAGTGGCTGCTGGATGCCGAACAGTCCTGGGTCACCGGACAGGTCCTGGGTCTGGATGGTGGCCTGGCTTCCGTACGCCCGCGGTGACCGCCTAGCGTCGCAGGAAGCC
>JBIIEC010000622.1:0-2774 GCA_044238045.1 Pirellulaceae bacterium | reverse complement strand
GCTATGCCTTGCACTACGATCGAGCGCGACAGCCCGGGACGCGGGCGAGTGCGCCTTTGCGACCGTCGGGCGTCTATCTGGTGACTGGCGGGCTGGGGGGCATCGGCGCGACGGTTGCCGAGCATCTCGCGTCGAACTATCGCGCCCGACTCGTGCTGGTCGGCCAGACGGGCCTGCCCCCGCGCGACGCCTGGACCGCCTGGCTGGCGCGACACACGGAAGCAAACCTGACGAGCCAGCGGATTCAACTGGTACGCCGTCTGGAGGCCATGGGGGCCGAGGTGCTTGTCGCCGCCGCGGATGTGGCGAACGTCGAACAGATGCGTGCGGTGCTGCAGGAAGCGACCTTGCGTTTTGGCTGTCTTCACGGCGTCTTCCACGCGGCTGGCGTCATGGGGGACGGACTGCTCCAGGAAAAAACGCCGGAGGACATGGAACGGATCTTCACGCCCAAGGTCCACGGCACGCAGCTGCTGCTGGAACTGCTGTTGGGCAAGGATCTGGACTTCGTGCTGCTGTTTTCGTCGAGCAGCGCCGTGGTGGGGCCCGCTGGCCAGGTCGATTATGCCGCCGCCAACTGCTTCCTCGACTCGCTCACCACTTCACGACGCTTCGAGCAGCTGCCAATTCGAACGGTGAACTGGAGCGTGTGGAAGGATGTTGGGCGCGCCGTGGACCTGCAGCGTCGACTGCGGGGGGAGGTGCGCGACCAGGGACTGCTGCACGAGCGCACGGATCATCCGCTGCTGGACGAATGGCTGGTCGATGAGGAAGAACGCGTGGAGTTCAGCAGTCGCCTGCGGACCGACGAACGCTGGGTGCTGGATGAACACCGGATGCGCGGCGGCGAAGCGGTCCTGCCGGGCACGGGCTATGTCGAGATGGTGCGCGGCGCTCTGGAACTGGTGCTCCGCACCGACCAGGTCGACATCCGTGACCTGACCTTCCTGGCTCCGTTGAAGGTCGACGACGGGGAGACCCGCGAAGTGCGTTTGTCGCTGGCACGGGTCGAGGATGGTTGGGCCGTGGAGGCCAGCAGTCGTTCGCTGGAACCATCGCTGTCCGACTGGCAGGTCCACCTGCAGGGCACGGCCTTGGCGCTGGATGACACCTTGTTGCCACTGCAGCGGGACCTGGCCGCGCTGCTGGCGCAGTGCGACCGTTCGGCAGCCCCCACCGAGGATGGCTCCATCCGGACGCGCCAGTCGAGTTACGTGCGTTTCGGACCGCGATGGAACTGCCTGCGAAAACTGCGGCTGGGCACCAACGAGGCGCTCGCGCTCGTGGAACTCGACGCCTCGTTCCTCGCGGACCTCGAACAGTACGGCTGGCATCCGGCGGTGCTGGACATGGCCACCGGATGTGGGCTGTCGCTGATCCAGGGCTACGACGATTCGGAGGTGCTTTACGTTCCGCTTCGTTACAAGCGTATTCGCATCCTGGGGCCGATGCCCGCCCGGGTGTGGAGCCACCTGCGATGTGAGCCGGATACTTCGGTATCGCAGGAGACCGCGTCGTTCCAGGTGACCATCATGGATGACAGTGGCCGCGTGGCGATGGAGGTCGAGGGGTTGGTCGTGAAGCGTCTGGCTTCGACGGCCGGCTTCGACTTTGAACGACGACCCGCGGGGGAGATCGCGGGACGCGACCTGCCGGCGACGGCCAGCACGCGTCTTTTCCTGCAGGCCTATGAAGCAGGCATTCGGCCGGCCGAAGGGATGCAGGTGCTGGAGAAGGCCCTGGCGAGCGACGCGCCGACGCGCGTGGTCGTGTCGCCGGTCTCGCTGAAACGCCTGCTACGCAAGACGGCCCAGGCCGCCAGTGTCCCCACGGATTCAGGAGTTCGTTTCAGCCGTCCGACCCTGGGCAGCTCTTTCGAGTCGCCGAGGGACGCGCTGGAGGAACAACTGGCCGGGATCTGGCAGGATCTGCTCGGTGTCGATGCAGTGGGCATCCATGACGACTTCTTTGAACTGGGCGGCCACTCCTTGATCGCCGTGCGGCTCTTCGCGCGAATCAAGAAGACCTGGCATGTGGAGTATCCGATTTCGGTGCTCTTTGAAGCGCCGACGATCGCTCGCTGCGCTGAACTCCTGCGCTGCGAACTGACGGACGATGTTATGTCGTCCGTCGAGGGCGCGGCCGAGGACACGCAGGCGTCCTCCTTCAAGGGCGCGAACGGGGCCGCCACGGGCCCGGCGGTCGATCCCGCAGACCAGGAGCTGGCGCGGAAGCATCTGGTGCCCTTGCATGTGCCCGGCGGATCGTCGAGGCCACCGTTCTTCGTGGTGGCGGGCATGTTCGGCAATGTCCTGAACCTGCGTCACCTGGGCGCTCACCTTGGGAAGGACCAGCCGGTCTACGCGTTGCAGGCTCGTGGCCTGTATGGCGACGACCAGCCCCACGAGACCTTCGAGGAAGCGGCTGCCGACTATCTGCGGGCCATTCGCACGGTGCAGCCCCAGGGTCCCTACTACCTGGGCGGATTCTCGGGCGGCGGCATCACCGCGCTGGAGATGGCGCGGCAGCTGCGACAGGCAGGCGAGGAAGTGGCGCTGCTGGCGATGCTCGATTCGATTCCCTCGAAGCTGCCGGAGTTGACCAGGATGGATCGCCTGCAGATGCAGTGGCAGAACCTGCGACGGCACGGCTGGCGGTACTTCGCCAAGTGGGCGCGGGATCGCTGGGAATGGGAGTACCGCAAGCGACACCCGGTCGCGCGCGAATTGACGCCGGCCGAGTTTCGTTCGGACCAGATCGAGGCCGCGTTCCGA
>JBIIEC010000244.1:0-9428 GCA_044238045.1 Pirellulaceae bacterium | reverse complement strand
CTTCGACAACAGCCCCAGCGGCGTGTAGATGACTCTGCGCGCCATCACGAACTGCCCCACGCTGAAGGCATCGAAGTAGCGGCTCAACACCAACAGCGGCACCTGGTGCGTGAGGCTGTTCAGCAGGTCGCCGGGTATGCCCCAGCCCGTGAAGTGCCGGAACCGCGACACGGTCGCCTTCACCGACTTCCACCGCGGCCTGCGATGATGGCTTACCTGCGGCCCCACCACTCGCCAACCGTAGACAATCGCCGCGATCTCGCCCGCGATCGTGGCGGCGATCATGCCGTTTACCCACGAGAAACGCTCACGGGCCAGTCCCCAGACCAAGGCCGCGAGGACATACGCCACCGAGCGCACAATGTTCAGCATCGAGGCGGCACCATACTGGTGGCCGCGATAGAACCAGTAGTTCAAGCCCTGCCGGATACTCGTGGCCCACAACGATCCCCCGGCCAAAAACGCCAGCAGCACGATGGAACGCTCGACGCCAATCCCCAGCCACTGAGGGCGCCAGACGCCCACCAGCCAAGTACTCAGGGTGACCAACAGCGAGGAAGTGAACGACAGGGCCAGCAGCCCAAACGCCAACTCCATCGCGCGACGCTGGTCCTTCGGTACCACGATCGCCATGTCCAGACGACCCGTCGCGAAGACCAGCGTAATGGTCAGCAGACCGACGAAAATCCCCCACTCACCAAACTCCGCCGGTGAATAGAAACGCGACAGCAGGGGCGTGCACAATACGGGCAGCGCCTGTGCCACCACGTTGCCGCTCAGCAGCTTCCCCAGGTTCCTCGCGAAGCGCCCCTCGGGCAGGTACGATTTCACGTCAACTCCTCGCTCCCGCAACACACCCGCAACGTCGAAGCCAAACGCCGATATCACGACGCACCCCAACGGCGGAATCCTTCTCCCGCCACGCCTCATGGCTCCGGGCAGGTGGAGTTTAGCACGGTCATGCCGTCGAATCGTGGCCGAATGACGTCTGGCTGTCCGGAAGGCGAACACTTTCTGGTCATCTGAACGAACGCCAACGACTCTAGCAAGTCAAAGTTGCCGGGATCGCGGCGGGGCGGCCGGGGATGGCTGCTTGATCGAATCACTATGCGGCCGGGATGGTCGCGCTCCAGCACTATGCGGCCGGGACGGCCTTGCTTCGGGTCTAGATGCGGCCGAGACGGTCGCGCTCCAGCACTATGCGGCCGGGACGGCCGCGCTCCGGGTGGCTCTTCAGGGGCCTCCGAGCGAGAACAGCTTCGCGTGCGTCCGCAGGTACATCGTGCCTCCCGCCACCGCCGGCGTGCTGTAGCAGTCCTCGTCCAAGGCAACCCGCGACAGCAGTTCATACCGGGCGGCCGCCGCCAACACCACCACCTCCCCGTCCTTCGCGACACAGTAGAGGCGATCGCCCACGCAGACCGGCGAACCATAGAACTCGCCCCCCACGCGTTCCCGCCACTCCACCTCGCCCGTCGCCGCGCGGATGCATGTCACCACGCCCGTGTCCGCCCAGAGGAACGCCAAGTCGCCCACGACCACCGGCGTCGGCACCAGCGGCACGGACTGCTTCACTTCGTAGGCGATCGTATCCGGCCCCGCCGGACCACTTCGGCCCGCACGCGCCGCCACCAGCAGGGAGCCGTGCACGCCTCGCCCGTAACTGGCCAGCACCAGATCCCCCGCCAAGACGGGCGACCCCACGCAACGCTCCGGAAACATGCCGGAGATCTCCCAGCGCGGCGCCCCCGTCTCCAAGTCGACGCCATAGATCCCGTGCCGAGTGCTGGTCATGACCAGCTCCTCGCGACCGTCGGCCGCCGTCCGCACGCACGGCGTCGCGTACGACGCCAGCACCGTCTCCCGCGGACAAGACCACCGCGTCACTCCGCTGCGACGATCCAACGCGACGATCGCGCTGGCTCCCACGGCCGCTTTCGGATCCTCGTTGCCATTTAGCCGCGACAGATAGCGGATGTCGTCCTGGTCGTTCGCGAGGATCACCATCCCGCCCACCAGCACCGGAGATCCGCCGCTGCCGTTCGCGCCCACAAACGGCCCCAAGTCGCGTTTCCAGAGTTCCTCGCCCTCCAGCGAATGGGCCACGACCATCACCTGCTCCGGCGTTGTCCACGTCCAGACCACACCGGCCTCGTCGACAACCGGCGTCGCAGCCGCAAAACTGTTGCTGCTGTGCTGGCCGTAAGCTTTGGAAGGATAGTCGCGACGCCACAGCAGGCGGCCATCGCCGGCCGCCAGGCAGAGGAGGCTGCGTTCCGCCGTCTGCGAGTCGCCCGTCGTCACGAACACGCGGTCCCGCCAAACCACGGGCGAGGAGTGCCCAACCCCCGGCAGCGTCACCTGCCAGTTATAGTCGGCCGCCTCCCACCGCGCGGGAATCGTATCCCCGGTAGCGTGCCCCGCTCCGTTCGCGCCGCGAAATCGCGTCCACGACTCATCGCCGCGCGCCGTCCCCACCATGACTAGCAGCAGCCACCACCAACGGCCCTCGCGCAGCCACTGACATCCACCGCTCCGTCCACGCCTGCCCGTCATCTACTGGTACCTCATTCCTCAACTGCGGATAATCTGCTTCACCACCGAACCGTGGACATCCGTGAGCCGGAAGTCGCGGCCACTGTAGCGGAACGTCAACTGCTCGTGATCCAGCCCCATGAGGTGCAGGATGGTCGCGTGAAGATCGTGTACATGCACTCGATCCTCGACAGCCGTGAACCCGAACTCGTCCGTCGCACCGTGGATCATTCCGCCACGCACGCCGCCACCCGCCATCCACACCGTGAACCCATAGTGGTTGTGGTCGCGACCGTTGTTTCCCTGCGAAGTCGGCGTGCGTCCAAACTCGCCGCCCCACAGGACGATCGTCTCGTCCAGCAGTCCGCGTTGCTTAAGATCCTGCAGCAGTCCGGCAATCGGCCTGTCCACGGCGCGGCATAGGTTCTCATGCGACCCGTTGTTGTTACTGTGCGTATCCCACGGCTGGCTCTTCCCGGTATAGACCTGCACCACGCGGACACCACGTTCGACCAGACGCCGCGCCTGCAGGCAATTTCTTCCGAACAACGCCCGATCCACTTTTGAATCCGCGCCCTGCCCGATAAACTCGCCCTCCGGCCCGTCGAGCCCGTACAGCGCGCGTGTCGCCGCCGTCTCCTGGCGGACGTCGAATGCTTCCACTGCCGCGGCCTGCATCCGAAACGCCAACTCGAGCGATTCAATGCGAGCATCCAGCGCGTTCTCCGCGCCCTGCCGCTCCCGGTGCAACTGGTTCAACTCCTGCACAAAGTCCAGTTCGCGACGCTGCGCCGCGGAATGAAGGTAGCGGTTCTTCAGGTGCGGAATCACCTGCTCCGCCTCGTAGGTTCGCGGCAGCGCCACCTGGCAGCCCTGGTAGATCCCCGGCAGGAACCGGTTGCTCCAGTTCGACGGTCCATTCACCGGCTGGCCATCGCCCAGTACGACAAAGCCCGGCAGGTCCTCGTTCTCGGTCCCCAATCCATAGAGCAGCCAAGAACCATACGAGGGCCGGTTCGGCTGGATGCTCCCGGTGAACATCATCCAGTTGGACGACTCATGCACCGGGACGTTGGTGTGCATCGAACGAATCACGCACAGGTCGTCGGCATGCCGCGCCGTCTCGGGCAGCAACTCGCTGATCGGCAACCCCGACTGGCCGTACTTGCGAAACCGAAAGGGCGACGGCATGAGTCCCCCCGTGGCGTTCTCCGTAGCCAGCGACTGGGTCACTTCGGGACGCTGCCCGGCGTAACGTGCGAGCATCGGCTTCGGGTCGAACGTGTCCACCTGCGAGGGCGCACCGTTCATCCACAGGTGGATGATGTGTTTCGCGCGGGGAGCGAAATGCGGAACGCGCGCCGCCAACGGATTCGTGGCGGCGGACACACCCGCAGCCAGGCCCGACTCCGCGGCCGCACCGCGCGGCCAGACGGCCGCCAGGCCGATCATCCCCATGCCCGCGCCTAACTGCGAAAGCATCGCACGCCGCGAACTGCCGGACTTTCCGAGATCGTGCGACTCGTCACCCATCGTGATTCTCCTCCCGACTCGCGAACCTGCAATCCGCCCCCGATTCGCACCAACTCGCCACTCTTCTACGGACCGTCCTCAAGGCGTGAACACAAACTCATTCGACGAGAGCAGCCCGTGTGCCAGCCGTTCCCAAGGCCCAAAGCCGTTCCCAGGGTCGCTCGCGTCACCCTGCTGCGATCGCTCCTCCCGCGTCTCCGCCAGAAAACGCATCGCGACTTCACGCTCCACTGGCGTCGGTCGGCGACCATAGGCCAGCCTCCACGCCTGCTCGATGCGGCCATCGTCTCCCTCCGCCTCCCGCTGCACACGCGCCGCAAAGGCCCGTCCCACCTCCAGGGTAAAGAGGCCGTTCAGCACGAACAGTTGCTGCTGCGGAACGGTCGTCGTCCCTCGCAGGTCGCTGGCCACATTCGGTTCCGGGAAGTCGAACAGCAGCAGCGTCTGCGCGGGAGAGTAGCGGCTGATCGCGCTGTAGAGCGTCCGGCGACGGTTGGCCGGATCGTCGGGATCGGGGCCGTTGAGTCGCGTGAAAAATGGAAAGTCCGGCTGCTCCTTGAGGCCCGGTTCCTGCTGGTCCAGCGAAGGTCCGCCCAGGCTGCGATCGAGCTGTCCGGCCACCGCCAGCATCGCGTCGCGATACGCCTCCACATCCAGTCGCCGCGGCGTCATCCGCCACAGCCACTGGTTCTCCGCATCGACCACCAAGCCATCCGCCCGCGGCTGACTGGACTGCTGGTACGTGGACGAGAGCACGATCTGGCGGTGCAGCCATTTCATCGACCAGCCGGAACGCATGAAATCGACCGCCAGCGTATCGAGCAGTTCGGGGTGCGTCGGTCGGCTGCCGAGCGCGCCGAAGTTGCCAAGCGTCTGGACGATGCCGCGGCCGAAGTGATAGTGCCAGACACGATTCACCAGCACACGGGCGGTCAGCGGATTGTCGCCACGCGTTAGATCCCGCGCCAGTTCCCAGCGCGAATACCGTTCCGAGGCCGGGGCTGCTTCTGCTGCGGACACTTCCTGGAGATCCGAGGGCGTGGGCGAAAGCACCTGCAGGAACCCGGGCGGCGCCGTGTCACCCAGGTGCTCGGGGTTGCCTCGCACGAAGATCCGCAGCGCCGCGCCCCCGCCCTGCACACTGGGCATGCTCGGCCCCAGCGGCGGTGGCGACTTCTCCAGCCGCTCCAAGTCCGCGCGTGCGGCCTGCACTTCGGACATCTTTTCATGGGGTACGAAGGCATCGCCGGTCGCCGCATCCGTGAAGAAGACCGCCTCCGGCTGCAGCAGGAACCAGTCCAGCCATGCCCGTTGCTTGGCATCCGGGCCCACGGGCGCGTGTTGATCGGCACCCGTAGCGGTCGCCTCTTTCGCGGCCGCAGTTGCCGCCTCGTGCGCCTGCAGCGCCGCCGCCAGGTCGTCGCGCCAGCGGATACTCAGCGAGCCGATCGACGGCAACGAGGCCAACTGCTCCAGCGACTCCACACGTTGCACCGACGCCACGGCCTGACGCCATTCCTGCCAGCCTGCATCGGACGGCTCCTGCTCCCACCTCGCCACGAGCCTCTGCAAGAAGCGAGGATGAAGGTTCGTCCGCGACGCGACCGCTTCTTCGGTCCAGTCCGTGGAGGCCTCGCGCCGAGCGATGACGACGGCGGCGGCCGCGACCAGATAGCGATCCAGTTGTCCCAACGCTGCAATCGCCGCCGATCGGCCGTAGGCGGCCAACTGTCCGTCCAGCTGGCTCTTGGCAGCCGCCACCGCAGCCTCCCAGGCGTGATGCGCTTCGATGGCCTGCGGTGAATCCAGCACGCGGTCGCTCCATACCGCTTCGTTATAGGCGGAGGCCAGGGCATAGTAGTCGCGCGTCGGGATTGGATCGAACTTGTGGTCGTGGCATCGCGCGCACGAGACGGTCAGTCCCAGGATGCCACGCGACAGCGTGTCGATGCGGTCCTCCAGCTCGTCCGCCTTGGCCTTCGCTTCGCCCGCGGCGCCCTTGCGGAAGATTGGTCCCACTCCTTGGAAACCCAGCCCCGCCAGTCGCGTACGATAGTCACCGTCGGCCGGCGGCTCGGGCATCTCGTCGCCTGCGATCTGCAGCCGCAGGAACTCGTCGTAGGGCAGGTCCCGATTCAGCGCGGACAGCACCCAGTCCCGGTACAAATACGCGCGCGGCGCGGGACTCAGGAACGAGTTGCCCTGGTCGTCGGCATAGCGGGCGAGGTCCAGCCAGTAGCGCCCCCAGCGTTCACCGTAGTGCGGCGACGCCAGCAGCCGATCGACGACACGCGACAACGCGTCTGGCGACGAATCGTTTTCCAGCGCGGCGTATTCCGCGGGCGTCGGTGGCAGTCCAATCAGGTCCAGCGTGACGCGACGCAGCCACGCGTTGCGATCGGCGGGCGGCGATGGACTCAGCTGACGCTCCTCGAGCGCGGCGAGCACGAAATGGTCGATCCCTTGACGCGGCCAGCTGCCATCCCGTACCCGCGGCAGCGGATGCCGACGCGGTGGCTGGAACGCCCAGAAGTCGCGGGCCCTCTCGCGAGCTGACGACATGGATTGCCGGTCCGACGCGTCCCGCGTGTCCCCGGAGTCGTCGTCAGGCATCGGCAGGCCCAATTCCAACCAGCGGGCGAAGTCGGCGATGACCGCCTCGTCGAGACGGCCCTGCGGGGGCATCTGCAGGTCTTCGTAACGTAACGATCGGAGCAACACGCTGTCGGCTGGCTGCGTCTCCGACCGAAGCGGCCCCGAGTCACCGCCGGCACGCACGCCGGCCGCATCGTCCAGCCGCAAACCTCCACGCAGATCCCCCGCTGACTCGGCTTGCCTGGAATGACATGCGTAGCAGTGCTCGACCAGCACCGGTCGAATGCGACTCTCGAAGAATTCCACGCCGGCAGGATCCGCGGCCTCGACGGGCCGCGCAAGCAACCAAGCAAGCAGCCCGACAAGCTGCCACCATCGAGCCATGTTTCCCTGGAGTCGTTTCATGTTCCTGCTCCCACTCGCTCCCACCACCCACCGTGGCTTCGACCCGCTCAGCTACCCGAGGGAGTCTGCACCGTTCCCGGAAGTACGGCGCTCGGAGGCGATTCCCAGTCAGCAGCGACGAGACTCCCGGCATGTTCGCGGAAGCGACAAAGTCACGGAGGGCGTTGCGGGGCGGGATCGCCAATGGGCGGCAGGAAGGGTCTGGAGGCGGCTCGCCCATTGTAGCGTGGCTGACAACCGGGTGTCACGCGCATTCGCCCGCAGTCCGCTCACCTCCGAACGACCGTCCACTCGCGCTGGGAAAGCTACAACAACCGGCCGATTTTCCGCGGGCGTTCCAATGGGCTATCATGGTCTCCGACGCCTCAGGCCGGGTGTCCAACACACCGAGCCCCCGCCGGCTGACTCGGCATCGTCACGCCTTCGAGGTTTTCATGGCCATCGACTATCACTTCCTGTTGGATCTCGAACTCCTGCGCGACCGTGTCAACTCCTTCGATCACTATCCCTTCTCCCTGCCGGTGGTCCGGCATCTGGACCGGTTGAAGTTCGATCCGCGCGTCACCTTCCTGGTCGGCGAAAACGGTTCCGGGAAGTCGACGCTGCTCGAAGCCATGGCCGTTGCGCTCGGCTTCAATGCGGAAGGCGGCAGCGTAAACTTCAACTTCGCCACCCGAAACTCGCATTCGGAGCTGCATGACTACCTGCGCATCGCCAAGGGCGCTCGTCGGCCCCGGGATGGTTTTTTCCTGCGGGCCGAGAGCTTCTACAATGCGGCTACCTATGTGGACCGCTTGGATGAGGAGTTCCCCACCGAACCGCCGCTGATCAAAAGCTACGGCGGTACGTCGCTGCATGAGCAGTCGCATGGCGAGTCGTTTCTTGCCCTTTTGCAGAACCGATTTCGCGGAGAGGGCCTGTACCTGCTGGACGAACCGGAGGCGGCCCTCTCGCCCCAACGGCAGTTGGCCGTCCTCGCACGCATCCATGAGCTGGCGGGGCAGGAGTCGCAGTTTGTCATCGCCACCCACTCGCCCATCCTACTGGCCTTTCCCCACGCGACGATCTACGAATGTTCCGATCGAGGCCTGTGCGCCGTCCGCTACGAGGATACGGAGCACTACCGAGTGAGCCGCGCTTTTCTGGAAAACCCCGGCCGGATGCTCCGCGAACTCCTCCGGCCCTGACCCGACCAGCCAGCCGCCCCCTCGTCCGCTCCAGCAGCCGTGCCTGCGCAGCAAGCTCCGCCTAAAAACACCGAGTTTTTGCTGACTCGCACTATTACTTCACTCCTCGTCGGATCCTCCTCGGCCTGTCATACTTTATGGTCGGTGGCGGTCGGGCCTTGGGGGTCGGACGCACCCCAGCCACCGTGGATTGGTTTCGCCTACGCTTGGAAGCTTATCCAGCCGATCCGACTTCTTGATCCTTTTGTACCCACAGTCTCAGAGGACCTGTTCATGCACCAGACGACCTGGCCTCGTGCCCTGGCCACGGCGATAACCGTGGCGCTATCGTTGCTGTTTGCGGTCGGAACCGCGATGGCCCAGACGGCGAAGAAACCGAACATCGTTGTGATCTGGGGCGACGACATTGGGCAGTTCAATGTCAGCGCGTACAACCTCGGCATGATGGGCTTCAAGACGCCCAACATCGACCGCATCGCGCGCGAGGGCGCGTTGTTTACGGACTGGTACGGTCAGCAAAGCTGCACGGCGGGCCGCGCGGCCTTCATCACCGGGCAGTCGCCGATCCGGACGGGCCTGACCAAGGTCGGACTGCCCGGTGCCCCGGAGGGAATGAAGAAAGAGGATCCGACGATCGCCACGCTGCTCAAGGCGCAGGGCTACGTCACCGGCCAGTTCGGCAAAAACCATCTGGGCGACCGCGATGAGATGCTGCCGACGGCGCATGGCTTTGACGAGTTCTATGGCAACCTCTACCACCTGAACGCCGAGGAAGAGCCGGAGCATCCGGACTATCCGAAGAATCCGGATTTCAAGAAGCGGTTCGGCCCGCGCGGTGTGATCCACAGCTTCGCCGATGGCCGCATCAAGGACACCGGCCCGCTGACCCGGAAGCGCATGGAGACTTTCGACGAGGAGGTCAACGAGCGAGCGGTCGACTTCATGGAGCGTGCGAAGAAGGCCGACAAGCCGTTCTTCCTGTGGTGGAACTCCACCAAGATGCACATCTTCACGCACCTGAAGGAAGGCGTGGCGGGCAAGACGGGCCTGGGCATCTATGCGGACGGCATGGTGGAGCACGACCGTCAGATCGGCGAGTTGCTTGCCAAGCTCAAGGAGTTGGGCCTGGATGAGAACACGATCATCATGTACTCGACGGACAACGGCGCCGAG
>JBIIEC010000621.1:0-2775 GCA_044238045.1 Pirellulaceae bacterium | reverse complement strand
CGTGGTTCTCCTTGAGATTCTCGTGCCCGTCCCAGTTGATGCGTGGGCTGCCAAACGCGCCGCCGTTGATGATCTGCACGAAGCGTACGCCGCGTTCGAGTAGCCGCCGCGCCATCAGGCAGTTGCGTGCGAACCCCTTGTTGGCCGCGTCGTCCACGCCATACAGACGCCGCGTCTCCTCGGTCTCGTCGGCCAGGTCGGTCGCTTCGGGAATGCTCGACTGCATGCGGGCCGCGAGTTCGTAGGAACGCACGCGCGCGGCGAACGTCAGGTCGCCCTCATGCTGCTCGGCGAACTCCCCGTTCATCGCCGCAAGTAGCTGCATTTCGGCCGCCCGCGTCCCCGCCGCCACACTCGCCGGCGTCCGCAAATCGCCGATCGGCTCCCCGCGGTCGGCCCGGAAGACCACGCCCTGGTGATTCGCCGGCAGGAACCCGGCCGCCCAATTGATCGACCCACCCGCCGGCAGACCCCGCGGATCGGGCAGCACCACGAATGCCGGCAGGTTGTCGTTCTCGCTGCCCAGCCCGTAACTGAGCCACGCCCCCATCGAGGGAAAGCCGTTGAGCGTGAAGCCGGAGTTCATCTGGAAGGTGGCCGGCGTGTGGTTGTTGCTTCGCGCAAACATCGAGTGCACGAAGCACAGGTCGTCGGCGCACGCGGCCAAGTGAGGCAGCAGGCTGCTGACCCACGCGCCGCTCTCGCCATGCTGGCGAAACGGATAGAGGCTCTTCATCAAGTTCCCGGGCTGTCCGAAGAAGCCCAGATTCTCGCCCTTTCCCTCCAGCGGCTTGCCATCCATCCGCTCCAGTTCCGGCTTGTAGTCGAACGTCTCCAAATGGCTGACGCCGCCGCAGCAGAAGATCTGCACAACGCGCTGCGCGCGGGCCGGGAAGTGCTGTGGCGCGCCGGGTGAGCCGATCGGAGGCGTCGACGCCCGAGCCTGGTCTTGCCCCAGCAGATACGCCAGCGCGATACCGCCCAACCCGCTGCCGATCTCCGTCAGAAACGAGCGCCGCTCATACCAGGGCACGACGCCGCGCGAACGCGACGCGCACGGCAGTCTCACGCCCAGCCTGTTCGTGTCTCCCGCAAGCCCCTGCGCACCACGATCACTCCGCGTTTGCTCATCGTACATACAGGAACTCCGTGCTATTCAGCAGCGCCCAGCAAACACTCTTCAGGCCATGAGCCGCCCCATGCTGGACAGCCCGGTCCCGTTCCGCATCAGTTGGATCGCGGCCCAACGTCCATCGATACGCGCCGCGAACGGCGTTCTCTACCGAACCACCCGCCTCGGCCTCCACGCGCTTCGCCAAGTGCTCCGCCTGCCGCTGCACGAACGAGCCGTTCATCAGTCCGAGCGACTGGAGCGGTGTGGTCGTCACGTTGCGTCGCGGCGTCTTGATCGACGGGTCGGGGCAGTCGAACGCATCCAGCAACGGATCCTTGCCCGAATTGATGTTCATGCGATACACCGAACGGCGGTTGAACTCCGCGTCTCCCCGGTCGAACGGATGGTAGAAGGTGGCATTGAAGTCGGTGGTCGTGAAGGGCCGGAAACTCGGACCGCCGCGCTGCGGATTCAACTGCCCGCTGACGAACAGCATGGCGTCCCGCAGCATCTCCGCCTCCAGCCGCCGCGGCGCATAACGCCACAGGTAACGATTGTCGGGATCTCGCTCCAGCGAAGCCGGCGTGGCGGCGGACGACTGTCGGTACGTCGCCGACTGCACGATCACGCGATGCAGGTGCTTGACGCTCCAGCCCTGCTCCACGAACTCGGCCGCCAGCCAGTTCAGCAGCTCCTTCTGCAGAGGCGGCTGTCCGCTGGCGCCGAAATCGTTGGGAGTCGCCACGAGCGGTTCGCCAAAATGGTACTGCCAGATGCGATTGGCCATGACACGGGCCGGCAGCGGATTGTGTGGATCGGCCAGCCACGCGGCGAAACGAATCCGCCGCTGCGCCTCCGGCGTCTCGACCGGCAGCTCCAGCTCCCACCCCAGCGCAGCCAGCACCGAAAGTCCTCCCGGCGCGACCGGATCGCCGGGCGACAACACATCCCCGCGCCGCAGCAATCGAGTCGGCGGCGGCTCCACGCGCGTCCCACAGTAGACCACCAGCGGACTGCCCGCCGCGTCTGCGTTACCCAACAGAGGTGCCTCAATCGAACGCTCGCCGTGCTTGATGCCCGCGAAAACTGCTTGGAAGCGATAGTAGTCCGCCTGCGGAATCGGATCAAACTTGTGCTGGTGGCAGCGAGCGCAGTTGATGGTCACGCCCAGGAACGTCTGCCCCACGACACTGAGCAGATCCTCCAGCTCCTCCTCGCGCGTGACCATGCGCTGCGTCTGGTTGGCCTGGGCGTTCCCGGCTTGGTCGTAGGGTCCACTCACCAGCAGGCTCGTGGCGATGATGCCGTCCGCCGTCACCGGCTCGATCACATCACCGGCGATCTGCTGCCGCATGAACGCATCGTACGGTACGTCGTCCTGGAAGGCCCGGATTACGTAGTCTCGGTAGTGCCACGCGTTGTCGCGTGCGCGGTCGTATTCAAAGCCGTTGCTTTCGGTGTAGCGCACGACATCCAGCCAATGGCGTCCCCAACGCTCCCCATAGCCGGGCGACTCCAGCAGCCGGTCGACAATGCGACGATAGTGCTCGTCGGTCGGCTCGCGCTGCCACGCCGCCAGTTCCTCGGGCGTCGGCGGCAGTCCCACCAAGTCGAAGTAGACGCGCCGCAGCAGCTCCGCGGGCTCCGCCGGCGCATTCGCC
>JBIIEC010000620.1:0-2777 GCA_044238045.1 Pirellulaceae bacterium | reverse complement strand
GATCCGAAAGAGAGGGCGGGAACCGTGAACTGGTGATCACACGCCCGAAACGGCGGTGATCACCTCCAGCAGATCGCCCTCCAGCGTCGTCTGCAGCGTCGGGACGCCGAGTAGCGAACGCTCGGGGGGCAGTGCGCTCCCGAACTGCACACCGATCGGGGACTCCGGACTGGCCTGATTCCCCGTGGTCGGCTCTGGGGCGACGTCCGCCTCCAACTGAGCTGCCGCTGGCGACGCCTCGTCGACCTGCCGGGAAGCCCCCTCATCCTGGGTGGCTCGATCTCGGGCAGCGCATTCTTCACGCAGAACGCGAACATCGACCGGCGCTTGAACTCCGATGCGGATCGAGGACCCGGAACGGCCCACAATCGTAATCCGGATGTTGTCGCCAATGAGAATGGACTGATTTTCCTTTCTTCCGAGCACTAACATAAGTCAAACCCTCCGTGTTGCGACCTGACAACGAGCTTCGACCTCACAACTTTCCATGCTCGGCAGTCTATTGTGATGCTGAACATGTGTCAACTACAATCGCAACTCGAGCTGCTGTCGGCAGTTCGGCTTCGAGGGCCGGTTGACGAGCGTCTGTCATTTTGAAAATCTCCTTCCGAGCCTGTTGAGTCGCGATGAGTTCCCCAGCCCCTGCCAGCGAACGCCGACGACAGCGCCAGGCGACTTGGAAGTCGCTGGAAACGTGTTTTCACGCGGCGGTCTGTGACTGGTGCCGGTCCTCGTTCGACAGCCCGACGCGGGTGCAGAGCGAGGCGTGGCCGGCCATTGCGCGGGGCGAAAACACGCTGCTGCTGGCACCTACCGGTTCGGGCAAGACGCTGGCCGCGTTCCTGGTGGCCATCCATCGCATCATGTTCGGGGCGACGCGGGTGGGAGCAGCCGCGCGAGCAACACCGGTTGTCGATCAGGGCAAAGCCGGCGATCCAACGGGCGATCCAGCGGGTGGCAGGTCGCGTTCGGTCGAGCGGCCGGCTGGCGTGCGGGTGCTCTACATCAGTCCGCTGAAGGCCCTCGGGGTGGATGTCGAGCGGAACCTGCGGGCTCCGATCGCCGGCATCCGCGCGGCGGCCGAACGCGCGGGGCACGCGTACCACGATCCCCGCGTCGGTGTCCGCTCGGGCGATACGCCCGCCCGCGATCGCCAGCAGCTGCTGCGGGAGCCGCCGGACATCCTGATCACGACGCCGGAGTCGCTGTTCCTGATGTTGACCTCGCGTAGTCGCGCGACTCTGCAGCACGTCGAGACGGTGATCATCGACGAGATCCATTCCATGGTGGCGACGAAGCGCGGCGCGCATCTGTTTCTTTCGCTGGAGCGGTTGGAGCGGTTGCGGCGCGAGGCGGGCGAGTCGGAGCCACTGCAGCGGATCGGACTGTCCGCCACGCAGCGACCGTTGCATGAAGTGGCGCGACTGCTGGGCGGAGCCGACTGGGAGGCGCCGGGATCGGAGGAGGCCCGGGCCCCGTCGATCGAAGTGACGCGACCCGAATCAACGGCCGAGGACAATGCCGCGGGCGAGATGAGTGCGTTCGTCTCGTTTGCGGCGCAGCGCGCGCTGGTGCCGCGTCCGGTCACGCTGGTGCAGGCCGGGCAGGGGAAGCAGCTGGACTTGCGCATCGAGGTCCCGGTGGAGGACATGGCGCGACTGGCTGCGTCGGCCGGTCCGGGACAAGGCCGGGCGGTCGACGGACCCACGGATGCCGTGGCGAATCTTCCCTCGATCTGGCCCGCCATCCACGCGCGGCTGGTCGAGCTGATCCAGCAGCATCGCTCGACGATGATCTTCGTCAACAGCCGGCGACTTGCCGAACGTCTCGCGACGGCCATCAACGACGCGGCCGAGGCGGAAGTCGCGCTGGCGCACCATGGGTCGATTGCCCGCGCGACGCGGCTGCAGATCGAAGATCGCCTGAAGCAGGGGCTGCTGCCGGCCATCGTCGCGACGTCGTCGCTGGAGCTGGGCATCGACATGGGCTCGGTGGACCTGGTGGTGCAGTTGGAGTCGCCGCCGACGATCGCCTCGGGCATCCAACGGATCGGTCGGTCGGGACATCATGTCGGTGGCCAGTCGCGGGGGATTCTGTTCCCGAAGTACCGCGGTGACCTGCTCGCCTGCTCGGCCGCCGCAGCCCGCATGATGCGCGGCGAAGTGGAGGAGACGTTCTATCCGCGCAATCCGCTGGATGTGCTCGCGCAGCAGATCGTGGCGATTGTCGCCGAGGGGCCGTGCGCGGTGGAGTCGCTGTTCGATCTGGTGCGCCAGGCCGCTCCCTTCCACGACCTGCCGCGTTCCTCGTTCGAGTCGATCCTCGACCTGCTGACGGGCCGCTATCCGTCGGAGGCGTTTTCGGAGCTGCGACCGCGGCTGAACTGGGATCGCGTGGCCGGACTGCTCACGCCGCGCCGCGGCGCGCAGCGGCTGGCGATCATGAACGCCGGCACGATTCCCGACCGCGGACTCTATGGCGTGTTCCTCGTCGGCGACGAAGGCGGCCAGAGTCGCGTGGGGGAACTGGACGAGGAGATGGTCTTCGAGATCCATGCGGGCGATGTGTTCCTGCTCGGCGCTTCCTCCTGGCGCGTGGTGGAGATCACGAACGACCGCGTGCTGGTCGCGCCGGCGCCGGGTGAACCGGGCCGCATGCCGTTCTGGCGCGGCGATGGACCTGGGCGACCGCTGGAGTTTGGTCGCGCGATCGGCCAGCTCACCCGGCAACTGCTGTCTCGTTCCGACCAGACCGCCACCCAGCAGCTTGTCGACGAA
>JBIIEC010000242.1:0-9437 GCA_044238045.1 Pirellulaceae bacterium | reverse complement strand
CAGACGCACCGCGTGGGAGGGTCGGCCGTTGGGCGTCTCCGCGCGGGCAAACGGTCCGGGCATCGCTGGCTGCCGTGCCGCCGGCGAAGATGGTAGACTCCGGCGTCGGCCTCCGCCAAGCACTTGCAGGGGTGGCCGCATGGTCGCACTCCGCAGGATCGCCCTGGGATTCGTGTCGGAGTTCATGCGACGCATGGGGGGCCGCTGGCGGGACGCGATGCCGGAGCGGCGGAGAACAGCGCGGCGCGTAACTGCGCGGCGCGTAACTGCGCGGCGCAAAACTACAGCGGCGCAAAACTACAGCGGCGCAAAACTACAGCGGCGCAAAACTACAGCGGCGAAGGTCGGTGAAGTCCACGCCTGGCCGCGCAGGGAGATGTTCTGCCTGGGGCGGAGCGGAGGTGGTTGCATGCAGTTCGAGTCCTTGCCGTCGCGCACCCTGGTGCTGCTGGGGATGGGACATACGCATGCGCACGTGCTGAAGCAGTGGGCGTCGGAGCGGCCGGAGTCGACGGAGCTGGTCTGCATCGCGTCGTCGTCGGTCAGCACCTATTCTGGCATGCTGCCGGGCGTCCTGGCCGGTCAGTACGCGCCGGCCGCGATGGAGCTGGATCTGGTCCGCTTGTGCGCGACGGTGGGGGCGACTCTGCTGACGGACCCGGTGACGGGCGTGGATGCGGAGCGAGGCCGTGTGCTGTTCGAGGATCGGCCGCCGCTGGCTTACGATGTGCTCTCGATCGGCATCGGTTCGGTTCCCGCGACCGAAGGCGTGACCCTCGCGTCGGACCGTGTGGTATTCATCAAGCCGATGGTGGGTTTTCTGGAGCGATTGCGAGCGGCCTTGGTGCGCGCGATCCGCGAGCGAGGCGCGCGGCCGGTGCGCGTGGTTGTCGTGGGGGGCGGCGCGGGCGGCCTGGAGGTGGCGTGCTGCGTGCCGCGGTTCGTGGAACGCGTGGCAGGCGATGACGCGGTCCGAGTGGAGTTGGCGATCGTCCACGGTTCCGGCGGACTGCCCAACGGTTTTGCGCCGAGCACCCAGGAACGGCTCCGCGCGGCGCTGCGCCAACGGGCCATCGTCGTGCATGCGGGTTCGCGGGTTAGCCGGATTGACGACGGCACCATTCATCGCGAGGGCGGCGCGAGCGTGGAGGCGGATGTGATCCTGTGGGCCACGCACGCGACGGCTCCGCCGCTGTTGTCGCAGGTGGACCTGCCCAAGGATGAACGGGGCTTCCTCCGCGTGGATGAAGGCCTGCGTTCGATCTCGGGGCGTCCCGTGTTCGCGGTGGGCGACACGGCGAGTTTCGCGTCGCGTCCGCTGGCCAAGGCCGGTGTCTATGCGGTGCGTCAGGGCCCCGTGCTGTGGGAGAACCTGAGGCGTCAGCTGCGCGGCCAGCCGTTGCAGGCGTTTCGCCCGCAGAAGGACTTCCTGCGGCTGCTCAACCTGGGTGACGGAACCGCCGTGGGCGAATATTCCGGCCGCGTTTTTGCCGGTCGCTGGGTCTGGCGGTGGAAGGATCGCATCGATCGACGCTTCATGGAGATGTTTTCCAGCGAGCAAGTCGGCGCGATGGCGCGGCGCATGGCAGCGGCGAGTGCTTCGACGCCCACCTCGACGCCCGCCGTGGCGACGGGCGATGCGCGCGGCGAGGCGACGCCGCGCGGCGAGGCGACGCGGCGGATGCGCTGCGTGGGCTGCGGCGGCAAGGTGAGCAGCGGTCTGCTGTCGGCCGTCATGGCCCAACTGAAGATTCCCATGCGGCCTGAAGTGCTGGTTGGACTGGACCAGCCCGACGACGCCGCAGTGCTCCGCTTCGCGCCCGGCCAGGTCGTGGCCGCCACCACCGACTTCTTCACGTCGCCCGTGCCCGATCACTATCTGGCAGGCCGCATCACGGCGCTGCATGCGTTGAGCGACGCCTGGGCCATGGGAGCGGAACCGGTCGCCGCGCTGGCCACCGTCGTCCTGCCCGAAGGGACCTTTGACGCGCAGTATCGCGTGCTGCTGGAACTGCTTTCCGGCGCGCTCCGCGAACTCCAAGCGGCCGGCGCGACGCTGGTTGGTGGCCACACGGTCGAAGGACCGCAGGTGAGCCTTGGTTTCACGATCCTTGCGCAGCAGGATCCCGCGAGTCTGCTGGCCAAGCAGGCGGTGCGGCCCGGCGATCGACTCGTGCTGACGAAAGCTCTGGGCGTGGGAACGCTGCTGCGGGCTTTCAGCCAGGGACGCTGCGAAGCACGCTGGTGGGAGTCGATGGTGGCTGCGGTGCTGGTGGGCAACGGCGCGGCCATCGCGAAGGCTCGTCGCCACGGAGTTCGCGGCGCGACCGACGTCACCGGTTTTGGTCTCGCCGGACACCTGCTGGAGATGCTCCGCGATTCTGGCTGCGGCGCGACGTTGCACCTGCCGTCGATCCCGCTGCTGCCCGGCGCGGCGGAACTATGGCGCGAGGGCGGCGATCGACTCAGCACGATGGACCAGGAGAACCGCGGAGTGTTCGCCGCCGACTGCCAGTGGGCAGGGCGATCCGAAACTCGCCAGCCGCCCGCTCTGCTGTTCGATCCGCAGACCTGTGGCGGTCTGCTGATGAGCGTCCCGGCGGATCAGCTGGAGGCGTTGCTCGGCGCGCTGCGCGCGATCCCCGGCCTGGAAAAAGCGGCCTGCATCGGCACCGTCCTTCCCGGCCCGCGCCGCCTGGAACTCCAGGGCGACCAGGATTGAATCTTCCGGAGCCCTCCGTCCCAAGCTCCGTGATTTCCGTGGGAAGAACAGAACCCGGGCGCAGAACGCCGGCTTTTGCGACTACCGGCAGACTTCACCGCGGAGGACGCGCGAAGGGCGACGGAGGTGATCGTCGATACGCCGCACCCGCGCCCTGACCGCCGCCTCTCCCTTGGCGTTTCACGCTTGCGCCGCGGTGAGCGTATTGCGGAGCAGCATGGCGATGGTGAGCGGGCCGACGCCGCCGGGCACAGGGGTGATGTGGCTGGCGACTTGCGAAACGGCGTCGAAGTCGACGTCGCCCACCAGTCGGTCGCCCACGCGGTTGATGCCCACATCCACGACGACTGCTCCCGGACGCACCATGTCGGCGGTGATCAACTGCGGCTGGCCCACGGCGGCGACCAGGATGTCGGCCTGCCGCGTCAGCTCGGACAGGTTGCGGCTGCGACTGTGGCAGACAGTGACGCTGGCGTTCGCGGCGGAGCTTCCCAGGGTCGAGCTGCGCTGCATCCACATCAGGGCCAGGGGTTTGCCGACAATGTCGCTCCGCCCCACGATGACCACATGTTGTCCCTCCACGGGGATCTGGCTGCGGTGGAGCAGCTGCTGCACGCCGTGCGGTGTGCAGGGGAGGAATCGCGGTCGGCCTTGCGAGATCAGGCCGACGTTGACCGGATGGAACGCATCGACGTCCTTGTCAGGGCTGACGGCGTCGAGCACCGTGGTGGCATCGAGGCCGCGCGGCAGCGGCAACTGCACGAGGATGCCATGCACCGACGCGGTCGCGTTCAGTTCCTGGACCAGGTCCAGCAGCTGGGACTGGCCGACATCCTGCGGCAGGTGGACCAACTGGCTCTCCATGCCCACTTCCGCGCAGGCCTTCTGCTTGTTACGCACATAGACCTGACTGGCCGGGTCGCTGCCGACCAGCACCGCGGCCAGCTTCGGGGTGATTCCCGTCTGCTGCTTGAAGGAGGTAACTTCGGCCGCCAACTCCTGGCGGATGGCCTTGGCCACGGCTTTTCCATCGAGAATCTGGGCGGTCACGGGAGGTGGTTTCCGGGTGCGGGGTAAGGACGAGAGGAACAGGAACGGAGCCGCGATCGGCGGCGCTTGGAGCGATCGCCGGCGGCTCTATTCTAAACGTGCTGGCGACGATTCGCAGGCGGGCCTCTTCATGCGGCCGGCAGCAGCAGAGGGAGCAGCAGACGCAGGACGAGCCAGGCGTAGCAGGCGGCGGCAAGGTCATCGGCCATGATGCCCAGGCCGGCCGGCAGTCGTTCCAGCTGGCGGCAGGGAGGCAGCTTGAGGATGTCGAAGAAACGATGCAGGGTGAAGCCTGCCAGCAGGACCAGCGGCTGCAGGAACTGGGAGGAGGACAGTCCCAGGAACACCAGGGGAACGGTGACCAGTTCATCCCAGACCACCGCGCCGGGGTCTTTCTTACCCAGGCACCGGGCCGCACGCGTGCAGAGGGGCACGCCCACTGCGAAGAGGACGGCCAACACGGTCGCCTGCGCTGCGATCCCCGGCAGTTGCAGGAGCAGCCAGGCGAGCGGCAGTCCCCAGAGGCTGCCGAAGGTGCCCGGGGCGGGCAACGCCTGCCCGACTCCCAGGCCCGTGGCCAGCAGCACTGCCAGCAGGTCGATTCGTGTGCTCCCAGGAGACGCTTCGCGCGGATCGGACGGCGGTGTGCTCATGAGGCTCCTGGCGGCGCGAGGCGGCGTGGGTCCCAGACATGCCTTGACCCTTGGGACCGCTGCGAGAACAATGGCGTCTTGATGCCCGCCCAGATTAACAGAGCAGGGCGACCGTCGCCTTGGGCCGTTCGAGGCCACTGGGGGCCGGACCAAGCGGACGCTCCGTCGTTCCCTGGGGCTGGCGGGACTTTCTACGATTCTACGGCCTCGGCCGTCCGGATAAAGCAGGGTTGCATGTCGGAAGAAAAAAAGCCAAGCGCGGTGGAAGTTGCCAAGATCAACAGCCAGTTCCTGCGAGGAACGATCGCCGACGAACTGGCGAACGAGACCGACCACTTCGAGTCGGACAGCGTGAACCTGCTGAAGAACCACGGCATCTACCAGCAGGACGATCGTGACGAGCGGGGTGGCGCGGGCAAGGGCGGCCGCGAGCACTGCTTCATGGTGCGGTCCAAGATTCCGGGCGGCAAGTTGACGCCGGAGCAGATGCTTGCGGAGCTGGACCTGTGCGACGAGATGGGGAATGGCACGCTGCGGATCACGACTCGCCAGGGCCTCCAACTGCACGGCATCCTGAAGACGACGTTGAAGGCGGCCATTGCCCGCATCAATGAGATCAAGTTGTCGACGCTGGCCGCCTGCGGCGACGTCAACCGCAACGTCATGTGTTCACCGATCCCCGACCATCGCAACGGCGTGCATGCCGAGATGCAGAAGCTGGCGGACGATTTGACGGCGCACCTCTGCCCGCGCACGTGCGCCTACCATGAGATCTGGGTCGAGGACGCCGCGGGCGAGAACAAGACCAAGGTGTATGGCGGCGAGGTGGTGGAGCCGATCTACGGGAAGACTTACCTGCCGCGGAAGTTCAAGACGGCGATCGGCCTGCCGGGCGACAACAGCGTCGACCTGTACGCGAACGACTTGGGGCTGATGGCGATCGTCGAGGGCGACCGGATCGTCGGTTACAACGTGCTGGTCGGAGGTGGTTTCGGCGTGACGCCCAGCGCGGCGAAGACGTTCGTGGCCGTGGCCGAACCGCTGGCCTTCGTGCGGCCCGAACAGGTGATCGACGTCTCCACCGAGATCATCAAGGTGCAGCGCGACTTCGGCAATCGCTCGGACCGCAAGACGGCTCGCCTCAAATACACGATCCGCGACATGGGGGGCCTGGCCGCGTTCAAGGCGAAGGTCGAGGAGTACTACGGCGCGAAGCTGGATCCGCCGCGGCTGGTGGTCGTCAACGGGTTCGATGATGGCCTGGGCTGGCGCGAGCAGGGCGACGGCAAGTGGTTCTATGGGCTCAACGTCGAAAACGGCCGCATCAAGGACACGCCGACGATGAAGCTGAAGACGGCGCTCCGCGAGATCTGCCGGACGCTGCGTCCTGGCCTGCGGCTGACTCCACACCAGAGCATCCTGTTCTGCGACATCGGTCCTGGCGATCGGGACCGCTTGATGGCCATCCTGAAGAACCACGGCGTGCCGTTGAGCGAAGAGATCTCGGAGGTGCGGCGCTGGTCGATGGCCTGTCCCGCGTTGCCCACCTGCGGGCTTTCGATCACGGAAAGCGAACGGGCGCTGCCGGGCATGATCGACGAACTGGAGGCCGAACTGAGCAAGCTGGGACTGGCGGACGAGAAGTTCACGGTGCGGATGACCGGCTGCCCGAACGGCTGCGCCCGGCCCTACAACTCGGACATCGGCCTCGTCGGCAAGGCCAAGGGAAAGTACACCGTGCTCGTGGGAGGCCGCACGCTGGGCGATCGCCTGAACACGCTCTACAAGGATTCGGTACCGGCCGAGGAAGTCGTGTCGACGCTGGTGCCGCTCTTCGCCTTCTTCAAGTCGTCGCGCCAGCCGGGCGAAACATTCGGCGACTTCTGCCACCGCCAGGGCGCCGAGTCGCTGCTGGCCTGGGCCGAGAACAGCGCGTAGCTCGTTGCCCTACCCGATGCCAGGTCGCCGTTCAGGGAAGGGGACCTGGCCTTGTTGGGTGTCCTGCTGCCCGCCGCGCGGCTACTCGATGCGCGGCTATTCGATGCGCGGTGGCGCCGGCGGATAGAAGTTGAGGTAGTACGGCGGATAGTGGTAGTAGGCCAGCTGCTGTTCGCGCCAGGTGCGCAGGGCGGCTTGCAACTGGTTTGCGCGCACCGGATCCTGCGTGACGAGGTTGTTCGTTTCGCCCGGATCGTTCTGCAGGTCGTAGAGCGTGACGAAGCCTCCGCGACGATCCTCCGTCAGCTTCCAGCGTCCGCCCAGGATCACGCTGTCGGCTTCGGCGAGGCTGGAGAGCACGTGGCAGAAGGTCAGTCGCTGCTCGGCGGGCGGCCGCGCGGCGCTCAAGGCGTCGATGCCTTGGAAGTTCGGATGCGGCTCGAGGCCCAGGAGGCCGCAGACGGTCGGGACGAGGTCCACGTGCTCGAAGGGATAGTCGTCCCGGGTGGGCGCGAGCATGGCGGGCGCATGCAGCACGCAGGCCACGTGGATCACCGGCTCCACCGGCTCGCGCGCGTGGGTCACCTGGCCGCCTTCGTGGAACGCTTCGCCATTCTCGCCGGTCACGACCAGGATCGTGTTCTCCAGCAGGCCCAGTTCCCGCAGCGTGTCGACCAGTCGTCCCACCTGGCGATCGCATTCCTGGATCGCGTTGTAGTACGCGTTGCGCGCGTTTTCGACATCCTCGACGGGATAGCCCACGAAGCTCATCGACGGCGACATTTCGGCGGGCTGGAAGGGGCGCGGGACGTCGTCCGGCATCAGGTACGGGAAGTGGGAGCTTTGCAGGTTCATGCCGAGAAAGAACGGCCGGCCTTCGCGAGCTTGGGCGCGGACCCACTCGATCGCCTTGTCGGTCGTGTGCGCGTCCGGGAACTTTCCGGCCACCAGTCCGCCCAGGCGTACCTCGCGCGCGAATCCCGTATCCTTGTCGGCGACCAGGGTTCGCTCGGGATTGTCGTCGGCATGGTAGAGCGTTTCGAGGCCGGGCGTCTTGAGGAAGTGCGTCATGCCGCTCCAATCCTCGTTCTGTGACGAGAGGATGGCCGTGCGGTAACCGAGGGGCTGGAGCACGTCGTAGATGAGCGTGCGTGGCCAGGGGTCGGAGGGTCCATAGTAGTGATGATGCCGGGTGCGCAAGGGGTACAGCGAGGACAGCAGGCTGGGATCGGAGTAGTCCGAATGCGTGCTCTGCGCGTACGCCCGCGTCCACTCATGGCCTTGGGCCGCGAGGCGATTGATGTGGGGCGTAATCTCCTGGCCCTGGTGGACCCGGTGCAGCACGTCCGCACGCAGCGACTCGACGGCGATGAAGATCACCGAAGGCGAGACGTCGACCTGCGACGACTTGGAGACCGCACGCGTGGCCGTGGCCTCGTCCCCGGGCGAAGACGCGAGCCGCAGGTTCCCGCGTGGCGTCAGGCGGCGCACGTCGATCTCCGCGCGGATGCCGCCGCGTTCCAGTGCGTCCCGGCGGCTGGCGTAGAGCGAAAAAGCGGGATGCAGGCCGTGTCGCAGGGCGTGCTGTCGAACGGATTGCCGAGCCATGCTCGGTTCGGCGGGCAAGCGGTTCCAGGCCACGAGCGTCGACACCGCGAGCAGGCTCCAGAGAATCGGCGACCAGTGCACCGAGGGCGGCTGCCGGTCACAGGAGCCGTCGGTGCAGCGGGCGAGGGCCAGGGGCAGGAGGACCATGCCGGACATGGCGACGATCACGGCCGCGAACAGCTGCGACGGTTCGGCCTGGGTGAGGTAGGGCCAGAGCTGCTGGAAGTTAAAGAGTACGAAGCGGCCGGTTTCCAGGTTGGCGAAGCGGCCGGTCTCGAAGAACAGCACCCAGCTGATCGAGTAGGCCAGCGTCAACGATCCGCCGAGCAGTCCGGTCAGACCCCAGAAGGTGACGCGCGCGGCCCGCGAGGATCGCGACGCCAGGAACTGGTGGCCGATCCGACCCCACAGGTCCAGCATCCAGCCGACCGAGATCCAGAACCAGACCAGGAATACAAACCCGAAACCGATCGTGGCCGCATCGGTGGCGTACAGGCTGGGCTTCCCAAACGCGATCAGCGAAGCCTCCAGGCCGCAGGCTACCAGGACGGCGACCGAAATCGGACGGCTCGTCGGCATCACCTGCCGCAGCAGTCGATAACCGCTGCGCGGGCGCCGCGATTCGTCCTGGGGAAGCCATTCATCGGGGCGAAACGGGGGACGTGAGGCGGTGGGAGAGTGCATGGTAGTTCGAGCGGCGCGCCAACGCCGCGCAGGAGAGTGTCGGTTCGTCAGGATCCCGGGAAGCGGGAGCGCGGCCGGGAGTCATGCAAAACCTAGCCCAGAAACGGGCGTTCCCGCGAGGGAAAACGCCCGCCAGACGACGAGCGGTGGCGTCCTCGAGTCGTGGACACGCGGGGAAGCCCGCAGAAGATGCGGCCCGGCCGGTGGCGGCGCGAGAATCGCCGGCAGCTGGATGCCCGCCAACGGCAGACCTGACGCGGGAGACCCCGTCAGGCCTTTAGTTCGATCGGCAGCTGGTCGATTTTCGCCGCGAGAATGAAATCGTTTTCGCTGAGGCCGCCAATAGCGTGGGTCCAGAGTTCGATCGACACCTTGCGGTAGGACTCCAGGTGGATGTCCGGATGATGGCCGTCCTCTTCGGCGACCGCCGCGACTCGCTCGAAGAACCGCATGCCGGCCATGAAGTTTTTAACGGTCCAATCCTTCCGGATCCGCTGGCCGTCGTGCGTCAGGTACCAGCCCGGCAGCCGCTCCAGCTGCCCCTCCGCTTCGCCCAGCGTGCACGCCTCCACGCCGCCCTCGCACGGCTTGCACTTCCGCGCGACCAACTGCTCCGATGCCTGGATGTCCATGCCGGAAACCTCTGCGTCTAACCACGCGTCGCGGCGTGGAAGGGTCGATAAGGGTCGTTCACTCTAGCGACGCGCGCCCTTGTCGGACGCTGCGTCACTCTCTTCGTTGTCTTCTTCTTCTTCTTCTTCTTCTTCTTCGTCGTCGTCGTC
>JBIIEC010000243.1:0-9437 GCA_044238045.1 Pirellulaceae bacterium | reverse complement strand
GACGTGGAACTGGCCCTGCAGCGGACTGGGTGTCGCCTGGAGTTGGAGCTGCGTGTGACAGGAACTTGTCAGGGGGAGGACCGACCGTGATCCAGGAAACACCGCCATCGGGGAGCGAAGCCGTGGGCTCGCCGCCGCCGCCGCTGCGCGAACTGCAGATCGGCCGCGTGAAGATCGGCTTCCCCGTCGTGCAGGCCGCCCTCTCCGGATACAGCGACGCTCCGATGCGCCTCATCGCCCGCCGCCACGGCGCGTCGTACGGCGTCTGCGAGGTGATGCTCGACCAGTTTCTCGTGGCGGTCAAGGATCGCCAGCGCAATCGCCACTTCCTGTGCATCTACGACGAAGAACGACCGGTGGGCGGCCAGTTGATGGGGTCGGAGCCGGAGCAGTTCGCGGCCGGCGCAAGACGCCTGGTGCAGGCCGGCTTTGATGTGATCGACATCAACTTCGGCTGCCCCGTCAAGAAAGTGCTTGGCCGCTGCCGCGGAGGATACCACCTGAGCCAGCCTCGTGTGGCGCTGGAGATCGTGGAGCGGACGCGGGAGGCGGTGCCGGCCGAGATCCCCGTGACGCTGAAGATGCGGCGCGGCATGGACGACACGCCACAGAGCCGCGATCATTTTTTTGAGATCCTCGACGGCGCGTTCGCCTTGGGAGCGGCAGCGGTGACCGTTCACGGTCGCACGGTCGTGCAGCGGTATGAGGGGCCGAGCCGCTGGGATTTTCTCCGCGAGGTCAAGCAGCATGTGGGCGACCGGGTGATCCTGGGCAGCGGCGACCTGTTCACGGCGCAGGACTGCCTCGACATGCTCCACCAGACAGGCGTCGATGGCGTGACCGCCGCGCGGGGTTCGATCGGCAATCCCTGGATCTTCCAGCAGGCCCGCGCGCTGGCCGCCGGACTGCCGCTGCCTCCTCCGCCTTCGGTCGCCGAACAGGCCGACTGCATGCGCGAACACTATCGCCTCGCCGAGGAACTCTACGGACCCCGCTGCGGACCGCTCATGCGGAAGTTCGGCATCAAGTACGCGGCGCTGCATCCCGAGGGTGAGACGGTACGCGAGGAGTTCGTCCGCGTCGGATCGCTGGAGGACTGGGACGCCGTCCTGCGGCGCTGGTACGACGGATACTCGCCCGCCGCTTGAGCCCAAGCATCGCGCCGCAGCCTGCGTGCGCGCCGCCCTTGCTTCAGGCTTCCTTGGCGGCCGTCTCCTCGCGCCAGCTCCGCAACGCCAATTCCGCGGCCGGAGTCCGCAACTGCTCCAACGCCCAGGCACTCGCCGACCGCACCAGCGGCTCGACATCGCGGAGCCCTCGGCAGAGCCCAGTGATGGCCGGTTGGAACGCCTCCTCGCTGGATGCGGGGCTGCCCTCTCGGGAACTCGGCTCGGCGGCTCCGGCGGAGAAGCGGTTGCCCAGGGCGATGGCCGCGTTTCGCAGCAGCCCACGTCGCTTCGCCCGCCACAGGGGCGTGCTGCGGAAAAGCTCCCGGAACGTCTCGTCGGTCAGCTCGAACAGGTTCTCCAGACGTAAATGCGACCAGGTATCGCTGGGCTCGAACGACGGTTCAACGCTTTCCGGAACCCGTCGATTCCAGGGACACACGCTCTGGCAGATGTCGCAGCCGAAGACCCAGTCGCCGACCAGCGGTCGCAGCGCGGCAGGGATCTCGTCGCGCAGTTCGATCGTCAGGTAGCTGATGCACCGCGTGGCGTCGAGCACGCGTGGCTGGGGAAACGCCTGCGTCGGACAGGCTTCCAGGCAGGCGGTACACGAGCCGCAGTGGTCGGCGGTGAACGGATCGTCTGGCTCGAGTTCAAGGTCGGTGAGGATCGCTGCCAGGAAGAACCAGCTGCCGTGTTCGCGGTGGATCAGCAGCGTGTTCTTGCCGATCCAGCCAAGGCCTGCCAGCTGCGCGAACTCGCGTTCCAGCAGCGGCGCCGTATCGACGACGCCGCGGGCCGCGCAGTCGGGTGCTTCGGTGCGCAGCCAAGCCACCAGTTGCTTGAGCCGAGCGTGGATCAGGTCGTGGTAGTCGATGGGACCCTGGGCGTAGCGGGCCACACGGACTTCCGCGCGCGGCGCCGCTCCCGATGGGTCGCCCGGATAACGCATGCCAAGCATCAGCAGGCTGCGGACTCCGGTCAGGACCGAAGAGGGATGCGCGTAGGCGTCCGCTCGCTCCGAAAGGTATCGCATCTCCCCGTGGTAGCCACGGCGGAGCCACTCGTGGAAGTGGTGGATGCCCGTGGGGGTAACGGCCGGGCAGATGCCCGCCAACGAAAATCCCAGGCGACGAGCTTCGGATTTGAAACGCGTCGCGAGGTTCATGGCGTGGTGTCACCGGAAATAGTGCGGAACGCGGAGGCGTGCGAAGTCCACGGCGATGCGGCGGGACCGGCGTTGGCCTCGCTGGCTTGCGTTGCCTTGCCCGGGTGACTACCGTGAACGTTGGGCTCCCCCAAGGGGATGGCCGTCACGGGATGCTCATTCCAAGAGAGGATGACGCGATGCATGCAACGCTTTCGGGTCGGTTTCGAAGACGCACTCGTGCCGCCCTGGTGGCGTCGTTCTCGTGGTTGATGGCCGCGGCCGCGGCCGCGCAGGAGCTGCCGGTTTTCGCCCCCGCCCTGTCCGGTCCTCTCTGGCCGACCACCGGAGGCTCTCCCTACTCGCTCGGCCAAGTGCCGACTCCACCGTACTTCGCCCTGCACCCACCGGTCTATTATAGCGTGCCCGTGCCGCGGACCTACGGCTACAGCCCGTACGCCTATCCCGCGTCGATGGTGACGCCCGAGGTGGTCCGCGAGCCGGAGGTGATCGTGAATCCCCATGTGGAGTCGCCTGCCCGGATGGATCGTCCCCGGCAGGCTTCGCACGCGACGCAGTCGCCGCTGGCGATCGACAACCCGTTTGTGCGGGCCGAAGTTCGCGCCGTGTCGGGTGCCGCATCTCACGCCGCGCGGGAAACCGTGGAGCGGCCAGCCAGCGGTATTCGTACGGTCGTACGGACGCGGCCCTAGACGCGGGAGCACAGCTGTCGAGGTAGCTAGCGGGTTGGCTCGGCGATCGAGCCGTGGAACCGGGCTTGGACGATTGCAGGTCGGACGTTACCCTCCGCGGCACTTGGGGGTCACGAAGGGAGTCGACGCATGCGATTTTGGGGACTGATCTGTGGACTGGGAATGCTGTTGTCGCTGGGATGCCAGGGACCGTCGCCGCAGCTGAACCCTTTCGTGCCTGCGGCCAGTCCTCAACTGCCGCCGCCGCCCACGGGAACCGCCGGGCGCACCGATCCCTACTACCAGCGGCCCATGGCCGCGGCCCCGAATGCTGGCGCCCCCAATACCGGCGCCCCCAATACCGGCGCACCGAATGGAGCTGCGGCGCAGATGAGTGCCCTGCCGGCCGTACCGACGGCCCGCTATCAGTCGACCGATCCGGTCAACAACACGGCCGCCCCCGCGCCGCCTCCGTCCAACTCCGGCGCCCAACTCGACTGGCGAACCCCCGCGCCGGGCAGCCAGGTGGTGCCCGCCTCCGGAACCTCCCCCGGCTGGCAGTCTCCGCCCCGATACTAGATCTGCAGTATCGGATCTGCAGTAATCGGATCTGCGCAGCCCACTGGACCGTTATCTGCGCCATGAGACGCGTGTCGCGAACGCAGCGTCATCCGAATCCTGCAGAGCGAGCAGCCATGTTCAAGCCGCCTGCTCGGATCGAATGTCGCGGCCGCAGGGTGGCAGGGCCAGATTGACCCAAGAGCGATGCAGGCGACGGTGGCAGCCAAGCTGCGGTGGCCGACGCCTCTAGAGTGGCAGCAGCGACTGCTTGATTTCGCTGAGCAGCATGCGGATCTCGTTGTCGTACTCGGTTGCCAGATCCATCATGATCAGCTGCCGCAGGAATGCGGCCGCTCCCTCCTGCCGCAGGTTCGCTTCCTCGGCGCTCGGGAAACGCCGCATCGGGTCGGGAGCGATCAGGCCGCGGCAGAAGTTCATCAGCAGCTGGTTGCAGGAGATCTCCGCCGGCAGCAGCGATGGCAGCATGTGCGGCAGTTCGAGCTTCGCGGCCAGCAGCTCCGAGTAGTCCATCTTCGGCGCGAAGACCGGTTGTCCGGCCAGCATCTCGATCAGCACGTATCCGAGACTGGCCAGATCGCTGCGCGGCGTGCACTCGCTGCCTTGCAGGACTTCAGGAGCCGCATAGGTGGGCGTGCAGGTGCGGACCGGCGGCGGTTCATCGACGTGGAAGGCTGAGCCGATATCGACGATCTTGGCATTGCCGGTGCATTTGAGCATCACATTCGCGGGTTTGATGTCGGCATGCACGATGCCTTCGCGATGCAGGGCGGCCAGGGCGGCCAGGCATTCGCGGACGATCGCCACCGCGACGCCCGGTTTCACACGCGCCTGCTCGGGACCGGGCGCCATGGTGACCTGCGCGATCTGCTCCCAACGCTCCGCCGGCACTCGCTTGCGGACATCATCCAGCAGCTGGTTGTTGAGCAACTGACGCAGGTCGTACCCATCGACCCACTCCATCACCATCATGCGGATCCGGCTGCGATCGACGAAGTTGTGCACATCCAGCAGGTTGTCCTGCTGGATCTGGGCGACACGGGCACCGATACGCGCCATCCGGCACATGGCCTCGTCGTACGCCCGCGCCGTCTCGTAACGGGCTGGCGTGAAGAACTTGACGGCCACCGGCAGGGTGAAGTCGTCCGCACCGCGCCGCTCGCTCAGATACACAACGCCCTGTCCCCCCTTGCCGAGTCGCCGGATCAGGTGGTGGTGCGTCGTCCAACTCAGGCGGTGCTGCTGGGTGAGGTGATCGTACCTCTCCAGCAACTCCTTGTCGCCCGTGGCGGCCGCCATGGGAGCCTCCGCGCCGTCGAGCGCCATCGTCGGGGCAAGATCCTGAAGCGTTGTGGTCATGCGAAAGTGCCTGAGCGGTTGTGCCTTGAAGTGGCGCCATCTTAAGCCACCCCTTTAGCGGGGTCCAGTCGATCGCCTTGTTTGGTGTAGGCTGCGTCAATTGGGCGAGGTGAGTGAGATCGGTCGCCTGCGAGCCTTCAGCGCGCTGCCAGCCTTCAGCGCGCTGCGAGACTGGCACGCGTTCGGACGGCAGCATGCGGCGCCTGCCGCGGAAAATGACCTGTCCGATTTGCTTGGCTCGGTTTGCTTGGCTCGGTTGGCTTGGCCTGCCTAGCTTGTGGCCCGGGGCCTTCGGGCCGATTCGCCTTGCCTGTTCCTGCCCGCCCTCGGCTCGCTCGGCTGTCGATTCCCTAACCGACGGTTGGGGATTTGGGCTTGAGTCCGGCATGATCCTCGGGACGCGGGAATCCCAGGCGTTTGTCCACCTGGTTCCAGAGGGGCTCCCCTGCTCGGTAGCGTGCCAGGTTTTCACAGAAGAAGGTGGTCGTCACGTCGACTCGGTCCCAGGCCTGGGCTCCGATGTGCGGTGTGATCAGCACCTGGGGGAAATCCCAGAGCGGACTGGTTGCGGGTAGCGGCTCCACCTCCGTCACGTCCAGTCCGGCGGCCACGAGGTGGCCCGACGCCAACGCCTGCACCAAGTCCACCTCGCGCACCACCTGTCCGCGGGCGACGTTGACGAAGTAGCTGCCGGGTTTCATGCGGGCGAACTTCCCGGCGTCGATCAGGTGGAAGGTGTCGTCGTTCAGCGGCAGGCAAAGAATCACAATGTCGGACTGGGCCAGCAGGTCGTCCAGTCGCGAGGCGGGCCACAGCTGTTCGACGTAGTCGGGTTTCTGGATGGGAAAAAGATCCGTGGCCAGCATCCGGACTCGAAAGGTCGACAGCACTTCGGCCAAACGCCGGCCGTTGCCTCCAAAACCGACGATCCCCACGGTCTTGCCATGCAGGTCGTCCGTCGGCAGACGCTCGAAGCGTCGGGCCTGCTGCCCGCGGTAGAAATCCGGTACGCGTCGAATGAGCCCCAGCAGCAGCGTGAGCGTCTGTTCGGCGACCTGGTCGGCGAAGAGTCCGGAGGCGCTGCTGACCACGATGTCCGAGGCGATGACTTCGGGCACGAGGCAGTGGTCCAGTCCGGCGGCCGAGGACTGGATCCAGCGCAGCCGGCCGGCTTTCACCACTTCATCCCACGGCACCGGAACCTTGGCGTGTCCGCAGAAAAGATCGGCATGCAGGATCTCGCGCGCGATGCCCGACTGCCCCGCGTCGACAATCTCGCAATCGCGCGCGGCCGCCTGGATCTCGGCCACATGGCGTGGTTCCACAGGGTAGCAGAGGACAATTCGCAGTTCGTTCAATGGCATGTTGGGGACGCCTGGCTTACAATCCTGACCTGTCAACGCCTGCGGACCGTGACGCGGTCTGCGCGGGGGTGCCGCAAGCACCGAGAGGCTGTCCGCTCCGGCACTGCGCCGTGCTGGATTCTCGTGCCGTGCTGGATTCTTGTCCGGGGTTGGCGGCATCGCCCAGCATACCCTCACGTCCTCGATGTACCTAGCTGGGACAGGCCGTTGGCTGAGCGGGAGCGGGCCCGCGACCGTCGTTGGGTCCCCGTCGATCGGCGGAGGGCCGATGACGGAGGTGCGCCCCGTCACCACCGAGTTCGCTGCCGTGTAGGATGGACCCCTTGAATAGGGGCCGGGGCGGAGCCCGATCGCGGCGTTGGGGGAAAAGCCTACCCGACGCGACCAGTCCTGCGAAAATAGCCACGAAGCGGGGGGCCGGGCGGTCGTCGCCTGGAAGGATCAAGACCCGCGCGATGGCGCGTTCGGCGGTGATGCTCGGTGATGGAAATGACGAAGGCAGTGGTCGTGAAGACGGATGAGCTGGTGAGTGGAAAGGGACTGGGTGGAGTTGTGTTGCGGGAGAGGCGGACGTGGGCGAGTTGGTGGGGGCAGCCGTGCGGGGGACGCGAGGTGGTGCGTCTGGCTTGGCCGCTGGTGTTGTCCACGGCGTCCTGGACGCTCATGCATTTTCTCGACCGCGTATTCCTCGTCTCTTATTCCACGGACGCCTTCGCTGCCGCCTTGCCGGCGGGCATGTTGCACTTCACGATGCTCTGCTGCCCGATGGGAATCGCCGGGTATGTGAATACGTTCGTGTCGCAGTACCACGGAGCGAACCGGCCGTCGGGGGTGGCGCGCGTGGTCTGGCAGGGCTTCCTGCTGGGACTGGCTTCGATCCCCCTCTTTCTCGCAACTTGGCCGCTGGCGCCCGCGCTGTTCCGGATGGTCGGACACGAACCGGGGATCGCGCGCGAGGAAATTGAATACTTCCGCGTGCTGGCCTTCGGCGGAGGTGCCGCGGTGATGGCGACGGCGCTGGCTTCGTTCTTCACGGGCCTGGGCCACACACGTGTCGTCCTGCTGGTGGACCTGTTCGCGGCTCTGTTCCATATCGGCGTGAACTACCTGCTGATCTTCGGCAAGGCTGGCTTCCCGGAGTGGGGCATCTTCGGCGCGGGGCTGTCCACCGTTCTCTGCCAGTGGCTGAAGGTGGCCTGCTACCTGCTGGTGTTGCGGATCGACGAGTTCCAGCGACCGTACCAGTTCTGGAGCGGTTTTCGGTTCGACTGGCCGCTGATGCGACGGCTGCTGCGTTACGGCGGGCCCAGCGGTGTGCAGCAGCTGCTGGAAAACATCTCCTTCACGCTGTTCCTCTTCCTGCTGGGGTCGCTGGGAGCGACCGAACTGGCGGCGACCAACGTGGCGTTCAGCGTGAACTCGCTGGCCTTCGTGCCCCTGCTGGGAATGGGGATCGCCGTGAGCACGCTGGTGGGCCAGCAGTTGGGCGCCGATCGGCCGGACTATGCCGAGCGGGCGACCTGGACAGCGCTGGTGCTGGCCCTGGGCTACACGGGCTTCATGGCGCTCCTCTACCTGGGCTTGCCCGACCTGATGCTGGCCGCCCACGCAGCGGGTGCGGGGGACTCGTTCGAGTCGCTTCGCGCCACCAGCGGTGTGCTGCTGCGGTTCATCGCCCTCTACTGTCTGTTCGACGCCACGCACATCGTCTTCGTCAGCGCGCTGAAGGGAGCGGGCGATACGCGGTTTGTGCTGCGAGCGACCCTGCTGATTGCTCCCCTGCCCGCGATCCTCAGCTGGTTCGGCCTGCATTTCTGGGGCTGGCGTCTGTTTTCGTTCTGGGTTCTGCTGACCGCATGGATCTGCATCCTGGGGGTCGTCTACTGGGCTCGGTTCGTCTGGGGGCCCTGGCGACGGATGCGGGTCATCGAAACGGAGCCCGCCGAGTTGGATTTGGACGAGCCTCGCTTGCCTGCCGGGGGCATGGCGGCTGACGAATAGCGGAAGGCGGCCGATCGCGAGAAACTAGTTCCCCAGTCTTCGCCCCGGAAGCTCCGCGGGCGGGCGGTCTGACCGTGGGACAACTCGCGGACCTTCTTCGGAACCTCCCCCCTGACGCGCCTTGTTTCCCTGGTTGTCCCAACGTGTTATCTCCCTGAAACGCTTGGGTTTATCCTCGGTCGCGGACGAGAAAGACGCTGGACGTAGCTAGCGGGCCTGAGTTAAGATGTGCCCTGCGGTCGACCGGGGGGCTTGCCCAGGCATTCGGGGCGGGCCCAGCCGTGCAATTCGACCGCCCATTCGATTGGCATCGAGGGCGCGCCGCTGAGGCCGCGAAAGTTCTCGTTTCGGCCGGGCAGCGGAAGCTGGTAAGGCTTCCCCTCCACCCGGGTTGCGTTGGAACTTTGGCAAGGTCTGGGTCGCAAGGTCTGGGTCGCAAGGTTTTTCCGGCAGCCTTCCCTGTAGCAAGGTCTGCTGAGTCGGACCGATCTGCGGCGAAGGGACGCGCCCCGGCATCCCGCAGGTGCTGGTATCCCGTAGGTGGAGGAGCTTCCCCTGTCCAGTTCTCATCGATCGCTGACTTTTTGGGGCGTCCTGGCGCTGGTTCTGCTGCGCCTCGGCTTAGGCTGGCACTTCTTCAAGGAAGGATCCAAGAAGTTCCAGGGTGACAAGTTCACCTCGGTCTACTTCTGGTCGGCGGCCAAGGGGCCCTGGGCGGAAACGTTCAAAAACATGATCCCGGACCGGTATGGTCGCGAGCGGCTGGGCGATCCCGAGCGGATGCTCAAGATCTGGACCGGACACAAGGACAAGATCGCGTCCCACTACGGGTTCGACTCCAAGCAGATGGACGAGGCCGCCAAGGTGGTGGATCGTTATCGCGAGCGGCTCAATGTCTACCTGGAAACCAATCAGGATTCTCTGAGCGAGTATTTCCTGGAGTTGGAGCGATTGGAGAAGGCCAAGAAGGAACCGATGCGGGAGGTGCCCTTCCGACGCGATTGGATCGCCTCCAAGGAAACGGAGCTGCGCGGCAAGATGGGCGGCTGGGTGAAGGACGTCGGGACCTTGGACCAGCAGCTGCAGACCGATGTCGCGGCTCTGGCCACGGAGGCCCAGCGAGGCCGGG
>JBIIEC010000241.1:0-9464 GCA_044238045.1 Pirellulaceae bacterium | reverse complement strand
CCAGCCCCAGCGTCTTCACCGGATTCGTCGTCTGATCTGCCATGGTCGAAGTCTCGCGAGTCGAAAGGGAATCATGGTCTACGGGAGGCGTGACGTGCGTCGCTAGGGGTTCCACTGACGGAAGGCGAGCAGTGTCTGCCGAGCCGCTCCGATCGAGTCGGGCCACGGGAGCGCCTCCGCCGACAGGTAACCCCGGTAGTCGATCGCGCGGAGCGCCGCGAGGATCGGCTCAAATCGCGTATGCCCCGCGCCGGCCGGGCGTCGGTTGGAGTCGACGAAGTGCACATGTCCCAGGTGGGGACCCGCCGCGCGGATGGCTTCCGCCATGTCGACCTCCTCGATGTTCATGTGGAACAGGTCGGCCAGCAGACGCACGTGCGGCGAGCCCGCGCGCTGCAGCAGTTCCACGCCGCTCGCCATGGTCGTGCAGAGATTCGTCTCGTAACGGTTCAGCGGCTCGTAAAACAGCGGAACATGGAACTGTGACGCGAGGCTGCCGAGTTCTTGCAAGGCATCGGCGAGGAGATCGAGGGCCTGTTCGCGTGCAATCGTTCCTCCGTGCCGGCCTTGCATCGAGCCGATGATGGCGGACGCTCCCAGCTCGCCCGCGCGCCGAACGACGTTGGCCACGAACTCCCGCGCCGCCTGGCGGCGTGCGGGATCTGCGTCGGTGAGCGTCAGTCCGTGCTTCACCCAGCCGGCACCCGTGCCTACGGCGGCCAGTTGCAATTGGTGGCGAGCCAGCAGTGCGCCGACATTGCGCGTGTGCAGAATCTCCGGATCGGGAGGGAAGATCTCGACCGCCGGGAAACCCAGTTCGGCCGCCTCGCGACAGGAGCCTTCCAGATCATCCCAGAAGACAAAGGGGCCGCCTCGCGCTTCCGGCACGAGGCTGATGGTCACGCAAGGTCTCATGTCAAAGTCCCCGGAGGCATGCTCGATTCCATGACGTTTCCATGACGGCCCAGACGTCAGTCGCCGATCTCGACCATCGCCTTGATGACGCCCGTCTCCGGCCGCGTGAACGATTCGAACTGGCCGATCATCTCGTCGAAGCGCGTGCGGTGGGTGATCCAGGGACGCGTATCGATCCGCCCGTCCTCGATCAAGCCGATGATCCGCGTGAAATCGCGGGGCAGGGCGTTGCGCGACGCGAGCAGCGTCAGCTCCGGGGCGTGCAGGATCGGATGGGGGAAGCAGATCTCGTCGGTGACGATGCCGACATACACGAGCTTACCCGTGTGCTCGACAAGCCGGAACGAGGCGGCCATCGAGTGCCGGTTGCCGGTGGCGTCGATGACGATGGTGGGCAGGTGCCCCCCGGTGATGGCGCGCAGCTGGTCGGCATCGGAGGCGTCGCCGCAGGCGAGCACCGTGTGCTGAACGCCCATCGTTTGCCGGCAGAACTCCAGACGCTGCGCGTTGGTGTCCATGACGATCAACTGCACCTGCGCAAGCTTGGCGAACTCCAGTACCGACAGCCCGATCGGTCCCGCGCCGATGATCAGCAGGAACTCGCCCGCCTCCGGCGCCGCGCGGTCGATGGCGTGGCAGCCGATGGCCAGCGTTTCGACAAGCGCGAGCTGCTCCATGGGCAGCTTCCGCGACACATGCAGCTTGCGCGCGGGGACGACAAAGTAGGGGCGCAGGCCGCCGTCGGTGTGGACGCCGAGCACCTGCAGCTGGTTGCAGCAGTTCGGACGTCCACGGCGACTTGCGAAACTGTCCGGGTTGTTGATGTAGGGCTCGACGGCGCATCGATCGCCGACTCGCACCTGGTCGACTTCGCTGCCCACGTCCACGACCTCGACGCCCAGTTCGTGACCGGGAATGCGCGGGTAGCTGTAGAACGGAAACTTACCCAGGTAACCGGACAGGTCGGTGCCGCAGATGCCGACTCGATGCACGCGGACCAGGGCTTCGCCGGGCCCCAGCGGCCCCGGTTCGGGAATCTCTTGCTGCGCGAATTGACGGGGCTGCTGCAGGACAATCGCTTTCATGGAACGCTCGGCAAGGGCAACGATGTTTCCGGTCTGAAACAGGAAACGCGGATTATGGTCTGCTCGACCTGCCCTCGCAAGACGCGTTGGCAGCGGGTCGCTTCAGGAGACGAAACAAGGCGGACGGAATCGTCCCCGCGTAAAATCCCAGGTAAGAAGGCGGCTAGCCAGGAGAGCCGCCGATGATCATGACAAGGTCTGGTCAGGCGGGGCACTCGCAAGAAGGGGCGGACGGGAGCCCCCATGAAAAAACACGAGGCGGCCCAAGTCGCTGGGCCGCCTCGTGCATGTTGTTTCGACGGAGCGATCGAGTCAGGTTCAGCCGTTATCGTCGGAGCCGAATGGATCCAGCCCGGCCGCGTCGAGGCTCAGTGCCGCCAACGCCAGGTCCCAGGCCGCGGGTCCGCTGTTGCCCTTCTGCCCGGCCACGGCCGCCGCCACCTGGGCCAAGTCGGTCGGTTCACCTTCCGCACGCGAAGCGTTCAGCTCGTTGATGACCAGCAACGCGTCGAAGGGCGAGATGCGGCCATCGCCATTGACGTCCAGGTAGAACGGCGAATCCTCTCCCTCGGCCTGCATCAAGTCGTTCAGGTCGTTGATGACCAGCAGCGCGTCAAAGGGCGATACCTGGGTATCGTCGTTGACGTCGAGCGGATTGTTGGGGTTCCTGCGGGCGGCCACCGGCGTGTTGCTGGTGACCGTCAGCGTGAACGGACGGAACTCCACCTGGTCCAGCGGAGCCGGGTCGTTGAGGTCGAACAGCAGCACGGCATGTTCGGGCTGCAAATCGGCCTGGTTCGGCACGAAGGTGATCGAGCCTGGCTGCACGGCCTGCATTGGAATGGACAGCAGCAGTCCTTCGTCGCCGCCCAGTCGGTCGATGCCGTCGAAGCCGCCGGCTTCATCAATCAAGCCCGGCACGTTGGTCGCGCCGCTCTGTCCGTTCGGGTAGTCGTCACCATACTGGATGGCTCCCGAGACGCTTGCGGCGGTCGCCGGGTAATCGATGTCGAGGTATGCGGCGAACACGCCGCCCGCCACCGGCGTCCGCAGATCCTGCACGAAGGCCTGCAGCAGGAACTGCTGACCGGCCGCAATCGACGTGATCGGCTTGCCGCTGGTGTCGGCCGCACCCAGGCGGATGGACGCGAGGTCCGGCTTCACGAACACGGAAACGTTTGCCGACGAGGTGAGGCCCGCGCTGTCACGCAAGGTGTAGCTGAAGGTCTCGGTGCCCGTGAATCCGAAGGCTGGCGAGTAGACCAGCCCGTTGCCTCCCGCGGCGATCGTCACAACGCCGCCGGCCGATCCCTGCGCGATCGCGGAGATGACCGTGCCGCTGTTGGCCTGGATCTTGTCGTTTTCGAGCACTGCCAAGAAGTTGTCCTTGGAGTTGCGTCGCACCTGGTAGGAGTCGTTGACCGCGGTCGGGCCGCCTTCGACGACTTCCATCACGTAGTCCTCGACTTCCCCCGCGAGGGCTCGGCCCGAGAAGGACAGGCCGAATTCGTAGGCGTAGCGGAAGCGGGCGAACTTAACGCCGGGCTGGGTTGAAGCGGGGACGTTGAAGCTGAGCAGGTTCACGCCTTGCTGCACGGCCACGTCGCGGAAGATCTGCTCGCCCGCCGAATCCCAGCTGCCGTCGCCGTTGAAGTCGATCCAGCCCTGCAGCAGGCCCGCGGGATTGCTGCCATTGTTGACGGTGATTTCCAGGGTTGATCGTCCGCCGACGGCCAGTTCGCCGAGGAGGCGGACGCCATCTTCGTCATCGAGTCCGGTGGTGTCATCGCCATCGGCGCCCGCTGTCGGCAGGCCGTCGCTGTCGCCGTCGATGGTCGCACCCAGCTGGAAACCGGCTCGGATGCCGTGCGAGGCTCCGTTGCGGGCCAGCGTGGTGGGGAAGGGCGTTGGCGCATCGCCGAAGTCGAAGCCCTCGTTCGGTCCCACGCCTTCGCGGAGGCCGAAGTTGAGGTTGGAGTACTCCTGGCTGCTGCCGAACGAGACGACGTATTCGCCCGCCTTGGGCGCCGTCATCGACATGCCCGGCTGCATGCGGACGCGAACCGCGAAGTTGCCAGGCGGGACGTTCCGCAGCGTATAGGTGCCGTTGGCGCTGGTCGTCACGGCCGGATCACAGAGGCTCAACACATCGTCGCCGTTGACATCGACGTAGACGGTGATGCCCGCGTAGCCGGGTTCATTGGGATTCCGGACGCCATCGCCGTTCAGGTCTTTCCAGACCAAGCCGCTGGCCGACGTCGGCTTGACCTTCTGCGAACCGACATCGTCGATTTCGGCCGCCGCATTCTTCAGCAGGAAAGCTCCACGTCCCAGCGTAGCCGCCACCAGGACATTGTCGGTGGCGTCGTACTCCATCTCATAGACCGGAGCATGGGGCACCTGGCCCAGTTCGGTCCACTGACCGGGCTTCGACTCGGCCATCACGAACACGCCCGTGTCCGTTCCCACGACCACGAAACCTTCACCGGAGGGACCACGCACGAATTCGAGGCTGCGAAGCTCCCGCACGCCGCGCGTGACTTCGCGCAGGTCGCCGGTGATGCTGTGCCACTGGTCGCCCGTGTCGTGCGTCACGAACACGTCGTCGCGGTCGATGACGTAGGCGTTGGCCCAGTCCTGGCGGTCGACGGCGATGTCGCGGACGAGTCCGCCGGGATACTGCTGGTTGGAGAGCCGCAGTTTCTCGCGCGATGCGGTGCGCACGAACACTTCGTTGCCCGTGCCGATGTAGAGCAGTGCCGGGTTGGCCACGCCGTTACGGTGTCCGCCGGAAATGATCGCCGTCTGGGCGGGTTCCAGCACGCCGAAGGCGACATCGCCGGGGCCCAGGATCTGCGTGAAACTGTCGCCACGGTTGGTCGACTCGAAGATGCCCTGGGCGCCGCCCACGACCAGATTGGTCGGGGTGAGGCGGTTGAGCACCACGGGCGTGACGAAGTTGCCCACGATCGGGCTGGTCAGCAGTTTTTCCGAGACGAGGTGGTTGGAGGAGTCGAAGACCTGCCGACGGAAAAAGCCAAGGCTTTGCAGGCTCGTGTAGCGATACGACATCCCAGGCGTGCTGGTGTCGTCAATGGCCACGTCGCCGCCATCGCCGGTCGATGTCCGGTAGACCGCGATGTCGATCAGCTGGTTGATGATCGGCATCACCTCCCACTGCATGCTGCCCGCGGCGATCTGCTGGATGTTGCCGTTGTCTTGCGAACCGGCGACGATGATGTTGGACACGCTGTCGTAGGCGACATCGTGCAGTTCCGAGACCTGCAGGTTGTTGCCGATCGAGAACCAGTCGCCCTTGTTGTTCTGCGGAGACGTGCGGCGGAAGACGCCGCCGTCGTCGACTTCGATGAGGTTCCCCGCGGCGTCGAAGGCCATGTCGCGCGAATCGGCGTGGGGCGAGCTGCCGCGACGGGTACCGCCCTCGGGCATGGCGGCGATCGCATCGCTGTGCGTCAGGTGTTCCCACTGCGTGGAGTAGCCATTGAAGGCCACGAAGCCGGCGTTGTTTAGCGTGTTGCCGATTGACGGCCGTCGCGTGTCACCGCGGAAGAGCTTGCCCGAAAAGCCGCGGGCGCCCACGGAATTGCCCGTCGCGAAACTGATGTTGCCGTCCTGGCGGTCGCCGCCGACATAGACCGTATTCGGATCGTTGGCGTCCGCGACGATCGAGAAGTGGATGTAACCTTGGGCGCCCGGTTTGGGACGAGGGCTGATGCCCACCGCGCCGCCGTTGGCTTCCTGGGTCTGCGGGACGTCCATCTCGAACCAGGTATCGCCTTGCGTGTCGCTGTAGCCGAAGTACATCGGCTGGCCGTTGGCCGTGATGGCGATGTAGAGGCGGCCGTTCTTGGCGACGGACATCTCCAGGTTGTTGTTCACCCAGCCCAGGTCGCGGAACGTCTGGTAGACCGCGGCGATGCGCGGGTTGGTGGCCGTGACGTTGGTCCAGTTTTGGCCGCCATCCTCCGTGCGGAACACGCCCTGGTCGCCAACGCTCACGTAGTAGCGATCCGAGTCGGTCGGGTCCGAGACCAGGTCAAAGGCCTCGAAGGGCACGATGTCATCAGGGAAGAGCGGATCGGGTGTCAGCAGTTGCAAGCTGGTCCACGTGCGTCCCGCGTCGGTGCTGCGGTAGAGTCCACCGGTAGGCAGCGGTTGCGGGCCGGTGCGGAACGGTGTCGACGCGCCGGCCGAGGCCAGGATCAGGTTGCCTTGGATGGTGACACCGGAAATGTTCTGGCCCACCAGCAGCGGGTCCTCAATGCGACGCCATGTCTGGCCGCCATCTTCGGTGAGGATCAGGCCACCCAGTTCACCGCCTTGCTTGAAGAACGCGCTGTAGCGGCCGTATCCGGCGACGATCCGCTGCGGGTTGTCAGGATCCATGGCCATGGCGCCGATGGAGTTCGACACGAGGTAGTCCGTGAGCGGCGTCCAGTTGGGCCGCTCCGCCTGCGCGTTGTTGGTCTTCCAGATGCCACCGTTCACGGCGCCGACGTACAGCACATTGGCGTCGGTCGGATGCGCAAGCACCGCGTGCACGGCACCTACGTTCTCGTTGTTTGGAGACACCTTCTCGGATCCGCCATTGATGAACGGCGCAGGACCCGCGGGGTCCCACGTCGCCAGCACCTGTCGCGATTCCAACGACTCCATCTGCAATGAACGCAGCGACGCATGCAGCGGTCGTCCAAGTCGTCGGCGACGAGCGATGTGCCGAGGGCGGAGCGAGCTTTCAGAACGCTGCGAAGGTTTTCCAAAAAACACGTCGTTGTTCCTCAATCGATGTTTGCCTGCTCTGATGAAGTTGCCTGCCACCCACAAGGGAGCATGGAGGTGGATCCACGGACGCGATCGTGACGCGGAGCAAGTCACGCGGCGAGTTGAATCGCTGCCGCTCGTCCGCACTGATCATGGTTCGCTTCCACCGTCGACGGCAAGCACTCCAGCAGCGTCTTGAAATCTGTTCCGTTCCGGGCGCCGCGCTATCAAAAACTTCTTCGAGTCTAATTGCGGATCCAAAACAAATCCATACTCGCGAACCACATAAAGACTGCCGTGGACGCGAAGCGGATGCTTGGATCTTCTCGAGTGCTGGCCGCGTGTTTCTCGCGCTGAACGCGGCGCGAAGTTCGACGAAAGAAGCGGGTTCCCTGCGGACGTGAATATAACGAAGGGTCCGCGATTTCGGAAGTTTTGCGCGCAGATTTGTCACTTTCGACGCGCGACTGCGAGCGAGGTTCAAGCATTGAAACGATCGCTGCTGTCATCGCCCAGCGCGCATCGCGTAGCCACAGTGATTGGTTCCGGCTGTTGCGAAAAAAGACACAAGGCGAGGCTTCCGGGGAAGTCTCGCCTTGTTCTGTATTGGAACGCTCCAGCGAGCGTGCCGCGGTTGTATCAGACCGCTGCGGGGCCGGTCTCCAGTCGTGCGGCGCCCGAAGTATTCGGCTCGCCGTACCAGCCTGCCTACCAGGTGAATTCACACCCGACGTTCAGACCGTGGAACAGGATGTTGCTGGAGTTGTCGACGAAGGGCGTGCGACCGGTGAGCGGCGTGTCGGAGCGGAAGTTGTCCGCAGCCAGGGCCACTCCGTCGATGTACAGGACCTGATACCCGCCTCGCAGCGTCGTGCGAGGGGTGAGCCGGAAGAGGCCCATCGCACCGGCTTCGCCAATGAACGCCAAGTCCGTTTCCGCCGTCTTGTCGACGATAATCGCATCGCACGAGGTGCAGTCGATGATCGTCCGCTGCGAACTGCGGTTGCCGTACACGCCCGCCTCGATCTCCGCTCCCACCTTCAGTCGCGGCGTGATGCAGATATAGAGGTCGGTGCCCACCTGGGCTCCCACCAGGTCGTTGTCGGCCTTCACGCCGTAGTCCAACGTGCCCTGGAAGTCGACCGTATTGGTTTCCGTGAAGTAGATCATGTCGTCCCGCAACCGCAGGTATCGGGCACCTACGAGGAACGAGCTGTGGATGAGGCAGTTGGCCGACACCGCGCGGTGACGCAGGTTCAGCTCGCCGTTGTCCAGTTCCGTCGAGATGGCCACCGAACTCAGTTCGCTGCCCGCCACTTCCGGGAAGGCGTCGAACGTGTCGGCGCCGTAGCCGCCGAAGATCGAGTAGAGGTTGTCGTTGCTCGTCACCGTTTCCGAGTCGGCCCAGTTGGCCGTGCCGAAGTAGGTGGCTTCCAAGGCCGATGCGGGGCCGATCAGGTACGCGCCCGTGACACGCACTCCCGACTGCTCCTGGAAGTCGAGGTCGCCGGTGTTCAGGACGACCGGGCCCAGGACGCCTTCGGTGGCCAAGGCCAGGTCTGACGTGTTGTCACGCGTCCAGTACAGCCACTCCACATGCAGGTCGTACCAGCGGGGAGTGCAGCAGCCGCCGCTGCCATAGGGACCGTTGGCATTTCCCAGGCAGCTGTCGCCACCACTGAAGCAGCTATCCAAGCAGCCGAACAGTCCGCCACCACACTGGCCGTCCGGGCAGCCGAACAGGCCACCGCCACACGAGCCGTCCGGGCAGCTGTCGCCCATGCCTTGTCCGAAGTGTCGACCGAAGAGTCCGCCGAGCAGCCCCCCCGAGCCCGCACCGGGACCCGCCGGGCCACACATGGATCCGCAACCATCGGGACCCGAGGATGCCATTGCGGGACTCATCCAAGGGCCGCCGGAGTCGCAGCTAGCCGGTTGAACGCCATAGGGAGCCGGAGCACCGGCAGGAGCCGGGCCATACCCGGGCATGTAGTTGGCCGGAGCCGCATAGCCCGGACCCGCTCCCGGAGCGGGCATTCCATATCCCGGCATCTGGGCCTGACTGTTCACGCTTCCAGCCACGGCAAACGCCAGGGCCAAGGTCCCCAAGAGTCGACGTTTCATAGTGTTCGTTTCTCCCGATCGCAGCCAACGTTCGACAAACGCTTGCTGGCTTCCCCCCCGATAAGGACGCAACCTGGATTGCTTTCCGCAGCCGTAGCCAGTCCGTCCGGTATTTTCCAAAGAACCTATCGGTTCGGTTTATCGGGGATAAAAAGATTTCTCGGCATGAGTGGCAATCTTTCCCCGAAATTCATGTGTCTTGCAGCTTGCCCGTTTTGATACGCCATCTCGCTACACCCACTGCCGCGAAACGGTACAAGGGAGTCCTGCGTCGTTCGCTTTAAAGTGCTTGGCACCAGTGGTTTGTGCGAATCCTAAGGCCTTGATGCCGCTGGCACGCCGGTTGCTCTGCGAGGTCTGGGGCGAACTTGACGGTTCGCGGGCCCCGAAGTTTTGTGTCGATTGGGGTAATGTGGCTATGGGAATTCACGGGTGACTTGGTAGTCTTGGTGAACATTGCGGCGTCGCTGCCAGGCCTTGGGGAGGCGGAGTTGCGTCGCTGGGACGGGCTGTACGGCAGCGGTTCAGGCAGCAGGGAGCTTGCGAACCGCAGGGCCG
>JBIIEC010000240.1:0-9467 GCA_044238045.1 Pirellulaceae bacterium | reverse complement strand
GGACGGCGTGTTCATGAACTTCGCCGAACGCGGGCTGGAACCCAAGTTCAGCATCTGGGACGCCCTGGCCTCCAGCAGCCGCGATGGCTTCCATGTCAGCGTGAACAAGACCACGGGACAGGAATGGAATCGCATCGATCGGGGATGGGTGGACGTCACCATCACCGATGTGCGATTCAACGCCGACCAGTCCGCGCTGACCATCACGATCCGGGAAGCCGGCAAGACGCTCGCGTCCACCGTGCAGCGCAGCGACCGATCGCGTGTGCAGATCATCGGCCAGGAAGGCGACAGCTCGCTGATCCGCATCCGCGGCGCTCGAGCCGACTTCACCTTCACCGAAGTCACGACCTAGTTCCCAGGTCGGGAAGGACGCCCGCTGCCGCTATCCCGCCGCCGTCTTCTTCGACGCGGCGGGCCCGGCCTTCAGGCCGCAGAAGCAGTCGACAAGCCACCGGGGAGTCGCTGTTCCCGGTAAGTGCGGCCAGACGTGGGCGAACGTCCCACCCGCAAGTCCTGCGCGAGACGTTCCCAGCGGCCTCGCGGACCTGGCAAGGCAACGGCCTAGTGGACCCGCGACTGGCTGGTTCGCCGAAGCGTTCGTGTCTGTTCATCCACGTAGGGTCGTCGCGGTTTCGACCGCCGCAGTTCGGCCTGTTCTTCGTGGTCCAGTTCGCTCGTCCGCTGGCTCCTCAGAATGATCTGCCAGACGAGAAGCCACACCAGGGCGAAGACGCCCGCAAGCAGCGGATGGATGGTGTCGACGGACATAGGGTGCTCGCATTCCAGGTGGTTGCTTGCCCGGTCGTCCGTAACCCGGCGGGTCCATTGGTCGGGTATCGACGCACCACACCGGGCCGCCTTCGATTTTCTCGACGGCCCGCGAGAACCGTCTCCAGGCGCAGAGTTTCCCAGGACCGTGGGACACGTCGTCTGCGTCGCCATGGTTGGTGACGCGCGCCGCGGAGATCGTGAAGGCGGTGAGCTTGAGCGTCGGGGAGGCCACTGTTAAAGTTGATGCGTCGCACGGGCTATTCTGGTCGAACCATGAGAACGCGCGACGACGGCAGGCAAGCGGAGAGGACGCGTTCAAAGGTCACAGTGACTGGAGGGCGGATCGAACTTCTGGAGGCGGACACGAGGCGCATGGGAACGGGAACGGGCGAACGACCATTGGACGTCGATCGGCGCAGCCCGCCTGCGGTCGGCATCGACCTCGGCACCACCAATTCGGTGCTCGCCTATGTCGACCCCTCGGGCCGCCCGCGGAGCGTCGCGAATTCCGAAGGCGACCTGCTCACTCCCAGCGTTGTTTTTTTCGAGAATACGGACGTGATCGTGGGCAAGGAGGCGCTCAAGGCCTTCTCCGCGCACGCCGCCGAAGTGGCCCGCTGCATGAAACGCGACCTGGGCCGGCGGTATTTCCCGCAGGAGATCCAAGGGCGGCATTTTCCTCCCGAGGCGCTGCAGGCCTGCGTCCTCAACAAGCTTCGTCAAGACGCCGCACGCGTGCTGGGCGAACTGGGGCCTGTCGTCATCACCGTCCCCGCCTACTTTGACGAGGCCCGTCGCAAGGTGACACAGGATGCCGGATTCATGGCCGGCCTGGAAGTCCTCGACATCATCAATGAACCCACCGCCGCCGCCATCGCCTTCGGCTTCGAGGACGACCAGCCACGCGATGCGGCAACGCCCGACCGACCGCTGCGAATCCTCGTCTATGACCTGGGCGGCGGAACGTTCGACGTCACGATCATGGAGATCGTCGGTTCCGACTACACGACCCTTGCCACCGATGGTGACGTGCGATTGGGTGGAGAAGACTGGGACGCGCGTCTGGTGGACCATGTCGCCGACGCCTTTCGCACGCGGCATGGAGTGGACCCACGCGAAGACCTGAATGCCCGGGCCAGACTCTGGCGCGACTGCGAGGACGCCAAACGCACGCTGTCGTCGCGCGCCCAGGCCACGGTCCACTTCGATCATCGCCAGCGCGACCTGCGCCTGGAGATCACACGCGTTGCCTTCGAACGCATGACCGGCGACCTGCTGGAACGGACGCTGTTCACGACGCGCCAGACGCTGCGAGCGGCGGGATTGGACTGGTCGCAGGTCGATCGCGTCCTGCTGGTCGGCGGCTCCACGCGCATGCCCGCCGTGGTCGCCGCGCTGCGCGAACTGACCGGCAAGGAACCGGACGTCTCCGTGGCCGCGGACGAAGCGGTGGCGTATGGAGCTGCCTTGCACGCGCAGCGTCGGATGGAATCCAGCCGCGGCGTTCCGCCCCGGTTCTCCATCCGCAATGTCAATGCGCACAGCCTCGGAGTTGTGGCGATCGACCCGCGCACGCAGCAGCGGCGCAACGCAGTCATCATTCCGCGAAACACTCCCATTCCTGTGAGCTTCAAGCGCATCTTCAAGACCCAAACGGCCGGGCAGGCATCGATCCTGGTGCAGATCGTGGAGGGCGAAAGCCTGCGGGCGGAGGAATGCGCCGCCGTGGGACGCTGCACCGTCGCTGACCTTCCCCGCCAGTTACCGGCGCAGAGCCCCGTTGAAGTGCGTTTCGACTATCTCGACAACGGTCGCCTCCGCGTGCTGGTCAAGGTCATCGGCACCGATCGCTGGAACCAGCTGGAAATTCATCGCGAACAAGGCCTCAACGTCGATCAACTGCGTGCCTGGCGCGACTTCGTCACCGGAAACACCACCGCGATCGGCGGCGAGGAGCGATCATGAGCGAGGCCTCGGCGAACGACCGCAGGGATGTCCGCATGAAGGGATTCGCAGGCAGGACTCCCGTCACCGAGGTGATCGACTGGATCGACCAGCACCTGCATCCGTTAACCGCGGAATCGGTCGCATTGCAGGCGTGTGCCGGACGCGTGCTGGCTGGTTCCGTCACCAGCGCAATCGACGTGCCCAGTTTCGACCGCGCGATGATGGATGGATTGGCGCTGCGGGCGAAGGACATTGCGGCGGCGGCGGCCAATCACGGAGTGCGACTCCGCATACTCGGCGATGTCCTGCCGGGTGCGCCGTTCCCGGGAACCGTGGAGCAAGGCGAAGCCGTGCGGATTATGACCGGCGCGCCGATGCCCGCGGGTACCGACGCAGTCCTGCCCGCCGAACTGGCTCGCATCGAAGCCACCGAAGCCTGGGCTTGGCAGCCGGTCCTCGCCGGAAAACACATCGGCCGGCGCGGGGAAGACATCGCGCAGGGCAGTTGCCTGCTGAACGCCGGGCGCCGACTGCGGCCTCAGGACCTGGGACTGCTCAGTTCCATCGGAGTCGCTCAGGTGTCGGTCGTGCGCAAGCCGCGCGTCAACCTCTGGATCACCGGCAACGAACTGGTCGACGTCGACGGAGCCCACGGCCCCCACTCGGTCATGGACGCGAATGGACCGATGCTGGAAACGCTGGTGCAGCGAGATGGAGGCATCGTCCGCGCGCGTCGCCTGCTGCGCGATGATCCCGAACAACTGCTCGCGGCACTCCGCGAGGAGGCCGACCTGGTCATCGTTTCCGGCGGCTCCAGCGTCGGCCTCGAGGATCACGGCCCCAGCCTGCTGGCCCGCCATGGACAACTGCGATTCCACGGAATCGCCCTCCGACCTAGTGGCCCCACTGGCCTGGGAAACTTGGAGGGCCGGAGTGTCTTCCTGCTGCCCGGCAATCCCGTCGCCTGCCTCTGCGCCTACGACTTCTTCGCGGGACGCGCGATCCGCCGACTGGCTGGACGCAGTGCCGACTGGCCCTACCGGCGTGTCGCGCTGCCCCTGGCCCATGACCTGCCCTCCACTCTTGGACGCGTCGACTACGCGCGCGTCCGGCTGCGCGAGGGACAGGTCGAGTCGATCGCCATTTCCGGCGCTTCACGCCTCCGTTCCACCACGGACGCGGACGGTTTTGTTATCATCCCGGCCGAGGTCGACGGTTATCGGGCTGGCAACTCGGTCGACGTCCAGCTCTACGACGACTGGGCCTGACACCGTGGCATGACGCCGTATTCCGAGGGCCCGCAGGCCGGGCGTCACTCCTCCGCGTTTCTGCTTCGAGAAGGGTTCGTCCGTGGAACACGCTCGCATTCAACGCCGCCAATGGCTGCAGGCGGCCGCCGCCGGCGCCTCCCTGCTCGCCACCCGACCCAGCGTCTCCCACGCGATCCCGCTCACCCGACGGCTCGTCCTCGAGGAGAATCAGCGGCCCGGTACGCGCGACTGGATGCTCCAGCAGACGCGCGTCGAACCGGAGACCCGATACCGCAGTTCAAGCGTGGAAGGCTACTGCTCGCACACCAGCCTGCGCGCCGGCGAGTTGCTTTCCTTCCACGTCAGCGCCGCGCCCGCCGCGGAGGTCACGATCGACATCTATCGGCTCGGATACTACCAGGGGCATGGCAGTCGCTTCATGCACCGCCTTGGGCCCGTCGTCGCGTCACCGCAGTCGGAGCCGGAGGTGGGCGCGAAGCGATTACGGGACTGTGCATGGCCAGCCACGTTCCAACTCACGATTCCCGCCGACTGGCCCAGCGGCGTGTATGTCGGCAAGCTCACGTCGCGCCACGAAGGCCTGCAGAGCTATGTGATCTTCATCGTCCGCGATGATCGTCGTGCCGACCTGATGTTCCAATGCAGCGACCATACCTGGCAGGCCTACAACCGCTGGCCGTCGCAGTTCTCGCTGTACGATGACGGGCAGGAGGAATGGTACTGGGGACCGGGAGTGCAGGTGAGCTTCAACCGGCCTTATGGCAAGTACTGCCAGATCGTCGACCAGCCGCTGTCGATCGGTTCCGGAGAGTTCTTTCTCTGGGAGTTCCCGTTCGTCTACTGGCTGGAGTCGCAGGGTTATGATGTGACGTACGTCTCCAACCAGGATACGCACGGTGATCCCGCCGGACTGCTCCGCTGCCGTGGCTTCCTCAGTGTCGGCCACGACGAATACTGGACGCTCGAGATGTTCCAGAACATGCGGGATGCGATCGCCTGCGGCCTGCATGTGGGATTCTTCGCAGGAAACGCCGTGTGCGGCCGGATCGCTTACGACCCCACAGTGCGCGGCATGGAACGCGTCGGCGTCTTCGGTCCGCCGGGCGGCACGCGGGAATTCATCTCGATGTCACACCTAAGGCACGAACGTCCGTATGCGAACGAACTGATGGGAGCGCATAGCACGGGGCCGGTGACGGGCGGCGCCGACTGGATCTGTTCCGATCCCGGCCACTGGATCTACGAGAAGACGCAGATGAAGGCGGGCGACGCGATCCCGGGCGTGATTGGCTGGGAGTGGCATGGCGACCCGGCGCCGATCCCGGGCTTGGAGGTCGTCGCCACGGGGCCAACCCAATCCGCGCCCGGTGAAATCAATGGAGGCCAGTACACGGCAACGGTCTACTACGGCCCGCACGGCAACTTCGTCTTCAACGCGGCCACCTGCTGGTGGGCGGACGGGTTGAGCGCTCCGCCTGGCTACCTGCGCCCCGTGGTCTACACGACACCTCACGGCCCCGACCCGCGTCTGCGCCAGATCACGCGGAACGTCTTGGCGAGGATGGGCGCGCAGCCCTTGCAGCCAGAGGGAGAACCACCGATTCCCAAGGCTCCTTAGACATGGCCCCGCTCCAGCACGCCTCCCGAAGCCTGATCCAGACAAGAGGAGAGTAGCCCCCCGGCCATCGGCACCGGCCATCGTCAAGCAGACTCTCGAATGTGGCAGCAAGGCGAGCGACACAGCCCCGGACCGAGTCGGTATGACGGTCTTTCCCAAATAAGCGTATTCTTGGGACTCGCCAGGGCGTGGTTCAGGCTCGCCACGCTGGCAGCGTATAAACCATTCGAGTCTGTACCGACTCCGCGGATCATGGCTGCTTGCACCACCAGTGCATAACGCCGATCTCCGACCGCCGTCTTCAGCGCAAACTGATTTCGATGGACAGACTCTCGTCACTCACGATGAAGGCGACCTCACTGAAAGGTGGCGGTCCGTATTGGGAGCGGGCATTGTTGGAAAACCCATACGGCTCCACCGGGATCCCGAAGAAGTTCTTTGTCAGTTTGCCATCACCATTGAGGTCCTGGAAAACGGCTACGCCGTTGGCTGACATTTCCGCAAGGGATAGAGACAGATCGACCGCAGCCGACGAAGTCGGAATGGTCCTGGTCGTGCGACTGCGCCCAGGACTGGGAAATCCCTCCGCGGAGTCGAAGACGGCGACATGAAGCGTCGATGGCTGGCACTTCAGTCCCGAAACATGAATGGACACGGTCCGCAGGATACTCCCGATGCCCTTCTCCGCTGGCGATATGATTCTCTCCTGGTTGATACCGCCAGTGACGCTCTCGTGAAGCAACTGGTCCTCATTCGCTGGCCCCGGGCTACGAGGCAGTTGCGATTCCGCTGCCAACGGTCCAGGAGCCTCCGCGTTGACGGGAACGTGGCCGGCGGAGAAAACCACGATGCTGGCAACGAAAGTGGCCGCGCACAGCAGTAGAGCAACGACATGCGAATACTTCATGATTGCGAGTCCCGGCATTGAATACAGATTCCACGGGTCCCATCGCTTCCTATCCGCGTTTCCAGCGTCCGGACAAGAACAACGCCAGGATGCCCAGCACGAGCGAACTTCCCAACAGAACGGCAACTTCGTTCCGCAGGTCCGCCAGCGGAGAATGGAACCAGAACACCTTCTGGTATCCATCCAGAGCCCACGCATTGAAGGTCCATCGTCCGATCTCCTTCATGCGATCGCTCATGGCAAAGCGAGGAATCATGCTGCCACCCACGGCAGACATACTCAGGATGATGACGACGGAAACCGCATTCAGCTGTGCTCGTGACCTGCAAAGCGTGGCCAGCAGCATCGCGAAACTGGCCGTCGCCGCGGATGTGCTGATGGTCATGACGCAGAATCCGACCAGGTGTTCGGCCAACTGGATCTTGAAGACAAGTTCTGCCCAGACAAACATCACGGTGATCTGCACACAACCCAGCAGCAGGATTCCAAGCCATTTGCCGCCAATGATATGAATTAACTCCGCTTGGCTGACCAGAATGCGGTCGAGCGTACCCGATTCTGCTTCTTCCAGCAGGGCAGCGGCATTTCCGGTGGAAGAAAACAGCAGAAAGAGAACAGCGACTCCGGCCGCGTACATGGCGATCCGCGGGTTCTCCTGGGTTGTCGCCTGCGGGTTGACGACGCTGATCTTCACGGCATCCGAAGCGTCTTGCCCTGAATTGCCCCCGCGTTTTATGTTCGCAATACCCTCGGTCGACATTCCGGATTTCGGTGGTTTGGCGGCCGCTTCCCTGGATACTCGGGAATCGCCGTTGCCGCCCTGGACGCCGTCGAAAGACATCCCAGGCCATTCACTCGTAAAGACCTGCGACGGCTCCTTCACCGGTTCCAAGTACTGGAGTCGGCGTGCAGGAGCGCGTGGACTTGCAGGTTCCACCAGCGGCCTGCGTTGGCTCCCGGGTGCATTGCCGCTGCGGTCTTCGCGAGGATCGCCACGGCCACTGGAAGGCCGAGCCGACGAATCCAGGTGCCCGATCCGTGCAGCCATCCGGGCCGCCTGCCTCTGGGCGAAGAAGCCCTTGAAGATCGAGGTGACCATGGCCACCGCCATCGGATTCTGACCATCCGTCACCAACATCACCTCGCAAGGGGCGGATTCCCGCGAATCGTTCTGTCGCGAAGGAGTGTCCTCCGAGAGCCTGATGATCAGGTCATATCGCCCGGATCGCTGAGCCTCCGCGATCGTGGCCTCGATCTTTGCTTGGGCGATCCGGCTCTCGGAAGCAGGTACTTCTGCCGAGCTATAAGCGGCATCCGCCCGCGGAGTCTCTTCAATCAGCGAGGTGCACTGCAAAGTCGAATTCGTCTCCAGAAACTCCCGCACCTCGACACTCAACGGTGTCTCCCGACCGGCGACCCAGCCCACGCGCAGTTTTTTCTCACCTCCCGTGGCAATCCCCTTGCTGAAGATCACGGCAAAGATGCTGAAGAACACCACGGGGATCACGAAGACCAGCAATAACTCGAGCGGATTGTTCCGCAGTCGCAGGAACAGGATGCGAAGGATCGTCAGGATCATTCCCTGAGGCTCCTTCCCGTCAAGGCGAGAAAGATGTCCTGGAGTCCATGGGTACGGACATCGATCCGACTCGGTTCCTGGTCGAGTTGCTTGAGCAGGGACAGAACCTGGGGAAGCTCCTTGAGTGAGGCGAGCGAACACGTCGCCGTCGTTCGTGACTCATCGAAATCGAACGAAGCAAGCGGCTTCCTGAAGGGACGCTCGAAAGCCAGAATCACCCGATGAGGATGTCCCACTGTCCTGCTGACAAGATCGCTCAACGTACCATTGGCAACGATCGTCCCATGATCCATCACCACGATTCGATCGCAGCGAGATTCGACCTCTTCGAGTTGATGGGTCGTCAACAGGACGGCCGCCCATTTGGATGTCAACTGCCGCAGCATCTCATAGATGCGTTCACGACTCTGCGGGTCAACGCCAACCGTGGGTTCGTCGAGCAGCAGGATGTCGGGGTCGTGCAAGACGCTGCAAGCAATATTGAGACGGCGCTGCATGCCTCCTGAAAGGGTTTTCGTCAGCGATCGCCTGCGATCCTTTAAAGCAGCCCACTCAAGCACTTCCTCAATCCGCTGCTTCAGCGCTCGCCCCCTGACCCCTTCCAGTCGCCCAAAGACTTCCAGATTCTGTTGCACCGTCAGGTCGGAATAGACCGCAAGATTTTGGGGAACCAGGCCCAGACGAATGGGGTCGTCGCATCCCGCTCGACCTTCGTGTGCTGTGTCGAACGAGTGGCGGATGACGCTGCCGGAATCCGGCTTCAGCAAACCGCTGATGCAACGGATCATGGTGGTCTTACCAGCCCCATTGGGACCGAAAAAACCCAGCAACTCCCCGGGTCGCAGCTCCAAGCTGATCCCCTTCAGCGCTTCACGTCCGCCATACGTCTTGCGTACATTCTCAAGCGTCAGGACGGGAGAAACCGTGGTGGCCGACGACTCGCTCATGACGCCGCCAACTCGTATTCACGTTCGCGCCACTGCACACTCTTGCCCCGGGACCTGCGAACCAATGCAACCCATTGGATCAGGAGAAAGAGCGTGATCGAGGCAGGGTTCAGGGCACAGGCAAGCCATGCGCGGTCGAACCTCAGGCAACACAGGACACGAGGCACATAGCTCAAAACGCAGGCCGCGAGGATCGGCACTGAGTAGTCCTGGCTGACGAGATTCAGCAACCATGCGACAGCCAACAAGAGCGGACACACGAACGCCAGCAACATGACCACCGTAATGACAGGCAGATGCGGCATTTTCGCGAACCCTTCGGTCGCGTTCTTCATCAGCCCCGACCACGTCTCACCAAACGACGCATACATGCGGCATTGTGCGATGTCGGACGCATCAAACAGATCCGTCTTCAGGCCCGCGA
>JBIIEC010000618.1:0-2786 GCA_044238045.1 Pirellulaceae bacterium | reverse complement strand
CCGGCAGTGACGGCGACCTGCGGATGGCGGCGCGGTTGATGGGCATCGCGCCCACGCCCGAACGCCGCGCGGAACTGGTGCAGGCCTTCGCCATGGCCTATGAAGGTCGCCCGCTGCCCACGCTGCCCGAGGAACTGGGTCGGCAGCTGGAGCGTGTGGAGGGTCCGTTCGCGCTGCTGGTGGCCGTGCGACGCGGCAACGGTCCGTCGGTGGATGTAGCCCTCGCGCAGGCCCGCGATCCCCAGGTCGCGCCCGAACAGCGGATCGCGCTGCTGCAGGCGCTGGCCGACACGCAGGCCAGCCCCGACAAGACGCTGGCGCTGCTCCGCGAACTGCTGGCCGCCGACGCACCGGAGCGTCTGAAGTCCACGGCCATCGCCGCCTGCGGCCGCTTCAGCCGTCCCGACATCGGTCCCCAACTCCTCAGCGCCTACGCGACGCTGCCCGCGGAGTGCCAGGATGTTGTCATCCAGACTCTGGCCAGCCGGCAGGAGTGGGCCGCGAACCTGATCGAAGCGATTGCCGGCGGCCAGATCGATCGTCAGCGACTCGATGACGAAACCGTGTCACGCCTCCGCCGCCACGAGGCCCCGGAAATCCAGCAGCGGCTGGCCGAGTGGTTTCCGCAGGTGGAGCTGAGCGTCTCGCAGCGCGAGGCGCGGCTGGAATCGCTCGAAACCATCGTCCGCTCCGGCCAAGGCGCTCCGCTGACCGGACGCGAACTGTTCCACGGCAAGGCGGGTTGCGGCAAGTGCCATCGGTTGTTCACGCAGGGAGCCGATATCGGGCCCGACCTGACGGCCTACAATCGCAGCAACCTGCGGCAGATGCTGCTGGCCGTCGCCCACCCGAGCGCGGAGATTCGCGAAGGCTTCGGCTCCGTCACCGTCGCCACCTCCGACGGCCGTGTGCTCTCAGGCCTCAAGCTGGAAGACTCCGAACAGCTGGTCATTGTGCGCGGCACCGACGGCGTGGATCAGCGCATTCCGCGCGAGGAGGTCGAGGAGCTGACGCCCAACACGCGATCGCTCATGCCCGAAGGACTGCTCGACGGTCTGTCGGACGAGGAGATCCGGCATCTGTTCGCGTACCTGTCGAGCACCACGCCGCCGCTGTAGCCATCCCGGCACCGGGCGTCCGCCTGCATCCCCGTGGATCCGCTTCCCCTCCCCTGTTTCGACGGGTGTTCCGATGTCGACGCCGATTGTCCGCCGAACCGCTTGCAACCGCGATTGCCCCGACGCCTGCGAGATGCTGGTTACCGTCGAGGATGGCCGCATGACACGACTGCAGGGATCGCCGGACCATCCGGTGACGCGTGGGTTTCTCTGCGAGCGGACGGCCGGTTTCCTGGAGCGGCAGTACGCGGCCGATCGGCTGACCACGCCGCTGCGTCGCGACGGCCAGTCGTTCCGGCCGGTTTCGTGGGAGGAGGCGTTGGACGAGATCGCGGTGGCCATGCTGCGGTTTCGCGCGGAGTCGGGCGGCGCGTCGCTGCTGCACTACCGTTGCGGCGGCTCGATGGGCCTGATGAAGCACGTGACCGATCACTTCTTCGCGCGGTTCGGCCCGGTCACCGAGAAGTCGGGTGACGTCTGTTCGGGTGCCGGCGAAGCGGCCCAGCTGGTCGACTTCGGCGTCAGCGACAGCAACGACCTCTTCGACCTGCTTCACAGCCGCACGATCGTGCTCTGGGGCAAGAACCCGTTTGTGAGCAACGTGCACCTGCTGCCGATCCTGCGGGAGGCGCGGCGCCGAGGAGCGAAGCCGGTGCTGGTCGATCCGATCCGCCATCGCGCCGCGAGCCTCTGCGACCTCGTGCTGCAGCCGCGTCCGGGCGGAGACGCCGCGCTGGCCTGCGGCATCGCCCGCTGGCTCTGGCAGCGCGGATGCATCGACCACGGGGCCGCGAACTACTGCGACCACCTGGAAGACTACCGCGCGCTGGTGCACGCGCGAACACTGGCCGAATGGGCGGCGGCCGCGGATGTGCGTGTCGACGAACTGGAAACGCTGGCCGCGATGTACGCCGAAGGGCCTTCGGCAATCCAGGTCGGCTGGGGCATGCAGCGGCGACGCCATGGCGCCGCGACCGTCCGAGCCCTCGACGCTTTGGCGGCCGTGTCGGGCAACCTGGGCATCGCGGGCGGCGGCGTGTCGTTCTACTTCCGGCGGCGCGGCGCCTTCGACCTGTCGTTCGCCGCCCACGATCGCCCTGCACGGACGATTCCCGAACCGTGCCTGGGCGAAGGCATCCTCGCCCAGCGCGATCCGCCCCTCCGCATGGTCTGGATCACGGCCGCCAATCCGGTCGTCACGCTGCCCGATTCGCGGACCGTCGCCGAAGCCCTGCGGACGCGGGAGCTGACGGTCGTCGTCGATTCGTTCCTCACCGATACCGCGCGCTGCGCGCACCTCGTGCTGCCGGCCACGACGTTCCTGGAGGAGGACGACCTGCTGGGAGCGTACGGCCACCACTGGCTGGCCGATATGACGGCCGTGGTTCCACCGGCCGCAGGCGCGCGTTCCGACTATGACATCCTGCGGTCACTCGCGCCGCGCGTCGGGCTGGGAGACGAGTTCCACGAGCCGGCGTCCGCATGGAAGGCCCGGATGCTGGGCCGCGTCGCGCCGCTGGGCGTGACGCCCGCACGACTGGCGGCCGGCGCGATGAAAAACCCGCTCGCCACGCCGGTCCTGTTCGCCGACCGAAGATTCCCCACCTCGACGGGCAAAGTCCAACTGCTGCGCGACCTGGACGAATCGCTGACGAGTCCGCTGCCGCC
>JBIIEC010000619.1:0-2786 GCA_044238045.1 Pirellulaceae bacterium | reverse complement strand
GGGAGACACGGAACCCCAGCGACGCTCCGCGACGCCCGATTATACCGTACGTCCTTCGCGCCCCGCCGATGAGCTCGAAAAAGCGATAACAAGCGCCGTCATGCCACCGAACAGCAGCACCAGGGCCAGGCACAGTCCGGCCAACTGGTCCGCCACGCCGTAGTGGACCAGATTGAACACGCGCACCGACACCGTGGTGACTCCCGGTGGCGTCGCCAGCACCGTGGCCGACAGATCGCCAATCGCCAACGCCAGCAATACCAGCCACTGGCAGAGGAAAAAGTCACGCAGCGGAGCGCCCACGGCATGCCAGAAGACGCGGGCCGCGGAGACGCCCGACAACGCGGCTTGATCCGCGAGACGCCGATTGACCGAACGCAGCTTCCAAGCCGTGAGCAGGTAGGCTACCGGGAACAGGCGGATGACCAACGCCAGCCACGCCACGACGATCGTTCGGTCGTAGAGGTAGAAGAGCAGGTCGGACCCCGGCTGGTTCACCAGGCTGCTCAAGGCCAACGCCAGTACGGGACCCGGGGTCGCTAAGCCCAGCACGCAGGCGATCGCTCCCAGCCAACGCGCCCAGCGTCGGCGGGATCCCCACCAGCAGCAGCCGACCGCCAGGCCCAAGGCGGTCAGTCCACTTAGCTGGCCGAGCAGCATCGACCACGCCAACTCGTCGCGAAATCGCCCCGGGCTGCCGACCATCAGCTCCACGACTTTCGCGAACGACCAGCTCCACACCCGCTCTCCCTGCACGGAGTCGACGAGCAGGCCCGCCTGGTAGACCAGATTGCCGACGGGCGCCAGCAGCAACGTACCCAGCACCAGCGTGAGCAGCAGCGTGACGGGCCAGCGGAGCACTCCTAGCCGCGCACGCCACGCGGGGCGTTTCGAATCGCCGAATCCGATCTCCGCTCGCTCCACCAGCGGCCAGCTCGCGGCCATCGCGCATCCCGCCGTCAACACCAGGCCGCTCGCCGTTCGCCGCACGATTGTGGGCAGGGAGTCGCCGAGCATGAAGCCCGTGTACACCTCCTCGGCAAACGTCCGGATCTGGAAGATGTCCGTCACCGTGATGTCGCACGCCACCAGGACCCAGTAGAGCAGTCCGGTGGAAACGAGGGACGGCACCCACCAGCGGCGGGTCACACGCCACAGCACCTGAAGATCGGAACCGTCCAGCGACGCCAGTTCCTCCAGATCGCGCGGCACGCCGGCAAGGCCTGCGCCCACCAGGAAGACAACCCATGGAAGGCCCAAAGCGAGTTGCATCAGCAGGGCTCCACTCCAGCCTCGAAGGGGAGTCCATCCCGTCGCGGGAAAGAGCCAACGCGGCGCCCAGCCCTGCATGCCCCATCCGGCGTCCCAGCCGGCCAGCAGCAGGTAGGGCGGCAGGAATAGCAGCAAGGTCAGGATCCAGTGGAGGAATCGAGGCCACGCGATCTGGGTGCGAAAGAGCAACATCGCCAGCACGCCACCCACGGGCAGGCTCAGGGCCGTGGAAGCGGTCGCGAAGGCCAGCGTGTTCCACAGCAGCGGCCTGTTGGAGCTATCCGACAGCAGAAAGGCGCACCCGAGGGTGGCGGCCAGAAGTCCCGCCAACACGGCCAAGCTCCTGCCCGGTGGACGTGCGTTTCTGCCGGACGCGCGCCACGACTCGGCCAACTCGCGATCACCGACAGCCCGTGCGTTCATGGTTTCTCCTCGGCCTCGCAGGGGAAGCTATCCTTCGCTGGGATGGTCGCCGAGGCAACTCGCGGAAGCGTCCATTCCTTCCCACGAAATGGGACAGGTCCCTCAACGCCTGCAGCAAGGTTCGAACACGGGGGGAACGCCTGTCCCATTTTTATGCGCGGATCGGCGTTGGACCGATCTTTCGCATGTGCAGATCGGCGCGATGCCGATCTTTCTCGTTGGCGTCTCGACGCGACGCCGATCTTTTTTATTGGCATATCGACGCGACGCCGATACGCGACCAATCAGGCCGAGCCTAGCGGCCCACGGACAGGATGAACCCGATCAGATCCGACATGGCGTCGGGCGGTATCTGCTGTTCGAGGTTCGACGGCATCAGCGACAGCCCGGTGCTTCGCAAGGTCTCCAAGTCGCTTCGCAACAACGTGTCGGACTGGTTGCCCGCGCGCAGCAGCCGAATGCTGGTCGCCGTCTCCGACTGGATCAGGCCGGTCAGCACGCGTCCATCGGTCGTCTCCGCGACGTAGTTGACGTACTGCGGATTCACTTCCCGATTCGGCTCCAGTACGTTGGTGAGGATGGTCTCCGCGCCACGGTTCTGCAGCGACACCAGGTTCGGCCCGATCTCATGGCCGACATCTTCCAGGCGATGGCATTCCGAGCAGGTCTTGCGGAACAGTTCGCGGCCGCGCACGAGGTCGGGCGCTTGCGCCAGGGCCTCGCGGTACGTGGCGAACACGGCGGCGCGGTCGGCGCTGGAAGCAGGGCCAGCGAATCGTTTTTCGAGCGCAGTCCACTGTTCGGCCGGCAGGACTTGAGCCAACGCCGTGCGCTGGCTGGCCGTCAGTTCCGCGAAAGCAATCCGCCCCGACTCCAAGGCCTGCACCGCCGCCGTCCGACCCGCCTCGAAGGAGGGCAGCCAGTCCATCACGCGAGTCCGCATCTGGGGTCCGAGCGTGGGCCAACTGGCAATCGCCAGTTCGGCGGCTTCGACCTGGAGACGCTGCTTGAGCGAATCCCAGGCGGCGTCCTGCAGTTCCAGCGGCTGCGCTGGTTGCAGCAGCAACTCGTAGATCGGCGCCACGCCACTC
>JBIIEC010000239.1:0-9477 GCA_044238045.1 Pirellulaceae bacterium | reverse complement strand
CTTATTGCAGAGGCATCACCTGCCCCGCCTCGGCAGAGACGCAGCGTCCAGGGATATGTGGCAAACGCGGGTCGCCGACCTTCTGTCGAGTTGGCCTGAGGGGAGCGAGATTCCTGCTCTCCCTTTGCGTGGGACACCGGCAAGTTGCGGCTCAGTCGCGTTTCCGTCGCATGAATCCAACCATGGCCAGAAAGCCGGCGATCCACGGAACGCAAAGCAGCAACGCGAGAATCAGGTATTGGCTGAATGGCTTTATGGTTTCGTGTCGCCAGTCACGCAGCGGTTGGAGAATCGCGACGCCGAAGCCGACCACCGCACCGACGGCGCAGATCATCGCTCCACTTTCCGCCAACGTGACTCGAGAACTCGGTGGCTGCACTGGACCTGTCCGATCTTTTGCGCCCGGCACGAACCGGTCTATCAACTAGCAACTCCTGCGCACACCGTTCCCGTTGGCGTCGGCAACGACCCGGAAAAGTCCGATGCCCGGCGGATCTGGACGCCAGGCATCGTGGCTTGTTGCACCGAGCGGCACATGCGGCGGTCTACTTGATCCCCGCGATGACCGTCTTTTCGAGCTGCACGGCGGGCTGCGAGAGCTTTTCGAGCAGCATGGTGGGCAGGAGATCGGGGGCCGGTTCGAGCGTCTTGAGGACGGCATCGACCTGGGTCTTGAGCGACGTCAGCGACGTCTTGGACTTGGCGTCGACGTTGGCCTTCAGGAGTCCGCCGAGTCCTTGGCTGACGCTGAGCAACTGGTACTTCAGCATTCGTCGCGTCCGCTTCACGACCGGATTCTCGGGGGCCTGCTTGTCGGCTTCGTCCCCTTCCCCTTCGCGTCTGCGATCGCCTTCCTCACTTCTTCCGCCTTCGGTTCGGAAGGCGCTACGGTCGCCCTCCACGCCAACTTCATCCGCCCGCTTTTGCAGGTTTTGGATCTCCTGCTGGCAGGCGGCGACGGCCAGTTGGCCGAGTCCCTGGCCGAGAGCGGCGGCGTTGAGGTTGGTGACGCCGGTGTAGTCGAGTCGCCCCAGGGCTTCGGCGGCGGCGCAGCGGATCATCACCGGCTTGGTGGCGTCGCTGAGGATCGGTTCAAAGAGCCCGGCGTCGGCGCCTTTACCGCCCGAGGCCAAGATATCCACGGCGATCTTCTGCATCCACAGCAGCCCGTCGCTCGTGCCGTTGGCGGGAGCGTCCTTGGTGCCGAGAACCTTGCGGGCCGCGGTGAGAACGTTTTCGTCGGACTGGCCGGCGGCGGCCAGCAGCCGGGCATGGCGTTGCAGGCCGATCATCGCTGCCAACTGGATGGCCTGCGGCTGGTCGCCGTTGACCAGCTTCAGCAGCAGGGCGCGAGCGGGCGTGTAGGGGACGGCAGCCTGGAAGTTCGCACCGCTGCGTTGCACTTCCGTATCGTTCAGGTCGCCGAGGACGAGGATGGCATTGTAGCGGCAGGCGGGGCTGTAGGCCGGATCTTCGGCCAGCGCGCTGGCGGCCTTGAAGATCTCACCACGCAGGAACCGATGCCGCTCCGAACCGCCCACGCCGCCCAAGGCCTTGGCGATCTGCTCACGCCACCGCGGATACTGGCCTGGATCGGAGGCCGGCAGCGTCATGCCCGCCATCACATGCTTGATGAAGTAGCGGCGCACCAGATCCTGCTCGGCCTGTCCGAAGTTGGATCCGCGCAGTGCCTCGGCCGCTTCCTTTGCGTGTGCCTTTACCGTCTTCGGGTCGGTGGTCGCTCCGGGAATCCGCTTGTAGTCCGCCGGTCGTGCCGCCGGTTCCGCAGCCGGTGTCTCCGCTGCTTCGCTGCTGGCGGCCGCCGGCTCCGTGGCTTCGGGAGCCGCTGCTTCCTGGGCCGACGCCGACTGCAGCGATCCGCCCAGCCCAAGCGATCCACCCAGCAACAGCGTCCCCATCGCGGCTCCCCGCGTCCACTGCCGAATTTTCGGATTTCCGTCTCGCTGATTGAGATACCGCACTACCGTGACTCCGAAACTGCGTGACTCTGAAACCGACCTGAGTGAACAAAGGTATGCCGACCAAGGTGTGCCGACCAAACTGTGGGAACCCCGCCGTGGACGGATGGAACAGCGAAGGTGTCCTGCGGGCGCGGTCGCACAACTTCGTCCGCCGCCTGCCGCCTGCTCTTATTGTAACCCGACAAAGTCGGACATCCGCCGGAAATACGGGATTCTGGCTGGTTGGATGGCCCGGGCCCTCGCGCGGTGGTCGTGCGACCTGAAGCGATCGACGATGCCTTTTTTCCGGCCCTCAACCCCCAGCCCCCGTCCCGCTTTCCGCCCTTCGCCTCTGCGGTCAGGGTACCGTCCGCCGCAATCGACTGTCAACGATCGCCGTCCCTCGCAGCGGCCGCTTGGGCTAGGCCGCTCGCCCGCTTCGCCCCCGAACCCGCAGGCGCGTTTCGAATCCTGAACGCTTCGGCGACGGAGGTGCCCGGTTTGCCGCCGGGCGGCGGTGGCCTTAGAATCGGGCAGCAGGTGCTTCGACGGGTCCTTCCACAGCAAGGCCGACATGGTTTGGGGATTTGAACTGGCGATTATGCTCTGCATGATCGCAATCAACGCGGTGCTGGCCAGCTACGAGATCGCGCTGGCGTCGGTGACGCAGGCTCGTCTGCAGCGGCTGGAGGACGAAAACCGTCCCGGCGCGCGGATCGCCCGCTACATGAAGGAAAACATGGAGTCGAGCTTGGCGGTGGTCCAGTTGGGGATCACGCTGGTGGGCGTCCTGGCGGCCGCCGTCGGTGGCGCGGGAGCCGAGGAGCAGATCGCCCCGGTGCTGTCCAGCCGGCTGGGTGTCGCCGAACCCTGGGCCGATGTGCTCGCCATCCTCGTCGTCGTCCTGCCGCTCACGGTGGTCACGATCACGTTCGGGGAGCTGGTGCCCAAGGTCTTCGCGCTCCGCAACAGCGAATGGGTCTGCCTCACGCTCTCCCAGCCCATGCACTGGTTCTCGCTCAGCGTCTGGCCCGCGGTCTGGCTGTTCGAAACCATGGTCAACGGCGTGATGTCCTGGGGCGAGCGGCGGATGAACTCCAACGGCCCCTCGCTCTCTCCGACCGCGGAGATCCAGGAACTCCGCGCCTCCGCCGCGCTCGCCCGGGCCTCGCGCCTCATCGGCCATCGCGAGGAGAGCATCATCCTGGGCGCCACCGCGCTGGCCGCGCGGCCCGTACGCGAAATCATGCTGGCCGCGGAACACATCAGCACGCTCAGCCTCAACGCGACGCTCTCCGAAAACCTTGTCGCCGCGCACCTCGACATGCACACCCGGTTTCCCGTCACCGAAGTGCCCAACGATCCGCAGACGATCATCGGCTATGTCAACGTGAAGGACATCGTCGCAGCGCTGCGACTCAGCCCGCGACAACCGTCCATCCGTTCCATCCTGCGGCGGCTGCCCGTCATGTCCGACTCGATGCCCATCGCGGAATGCCTGGAGCACTTGATGCGCGAGCATACGCACATTGCGCTGGTGCGAGATGCCCGCAAGAGCGTGGTCGGGTTGATCTCGCTGGAGGACATTCTGGAGGAGTTGGTGGGGGAGATCCAGGACGAGTTCGACCGCTTGCCGGTGCATGCGGTGGAGTCGGGCATCGGCTGGGTGGTGGGCGGCGGCACCTACCTGTCACAACTGCAGTCGCTGGCTGGCATCCAACTGCCCGATCTGCCGCCCGAGATGGCGTCGACGCTGCCCGAGTTGCCGACGCTGGCCGATTGGGTGAACGCGTACCTGAAGCGGCCCGTGCAGGCAGGCGAAGTGCTGGAGCTGGAGAAGTGGCGCATCGTGGTACGCAAGGTCCGCCGCCAGAAAGTCCAGGAAGCCCAGATCGCTCCCATTCGTCCCGACGAGTCGCCGGCCGTGCAGACCGGCCGCATCCGCTGAAACTCCCGGGAACGTGAGTTTCCGAACCGATGTCCGGCTGCCGTGCTCCGTTCCCGCCTTGCCCCCGCCTCGCCCCCTTTGGTCTTTCCCGTGCGGGAGTGCTATGATTCGGGAACGCGCCTGGACACGGGGAGCTGCTAGGGCGACGACTTTGGTTCGAGAACCTGTGACGATGTCGAACTTTGACGATCAGATGGCGAAGGCGATCCAGCGCGGAGCTCAGCGAGGAACGGATCGTGAAGCGGCCGAACGCGCAAAGCAGATGAGCGAGGAAGAGCTGCGGCAGCTGCACACCAAGTACCGGCTGAAGTTTTCGGAGCAGATCGAAAACTGCATGCGCCGGCTGCCCCAGCATTTTCCGGGGTTTCAGTTCGAGACCACGTATGGCGACCGAGGCTGGGGTGCCGCCTGCAGCCGTGACGATTTCTCGCCGGGAGACGGCGGCCGGCGCGGTAACTCCTACACACGTCTTGAAATGTCCATCCGGCCCTACTCGTCGCTCGGCGTGGTCGAGTTGACTGGCAAGGCGACGATCAAGAATCGCGAAGTCTTCTCGCGCAGCCACTTCCAGCTGATTCCCGAAGTTGACGAAGGATCGTACGCGCAGCGCATCGACGCGTGGGTGCTGGAGTTCGCCGAAGTGTACGCCGCGCGGCGGTGAAGGCCACGGGCTCGACCCGCAGTGCAGGGGCTCGCCATGCCGTTCCCGTCGACCGAGCCGCCGGTGCCGCCGCCCCTCTGGCTCGCGTCGCCCCCCGGCCTTCCGCACGCGCTGCTGGGGATCGCCTGCTGCGCCATCTACCTGGCCACGGTGCGCGGCTTCATTCCGCCCGGCTTTGAGTCGAGTTGGCTGCTGCACCTGGCGTTGTGGACCGTCCCCACCGGTGTCGCTTGGATGGGTATGGTCCTGGTCCTTGGCGCGAAACTTGGCCGGCTCCGCGGGCAGGTTGCCTGGGGCGCCTGGCTGCTGTTTTCGCTGGGCGTGGGAAGCGCCCTGGGCCTCGCCGCCTCCTTGTTGCCCTACAACGCGGTCGTGCAGCGTGAAAGCCTGGGTCCCCTCGTGGCCCTCGCCGGCTGGATCGTGCCGCTCCTGTCCCGGCGACTCGAGCCGCGCGTCAAACTGCTTTTCCTCGCGCTCGGCGCCACCTTCCTGATCCGCAGTCATGGCCGCGTCGCGATCGCCTGGTGCTTCCACGTCCTGCAGCCCGCCGATGATTCCTGGGTCAATCAGCTGCTGCGCTGGCCCTGGTGCACTCATCTGCCCGTGGCCGTGATGGCCCTGGTCATCGCCTGCCTGCTGGCGCGGCCGACCGCGCGACAACAAGGGTGGCTCCATGCGGCCGGACTGCTGTGCGTCGAAGCCTATCTGGCCAACGCGCTCCTCCAGATGGCCATGTATCTCTATCTTCCCTGAATGCTTCCGTGAAGACGGACCGGTGACTTCGCTTGCCCGCTCACCACGGTCCGCCTCGCGTCTCGGCGGCTGTTGACGAGTCGCCGTGGACGTTCCATGCTGGCGAAGGCAATGGGGAAACGAGCGACGGCCGATTCGGGAGACAGCGATTGATGATGGGGAGCGGGCATTGATCGTGGTGAAGCAGGCGGCAGCGAGCAGAGTTCGGTCGACGCCGCTGGTCGGCGCGGAGGCATCCGCGATGCGCCGGGCTGCGCTCCTGCGCGCTCGCACCGCCCGCGCCTCGCGGCTGCTCGTTGCCACGCGATTCATGGGACTGCTGTTGGTGATTGGTCTCGCGTTCGGATGTGGACGATCGCGGCCCGCCACGGATGCTCCGCACCACGAGAAGGCCACGCAGGACGCAACGTCTGCAGACATCACGCGCCTGGTTGGCGCGCGCGGCACCGTCACCAGTCAGGGCCAGCCGTTGCCGAATGCGACCGTGCGTTACCAGTCGACGCGACTGTCCGCGCAGACCGACGCCAGCGGTCGGTTCGAGCTGCCTGCTCCGCCCGCGTGGTCGGCGGCATCCGACGTGGATGCGCCGATTGTCGTCACCGCATCGCGCGAAGGCTACTTGATCGGTAGCCAGCCTTGGTCCGCGCGGAAGCAGGATCGCCTCTCCATCCAGCTCATGCCCCTGCCGACGCTCGACCACGAAGACTACCCCTGGGTGCATCCCGACCCGGACGCCACGCGGCCCGGCAACTGCGGCAACTGCCACGGCGAGATCCACGAACAGTGGAACGCGTCGGCTCATGCCCGCGGCCCGGCGAATCGGCGATTCCTCAACCTGTACGAGGGCAGCAACTGGCAGGGCGAGCTGGAGCATGGGTGGAGCCTGGTTGCCGAACATCCAGAAGGCTTGGGCGTCTGCGCCGCGTGCCATGCTCCGTCCGCCGATCTGGAGCACCTGGCGATCGGCGACATTCGTGACGTAGACGCCGTCGCCGCGCGGGGAGTGCACTGCGACTTCTGCCACAAGGTGCAAGACTCGCCGCTGATCGCGCCCGCGGCGAAACTGTCTGAATCGCCCGCGTCGTCTGACACACTGGAGTCGACTGAGTCGCCGGGGCCGCTTGGTCTCGTCCATGGCCGGTTCGGGCTGGCGCTGCTGCGGCCGGAGTCGCCGCGCGAGCAGCTGTTCTTCGGACCGCTGGACGATGTGGATCGTGGCGAGGACAGTTACGCGGCCATCTATCGCGAAAGCCGCTACTGCGCATCGTGCCATGAAGGGACGGTGTTCGGCGTGCCGGTCTACACGACGTACTCCGAGTGGCTTGCGAGTCCGGCGCGTGAGCAGGGGAAGCAGTGCCAGGACTGTCACATGCGGCCGTCCGGCGCGCTGACGAATGTCGCGCCGGGAGCGGGCGGCGTGGAGCGCGATCCGCAGACGTTGGCCAGCCACGAGATGCTTCCCGGCGGTCGCCTGGCGATGCTTCGCCAGTGCCTGGGGCTGGAGGCGCGGTGGGGAGCGACGGATGCATCGGCAGCGACTGCGACGCCCAGTCCCGCGTTCGCCAACGCCGTAGCCGTGGACGCTGCCTTGGTCAGCGTTCAGCTCCAGGCGCGGGAGGTGGGCCATCGCGTGCCGACGGGGTTCATCGACCGGCATCTGCTGCTGGTGGTGGAGGCGTTCGATGCCGCGCAGCAACCCTTGGCGATGGTAGCGGGTCCGCGGCTGCCGGACGCGGCGGGCGACCTGCGCGGCTTGGCCGGGCAGGTGTTCGCGCGGCGATGGGTGGATCCGGCGACCGGCGCGCCGCAGCCATTCTGGCGACCCGGCGGCACGCTGTCCGATAACCGTCTTGAACCTCAATCGACTCGCGTCGAGACGTTCGCCTTTCCCGCGTCCACGGCTCGCGTGCGCGTTCGCCTGCTGTTTCGCGGCTTCTGGGCCGATACGGCCCGCGACAAGGGCTGGCCCGATGATACACTGACGGTCCATGAATGCCTGCTGGATCGACCGGTGAAGTAGCCGCGCGGTCTGGGCCAGGCGCGGCTTCCAGGTGTACGCGCGACCGTGAGTCTGAGTTTCTTCGAGCAGCCGGAAGGGATGGAGCAGATCGAGCAGGCCGCGCGCCGGTTGCGCGCGGGCGAGGTTGTCGCGTTTCCCACCGAGACGGTGTATGGCCTGGGCGCGAATGCGCTGGATCCGCGCGCGGTGGCGAGGGTCTTTGAACTCAAGGCGCGCCCGCATTTTGATCCGCTGATCGTGCATGTCGGATCGATCGACGACGTGGATCGTGTCGTGGCGTCTCAGTCGGAGGTCGCGCGACGTTTGATGCGGCGATTCTGGCCGGGACCGCTGACGCTGGTGCTGCCGAAGCGGGAGGTGATTCCCGACTTGGTCACGTCGGGGTTGCCCGACGTGGCCGTGCGTTTTCCGGCGCATCCGGTGGCGCAGCAACTGATTCGCGCGGCCGGCGTGCCGGTCGCGGCGCCGAGTGCCAATCGGTTCGGTCGCATCAGCCCCACGCGCGCGCAGCATGTGCGGGATGAGTTCGGCGATGCGGTGCCGTGGGTGATCGATGCCGGCGCGTGTCCGGTGGGTGTGGAGTCGACGGTGGTGGCGCTGGGGCCCGACGGCCCCACGCTGCTGCGGCCGGGCGGCGTGACGCTCGAAGAACTCGAAGCGGTCGTGGGCCCCGTGCGTCTGCAACCGGCGGCTCGCGGCACCGACGAGCGGCCTGCCGCGCCGGGAATGCTCGCCTCGCACTACGCTCCCACCACGCCCCTCGCGCTGCTCGCGCCGGGCGAAGAGGCGGGGTTTGAAGCGGCGCGACGCGGCTGGCAACGCTGGGGCCTGCTCTGCCTGCAGCGGCCCGGCGATCTCTCGGGAAGCCCGTCGGTGGTGGAGGAGTTGTCGGCTGCGGGGGATCTGCGGGAAGCGGCGGCCGCACTGTTCGCCGCCATGCGACGGATGGATGCCGCCGGATTGCAGGGCCTGCTGGCGCTGCCCGTGCCGCTCGAAGGCCTCGGCCGTGCCATCCAGGACCGACTCGCACGCGCCGCCGCGCGGCCCGCAGACGCACAGCACCGCCGGGAAGCTTAAATTGCATCGCCCCCGGGTTTCGGTACAATACGGCCTCGCGCTCCCCACCCCCCTGTTGCGGAAAGACGCTCCTCGCGCCGCGAATCCGCCGCAGCGATTGAACTCTCCCGGCCTTTGCCCCTTTGCCCCTTTGCCCCTTTGCATTGGATGCCCCATGCACGCGTTCGACTACGAATCGCCGAAGACGCTGTCCCAGGCCCTGGATCTCCTGTCGCGGCACAACGGCCACGCCCGGCCGCTCGCAGGCGGAACCGACCTGATCGACCAGATACGCATCGGCCGCCGTCAGCCCGAGGTGGTGATCGACGTCAAGAAGCTGCCGGAGCTGAATGTGCTGGTCGCCGATGCGTCCGGTCTGCGATTGGGTGCCGCGGTGCCGTGCTATCGCATCGGCGAACTGGCGGTCGTACGTCGCGACTACACGGCGCTGGCCGACAGCTGCGCGATCATTGGAGGAGTGCAGATCCAGAGCCGCGCGAGCTTCGGCGGCAATCTCTGCAACTCGGGACCCGCGGGTGATTCCATCCCCAGCATGATGGCGCTGCGTGGCGTCTGCGTGATCGCAGGAGCGAACGGCACGCGTGAAGTGCCCGTCGAATCGTTCTGCACCGGTCCTGGCAAGAATGTGCTGCAGCCGGGTGAGCTGCTCGTCGAGATCCGTTTCCCCGCGCCGGCGCCGCACACCGGTTCGCACTACCGGCGGCTGATCCCCCGCAATGAGATGGACATCGCCGTGGTGGGCGTCGGAGTGGCCGTGACGCTGGAGGACGACAAGCAGACGATTCGCGAGGCGCGCATCGCCTTGGGGGCCGTCGGTCCGACGCCGATCATGGCCGCGGAGGCCGCGGCTGCGCTGGCTGGCAAGCCGGCGACCGAAGATACGCTGCAACAGGCAGCCGCCGCCGCGCGTCAAGCGGCTTCCCCCATCACCGACATGCGCGGCACCAAGGAGTACCGCGTCCATGTCACAGGTGTGCTCGTGCAGCGCAGCCTGCAGCTGGCCATCGCCCGCGCTCGCGGTGAATCGGTCCAGTACGACCCCGGACACTAACCAGCG
>JBIIEC010000238.1:0-9491 GCA_044238045.1 Pirellulaceae bacterium | reverse complement strand
CAGTCCCTCTTGATCACGCAACGAGTATTCAAAGAAGTCCGGGCCTTCGTAGTTCCCGTCTCCCCGATACATGACCACCCAGTCCTCCTGGTCGATCGCGACGCTGCCATGCGTCGGCTTCGTGTCCAGGTGGGTCTGGTCAAGGGCCAGTTCTCCATCGGGATCGCGGTCGTTCGCGAAGATGTTGATCGGCACCCAGATACCGTTCTCCACCGTGAACTGGTCGGCTCCCGCGATGGGCCGCGTGTTGACGACGATCGAACCGAAATCCAAATTGGTCCGCTGCTCGCCCTTGGCCAGCGTCACCGAATGTTTCACATCCTTCGGAGCCGTCAATTCGCGCCCCGCATCCAGTTCGTAACGGACGCTGTAGTTTCCCGGCGCGAGTCGCGCGAATCGGTATTCCCCCTGCGAGTTGGTCTTGACGTTCCACTCGTCAGGATCGCGTCTGGCGTTGTCGTTGACATCAAGGTAGACGACGCCCTCGGCCATCACCGGTTCGTTCGTCGCCCGCGTGCCGTTACCGTCGCGATCTTCGAAGACGACTCCGGCCAGTGTCCCGGCCACCGATTCGCGCGCATTGAAGTCGACCTTGACGTTGCTATTGAAGATGGTGACGCCGGAAAAGCTGATGGGCGCGGACAAGCCGGCCCCGGTGGCGGTGACCGTGTAGATGCCCGTACCCAACTGCAGCGCGTATCCGCCGGAGGACCCGGTCGTGGTCGTGTAGGTCGCTCCGTCACGTTCCCGACGAGCCGTCACGGTCAGCGACGGCAAGCTCTCGCCGATCGTGTAGAAATCATCCTGCTGCACCCGGTCCGTGAACGCAACTCCAGTGATGAAGTACTCGCCGCCACGGTTGCCGAAGTTTTCGGTGACCATGATCGAGTACAGCTTCTCGTACATCCCGAACTTGATGCCGTTGCCGATCTCCCGATAGCCGGCCGTCATCATGTTCGTGCGGTGCGGAGGACTCAGGAACAGCGCCTCGTGGCGGCGATAGACCTCGGCGTCCTTCTCCAGCTTGCCGGGCGTGCCGAACCAGGCGATGTTCTCGCCCGCTCCCACGGGATACCCGGCGTCCCGCGCCCGGTCGGAGGGACCATCGCCATTCACCGGATTGTCGTGAGCGAACCAGTCGCCATCGAGCATCTCCTGGGAATGAAAACGCGACGACGCGATCAGCGCGGGATGCGGCGCCAGCGGCTGCTTGGCATCCTTCGAAATCTCGTCCGGTTTCAGATCCTTGTTGAGTTCAATCTTGTACCGTGCCGCTTCGGCTTCCGGGTTGGCGCGAGCGCGATTCACCAATTCCAGCAGCAGCTGCTCCTGGTCGGTCATGTCGATGGCGGCCAACATGGCTCGGCGTTCAAGACATTCGAGCATCAGCGTCGGTCGCCGCCCCCGCGTGCGAGACGCCGACGGAGAACGGCGGCAGGACGCTGGAGCGGACGGCGCGTCAGCGAACACTTCTGCAATTCCGCAGTTCCACGGTTTCAGGAGCCTGCCCCAATCGAAGTGCATTCGCAGATTGCCTCATGGTTTCCAGAGGACGACGATCGTGCGGGCGGAGCCGGATAGGCCTCGGGGTCTCAGCAGCTCAGGCACACCGCCCGTCGCCCTGCCCAAGGCGATCCGGCAAGGCCCGCACCCATCGACCCATCATAGGTCCGCCGCGCGGATTGTTCCAGTGATCAGCCCGGGGAGTTGCCCGCCCGATCGAAGCAGGCCCGATCAACCGGACAGCCGTCCCGACTGCTGAACCGTCTGGACAAGCGTCGCCCAGTCGAATCCAACCTCGGCATCCTCCGCCGAATCCTCCGCGGCTTCGTCGCTTGTCCGGAGCCACTCCCAGGCTTCACACCAGTGGCGATCGGCGTTCGATGCCGCGATCAACGGAGTTGGAGTGAGCCATGATTCAGGTGCGTTGACCACGGATCCCACCGTCGGACCTGCGGCAGTACGTGTTGGCAGCAGCGATGGTTCGCGTGCATCTTCCGCCGAACCTAGGGGAGCCTTGTGGGAGCGGGAAGCCAGTGCGACGGCGGCCTCCGCGAGGATCGACTGGTCGTTCTCTCCCTCGCCGAAAACGCCGGCCAACGCGTCGACCGGCGATGAGGACATCGCGAGCACAGCGGACGCCTGCCCAACGGCGGCGTCCTGGTTCAAGCGGTTGATCACGATCAAGGCATCAATCGGAGCAATGACGCGGTCGCCGTTGCAATCGATGTAGGGCGGAGCCGTCTCGCCGGCAACGGGCACGCCCGCTCCATTCAGGTTCAGGTAGTTGACAACCAGCAGGGCGTCCAGCGGAGTGATCTGCTGGTCGTCGTTCACGTCCAGGGGTTCGCGACGATTCCACCATGGCGACGCCGTCTCACTGACGACCGCCTGCCGGATCACTTCAGAGTAAAGCGGCAGGGTCTGCTCGGCCGCCCGCAGCTCGATCCACGTCGCCCCCGCCGGCACGTCCACCTGCAGGTTGATATCCGCCGTGTATTCGCCCACCGCGACCGCCGTCTTCCACTCGGGCTCGTTGTCGAATCGGTACTCGATCCGCCCCACGCGGTTGATGGTCATGTCGTGTCGCCAGCCCATGGAATTCTGGTTCCTCAGCGTCCCCACCTTCGTGGTCCCTGCGAACGAGAACGCCTTCGTCACCGGATCCTGGGAACCGCTGCCGGTCAGTTCCAACGGAACGTCCAAGACGTCAAAGATCCGGTCGCCGTCACTGTCCCGCCAGCCGATCGTCTCCCGAGCCGATTGCGAAACGGCGTACTCCACCCAGGCGATATTCATGTCTTCCATGATGCTCAACTCACGCTTGGACCTGTCCGGGTTTCCCGTCACCGCGTTGGTATTTTGCGTGTCGTAGTAGCCTCGGTGGGCCGTGTAGCTCGAGCCCCCCTCGTACTCATCCATGGCCCAGAACATATGGGCTATCTCGTGCGCAATCGTCGCCTCGGGGCGCATGCTATGGGTCACGATGTAATGCCCCCCCGGGTACGCGAAGGCGTTGCGGAGCCCCCCCGGCGGAAATTGGAAACCCGGCGCACTGGATGCGTCCACCACGAACGTGGTAAACGACCAGTTCGCGTTGTGCTTCACCCGCTGGTCATGGTTGAACTGGAGGATCAGGTTGTGGGTCCCGATGTCCGACTGATATCCGTTCGCCTCGAGGAACTCTCTCACCCACAAGATGTTTTCGTGCGAAACCCGCGAGATCGGCTCGTACTTCGTCGAAAACGGCTTCTCCAGATAGGTGAAGTCGAACTCGAATTTGAGCGAATGGAGCGACCCCTGGTTGTTGAACACGGTCTCCCACCACTTCGCGGCTTCGAAGAACCGATGCTTCTGCCAGTCGATCTCCCACTGGGTCCAGTTCTGCGTGTCGGGATCCAGCGTCCCGTTCGACTCCATGAGCACGGTCGTGACCAGCACGGTGCCGATCATGAACTCGCTCAAGTCCCGGTTGGTCGCGCCGAGGGGCACCGACGACAGCAGCGTCCGTTCCTCCAGTCGCTCGCAGGCCCAACGCCGCAACCGGCCTCTGGCTCGGCGACCTGCCGGCGGCCGCCCGCCTGACGTACCCGCGCGGCGTTGCCCCGCCGGCCGCCCGGAAAGGGAGAGACCATCGCGCTGGTTCGAATCGTACGACCGGGAAACGGACATGCGTAAGACCTCGCAACACCATGCGGAGGAAGCGGAGCGTGGGGGCCGCGGATGGACCTGTCAATCATCGTGAACAGGGATCCGCCGAGGGATCCTGCGCTGGCCCCCTGCCCAGGGGAGCGGTCAGGACTCGACGCACATTCTACGCAGGACGCAGGCCGGCCCCCAACTGTCTAGACTATTCATCCCGGCAGAACCGTTCAACAAAATAGATCGTCGTCGGGTACTTTCCCCGGATTGGCCCCGCTACGACTGTGACTATCCACAAGGCGAGGCAAGGCAAAGCGACCTTTCTCGTCGAACCATTCGTAGGGTCGAACAAGGAGACAAGCCCGAGGCGCGGGACTCGCTGCTCGGCCGCGACAACCGAGCGAGGCGATGTTTTTTCGCAACGTGGTGCGCTGGGTGCGACCGCTGCAACCGTTTCGGCGTCGTCACCTCGATGGCGGCCTGGGCTGCGGTTTTACTTGCAACGATTCGTGAACGCGATTAGCCTGACCTTCCGGTCGCTTTCGCTGCGGACTCACCGATGCCCTGTCGCGTTACTCGTGGAGTCCCGTGTCGACCCGGCAGGTTCTCCCGTTGACCGGGTGTTCCGAGCGGCTGGTCGGGTGGGAATCGTTGCCCGAAGCGAGCCGCTGCTGTCGGGAAACCGTCCTAGGATAAAGCGTCGGGGTCCGTTGCCGCCGTGCGGCAGGCGAGTACGGATTCGGGCGCACGGAACCTCGAAGGGTCCCCCGGGGCATTCCGAAATGCCGCTTGGCGGGTTCCGGAGAGCTTCGAGTATTCAAAAGTTAGCAACTGGTGAGTGCGCATCCGCGGCCCCTGCGTGGCACGGCCGGAGAGATGCCCACCCACCTGCGAAGGTCCACCCATTCCAGGGTGCCAGGACGGTTCGACCTTCGTTCCTCACGGAAGTTCCCACGTGGTGCCTGACTGACACGGAGAACTGAAAAACATGTTCCAGTCCCTGCGACGCCTTGGCTTTGGTTCCTTGAAGAGATTCCGTCGGCCGACGACCCGCGCGCGGGTCGGTCACCGAGCGTCGCTGCGTATGTCGAGCGAGTCGCTGGAGGCACGCATGCTGATGGCCGTGGATACCGGCGTGGCGCTCGGTCCGGCGGCGCTGTTCGCGGCCTTGAGCCGCGGCGGCACGGCTCTGCTCTCGCACGCCGGCCAGGCGAACTCGAGCCTTGGTGGCCTTGCTCCGGCCTCCAAGGTCCTTTCCGCCGTGGCTCCCGTCACCCAGGTATCCGCCTCGTCGGTGCCGCTCGCGGCTTCGTCGACGGACGAGGTTGACACGACCTTGGAGCTGCCGGCCATTACCGATGTGCTCCGCGCCCCCCTCGCGGCGATCCCTGCGACGCAGTCGCTGGAAGCGGAGGGCGAGCCGGGGGACGTGAGCATCCAGATCGGAGCGGGCACCAACGTCATCTACAACGCCACAACCGGCGTCGTTCGCGTCGACACATCCACCGCGCTCACCACCCTGGAAATCGTCTCCAAGAGCGGCATCTTCACGCGCAGCCCCGCCACGAACCTGAGCGGACCGTTCGACATTGATTCGGACACGAAGCTATTCAAGCTCGACGCCAATGGCTTCTCATCGCTGTCGTTCGGTCCTGTCGCCCAGCTGAACCTCGCGGAGGCGTTCATCCGCCAGGATCTCGTGATCAGCGGTTCGCCCCTGGGTGGCGGCGTGCTCAGCAACAAGCCGATCCGCGTGACCGTCGACATGACGAACCTGTCGGGCGCGGTGATCACCGAGGCCAACGTGGGCGACGAGTTCCTGATGCGGGTCCGCGTGAAGGACACCCGTCCCACGTCGCTCATCCCCGCGGGACAGGCGGGCGTGTTCTCGACCTACCTCGACGTCACCTATGACGCTGCGCTGGCCGACGCCGTGGGTTCGCTGGTCTTCAACGACAAGTTCAACACGGCCACGTCCGGCACGTTGACCGACGGTCTGCTGGACGAGATCGGCGCCATCAGTTCGCAACTGTCGCCCACGGGCGCGACGGAGCAGACGATCATCACGCTGCGGATGAAGGCGCAGAAGGCCGGCCAGCTGAAGTTCTCCGCCGATGGTCCGGACCTGCTCCCCGCGCACGAAGTGCTGCTCTACGGCAGCACGGCCGCCATCCCGGCCACGGACATTAACTTCGAAACCAAGGCCACGCTGAACGTCGTCGATAACAGCCCCAAGGCGGACGACCTGGTGGCCTTCGCCAAGGCGCTCACGCAGTCGGGCGCGAAGTTCTACGGAGCGTACTGGTGCTCGCACTGCACGGCCACCAAGGAACTGTTCGAGGACGGCCAGAACTACCTGCCCTACATCGAAGTGACCAACCCCGACCGGACTCCGAACCAGATCGCCATCGACAACAACATCGAGAGCTACCCGACCTGGGTGTTCGCGAATGGCACGCGATTGCAGGGCCAGCAGACGCTGCAGGCCATCGCCACCGCGTCCGGCATCGCCATCCCGCAAGGCAACTCGCCGTACCTCACGGCGATCCCCGACAAGGGCCTGCTCGACGGCTCACCTCTGTTCGTGCCCCTCGATGGCTGGGATCCCAACGAAGGTCCGCTCACCTACGAAGTCACGATCGACAATCCGGCCTTGCTGACGGCGGCCATCCCGCAGGGGAACCGCAGCATGCAGATCGACGTCAACGGCTTCGGCAAGATGCTGTTCCAACTGTTCGACGACAAGGCCCCGCGCGTCACCGAACGGATGACCACGCTGGCCGACGATGACTTCTACGATGGACTCACCTTCCACCGCGTCCTGAACGACTTCGTGATCCAGGGCGGCGACCCGAACGGAAACGGCACCGGCGGTTCCGACCTGCCGGACTTCGACGACCAGTTCCACGTCGATCTGCAGCACAACCAGACGGGCCTGCTGTCGATGGCCAAGTCGGCCGACGACACCAACAACTCCCAGTTCTTCGTCACCGAAGGCCCTACGCGGTGGCTGGACTTCAACCACTCCATCTGGGGCCTGCTGATCGAGGGCGAGAAGAACCGCGACAACATCAGTAACGTCAAGACGAACACCTCCGGCGTGCCCTCGATCACCATTACCATGAATTCGGTGGACGTCGTGCAGGATGTCGAGAACAGCTTGGTGATGCTCAAGGCGGTCCCCGGAGCGACCGGCTCGGCGAATGTCACGGTCAAGGTCCGCGACGCCGAGGGGCACGAGGCGGTGGACACGTTCGCCGTGAATATCACGCCGGACACGATCAACGGAGGACCGTTCCTCAACGACATCCCACCGCTGTCGACCAGCGTCAACACGCCGCTGGATTTCCAGCTGACATCGCAGGACGTCGAGGGCGACGCGGTCCAGTACTCGGGCATCAACGGCACGAATCTGACGTTGGAAGTGAACGCCACGACCGGCGCGGTGCGGGCGACTCCCAAAGCGGGTTTCGTCGGCACGGCGACCGCCACCGTGCGGGTGCGTCCCGCCACGACCTCCAACACCCAGGACCCGTACGACTCCCAGCTCATCTCCGTCGAAGTGCTGCCCCAGGGGCCGACGTCGGTCGACCTGCTGGACGCCAGCGACACGGGTTTCTCGAACACCGATAACCTGACCAACGCCAGCCAACTCGTGTTCCGCGTGGAAGGCGTGACGAGCGGAGCGCTGGTCGAGCTGCTGGCCGACGGCGAAGTCATCGGCGAAGCCTCGGCCCTGGGCGACTCGGTGATCATCACTTCCAGCAACCTGTCGGCACTGGGAGATGGAGCGTACGACATCACGGCCGTCCAGTATGTCAACGACGTGGCCAGCGCCGAATCGTCAGTACTGGTCGTGACGCTCGACCAGACCCCTCCCCCGGCCTTCACCTCCACGCCGCCCACGACGGGCGTGGTGGGGACGGCGATCACCTACGACGCGCAGAACCCGGAAGAAGGCGACGACGGCTTCCGCTACTCGCTGCAGGACGGCCCGCAAAACGCCCAGCTGAATGCCACCACCGGCGTGCTCAACTGGACCCCCAGCTCGGCCCAGTCCGGCGTGAATGCGTTCTCCATCGTCGCCGCCGATGCCGCCGGCAACACGCGTGCCCAGGCACTCAGCGTCGATGTCGAATCCATCGAACTGATGCGGTATCGGCTGCAGGTTTCCAACGGCAGCGGAAACGCCATCGACGCCCTCGCCACGGGCCAGGACTTCCAGCTGCAGGTCTTCGTCCAGGACCTTCGCGACGACAGCGTCGACCTGCGCGGCGTCTTCTCGGCCTACCTTGACGTGAACTACCCCGCCAGCAAGGTCCAGGTGACCGGACCGATCAACTTCGCCGCCAACTACGCGAACGCCCGTTTCGGATCCACGACCAACGCGGGGGTCATCGACGACGCCGGAGCCACTGCGGGTACAAACCCGCTGGGCGGGGGAGAGCAGCTGCTGTTCTCGGTCCCGATGAAGGCCACCGGCGGCGGCAGCATCACGTTCACCAGCGATCCCGCGGACGAGACCCCGCTGCTCGATACCACCCTGTTCGGCCTCTCGACCGCCTTGCGGGCCGAACAGATGACGTTCGGCTCGGTCTCGCTCCAGGTCGCCGACAAGACGTTCGCCGTGGACGACGAGTTCAATGTCTTCGAGGACAGCAGCGGTTCGTCGCTCAGCGTCCTGGCGAACGACATCGGCGTGCCGGCCGGAGTGGCTCTGTCGATCACCGCGGTGAGCACCCCCAGCCATGGCACGGCCACGCGATCGGGCGACAACCAGCGCATTCTTTACACGCCGACCGCGAACTACACGGGTTCGGACGAGTTCACCTACACCATCACCGATGCCAACGGCAACTCGTCCACGGCGACGGTCCGCATGACGGTGGCGAACACCAATGATCCGCCGGTCGCGTTGGATGACGCATTCACGATCGCCGAAGACGCGCAGGCGGCATCGCTGAACGTGCTGGCCAACGACAGCACCGGATCCGACACCTCCGAGACGCTGCGCATCACCGCCACGGGCACGCCCGAGCATGGAACGGTGTCGATCTCGGCCGACAACAAGGCGCTGAACTACACGCCCACCGCCAACTACTTCGGCACCGACAGCTTCACCTACACGATCGACGACGGCAACGGTGGGACCGCCACGGCCCGCGTGAACTTGACGATCACCGAAGTGAACGACGCGCCGGTGACGGTGGCCGATGTCCGGACCACGCCCGAAGACACGCCGCTGACCATTCCGGCCAGCGTGCTCACCGCCAATGATTCGCCGGGCCCGAACGAGTCGTCGCAGACGCTGACGGTCATCGAGGTGAAGGACGCCACCCAGGGCGCCACCGTGGTGCTCAACGGCACCAACATCACCGTGACACCCGCCACGAACTTCGTCGGCAGCCTCTCCTTCAAGTATGTCGTCCGCGACAACGGAACCACGAATGGCCAGCCCGACCCGCGCACGGCGGAGGGAACCGTCACGGTCAACGTCACGGGTGTCAACGACGTCCCCACGGCCGTCAACGACACCGCCTCGATGCAGCTCTCCACCGGCAGCATCCTAATCGACGTCCTGGCCAACGACTCGGCCACGCCCGATACCGGCGAGACACTGACGATCGCCAGCGTCGGCACGACCTCCAACGGCGGCACGGCGGTCATCGAGGCGGGCAAGATCCGCTACACGCCCAAGGCTGCCTTCACCGGCACCGAGACGTTCAACTACACGATCAGTGACGGAAACGGCGGCCAGTCCACCGCGACGGTCACTGTCACCGTGCAGAACTTCGTGCCGGGCGGCGTCTCCGGATTCATCTTCGTCGATTCCAACCGCGACGGCGTTC
>JBIIEC010000617.1:0-2790 GCA_044238045.1 Pirellulaceae bacterium | reverse complement strand
CAAGAGCGTTATCTGGATCTTCCTGGTCGGCGGCATGTCGCAGATGGAGTCGTTTGATCCCAAGCCCGCGCTCAATAAGTATGCTGGCATGTCGATCGACGAGACGCCGTTCAAGAGTACGCTCGATTCGCCTTACCTGAAGAAGAACTTACGTGAGTTCGTGGCGGGGCTGCATCACAGCCATCCGAAGCTCTATCCGATGCAGGTCGGCCACCATCGGCGTGGGCAAAGTGGGCTCGATATCAGCGACTGGTGGCCCCACGTGGGCGGGATGGCGGACGACCTGGCGATCGTACGCTCCATGTGGACCACCGATAACAATCACGGTGCCCAGTTGCAGTTTCATACGGGGCGTCACGCCCTGGAGGGCCAGTTTCCGACGATCGGCTCCTGGGTGCATTATGGACTCGGATCGCTCAACGACGACCTGCCGAGCTTCTGCGTGATCGGCACTCCCATCGCTGACTGCTGCGGAGGTGTTGGAGCCCACGGCGCGAACTACCTCGGGCCGGAACACGCGGGGATCCAGTTGAACGTCGACCCCAATAGCCCTCTGCCGTTTGCGACTCCTGGCGCGGACGTGTATCGCGAGGAGCAGTTGGGTGAGTTCGAGCTGCTCCGGCGACTGAATCAGTTCTCCGCACTTGAATATCCGGATGACGCTGCGCTGAAGGCCCGCATGAAGTCGTATGAACTGGCGTTCCGCATGCAGTCCGCGCTGCCCAACGTCATCGACTTCTCCGCGGAGACGGCGGCGACGCAGGCGATGTACGGCCTCGCCCAGGAATCGACGCGGACGTTTGGGCAGCAGTGCCTGGTCGCCCGTCGGCTCGTGGAGTCGGGCGTCCGCTTTGTACAGCTGTTCCACGGCAGCAATGGAGGTGGGGGAGAGTGGGACGCCCACGGTGGATTGAGGGCGAACCACGCCAAATTGTGCGGGCAGGTGGATCAGCCGATCGCGGCCTTGCTGAAAGACCTGAAGCAGCGAGGGCTGCTGGAGGAAACCCTGGTGGTGATTGGTACGGAGTTCGGTCGTACGCCCGGTTTCCAGAATTCCGATGGACGCGACCACCATCCCTATGGGTTCTCTGTCGCACTTGCAGGCGGAGGAGTGAAAGGCGGGATCGCTCATGGAGCGACCGACGAGATCGGTTTCCATGCCGTCGAAGATCGACACTATGTCACCGATCTGCATGCGACGGTGCTGCATCAACTGGGGCTGGAATCTCGCCACCTGGAGATTCCTGGCCGGAAGCGACTGGAACTGGACCACGGCACCCCGATTCACGCGATCCTGTAGTCCCCGGCAATCGCCACGCTCCCTTGCCACGAGTGGCCGACGGTTGTGGCGGTGAATTGGAGTGACACGGGATTGGCATTTGCACTCCATGTAGACGCCTTGCTGGTGTTCCACGACCTTTCTTTCGGGGCACTGGATCCCATCCGCCTTGTCGTGTCTACTTGCGATTGGTCGCGGGCGATGCGGGCACGGAGTCTTCTTCGATAAGTGGTGGTCGATTCAAGCCGTGTCGGAGTGTATCTGCCTCGCCTCAGGACAGCCCCGGGAATCCAAGGCCCCCGCGTTCGTCGTTGCCAGCCAGGATGTGGTCACGACAAGAGCCGAACTGCAACATGCTAGGAAGTGATTGGTATGAAGGTCCAACTGATACTCTTGGCGTTCGCCGTGGCAATCGCGGGAAGCGGCGCGTGTTTCGCCGCGGACGTTGACGCAGAGACGCAGGTGCCCGATTTCACACAAGGGGCGAGGATACCCGCCGATGCCAGGCATGACTGGAACCTCGGTGCGACGGGCGCAAGAGGCTGGATGTTTTGTGACACGCTCGTGACGTCGGATGCACGCCAGATCGTGATTACGCAGGTGGAGAAGGGGACTCCGGCGGACGGGATCCTTGCGGTCGGCGATGTGATCCTCGGCGTGGGAGGATCGCATTTTTCCCACGACCCTCGCACCGAAATGGGCAAGGCCCTGACCGCTGCCGAGTCCGAGGCGGACAACGGTACGCTGCGGCTGACACGCTGGCGCGCGGGCAAGGCGACGGATGTCGTCGTGAAGCTTCCGGTGCTCGGAAGCTACAGCGTTACCGCACCCTACGATTGTCCTAAGTCCGCACTACTGCTGGAACGAGGTTGCAAGGCTCTCGCCGCGCGGATGACGGATCCTTCCTATGCGGAGCGGTTGGACCCGATCCCTCGATCGCTCAATGGACTCGCACTGCTGGCCAGCGGCGACCCCAGCTACCTGCCGTTGATCAAGCGGGAGGCCGACTGGGCGGCGAACTTCCAGACTCAAGGGATGGAAACATGGTACTACGGCTACATCATGATGTTCGTCGCCGAATACAAGATCGCAACGGGCGATGATTCGGTCATGCCGGGCCTGACACGACTGGCGTTGGAAGCCGCCCACGGCCAGAGCGCGGTTGGTTCATGGGGACACCGGTTCGCCCGACCCGACGGACGACTGTATGGCTACGGAATGATGAATTCACCCGGGTTGCCGCTGACCATCTCGATGGTGCTGGCTCGCGAGGCCGGCGTCAAGGATCCAGCGTTGGACCAAGCCATCGAACGAAGCAAACGGCTGATGCGATTCTACATCGGCAAGGGGGCGATTCCCTACGGCGATCATCATCCGTGGATTGAGACTCACGAGGATAACGGCAAGTGCGGCATGGCGGCCGTGCTGTTCCACTTGATCGATGAGTCGAAAGGCGCCGAGTTCTTTTCGCGCATGAGCGTCGCTTCGCATGGACCGGAGCGAGATACCGG
>JBIIEC010000616.1:0-2792 GCA_044238045.1 Pirellulaceae bacterium | reverse complement strand
ACTGGATGGCAACTGCAAGTGTTGGCTATTCCCCCCGCAAGTCGTCTCCCCGCGTCAAGGAGAACCGCAACGGCCTGCGAATCGACACCCGCTTCTGCCCCGGGCAGGTCAACGATCCGTTCGACACGGTGGAGTGGGAGGTCCGCAAGGCGGCCATCAAGGGCGAGAACGGGGAGGTGCTCTTCGAGCAGACGAACTGTGAGATGCCGAGCACTTGGAGCCAGTTGGCGACGAACGTCGTGGTCAGCAAGTACTTCTACGGCGAGAACGGGACTCCGGAACGCGAGTACAGCGTCCGGCAACTGATCCACCGCGTGACGCGGACGATCGCCGACTGGGGCATTGAGGACGGGTATTTCGCGACCGCCCAGGACGGCGAGCGGTTCTATCGCGACCTGACCTGGCTGTGCCTGCACCAGCATGGAGCGTTCAATTCGCCCGTCTGGTTCAACGTGGGCCTCTATCCGATGTACGGCGTGACGGGTGCCAAGTGCAACTGGCGCTGGGATCCGGACACCTCGACGGTGACGCAGCCCGAGAACCCGTACGAGTTCCCCCAGGGCTCGGCCTGCTTCATCCAGAGCGTTGAAGACAACATGGAAGACATCATGCGGCTGGCGACCAGCGAAGCGATGCTCTTCAAGTTCGGCTCCGGCACGGGCACGGACCTCTCCAGCATCCGCTCGCACCGCGAGAAGCTGTCCGGCGGCGGTCGCCCCTCGGGCCCGCTCTCGTTCATGCGGGTCTACGACCAGATCGCGGCCGTGGTGAAGTCGGGCGGCAAGACCCGCCGCGCCGCCAAGATGCAGTCGCTCAAGGACTGGCATCCGGACATCATGGAGTTCATCGAGTGCAAGCACAAGGAAGAGCAAAAGGCCCACTGCTTGATCGAGAAGGGCGGTTATGAGTCGAACTTCAACGGCGAAGCCTACAGCTCGATCCTCTTCCAGAACGCGAACCTATCGGTGCGGCTCAGCGACGATTTCATGCACGCCGTGCAGCAGGATGGCGAGTGGGCCACGCGGTGGGTCACCGATTCGCACCACGAGGGCCCGCGTTTCAAGGCCCGCTACATGCTGCAGCGGATGGCCGAGTGCGCCTGGCACTGCGGCGATCCGGGCGTGCAGTACGACACGACAATCAACCGCTGGCACACCTGCCCGAACTCCGGTCGCATCAACGCCAGCAACCCGTGCTCGGAGTACATGTTCCTCGACGACACGGCCTGCAACCTGGCCAGCATCAACCTGATGAAGTTCCGCCATGCCGACGGTTCGTTCGATCACGAACGATTCCTGGCGGCCTGCCGTCTGTACTTCATCGCCCAGGAGATCCTGGTCGACCACGCCAGCTATCCCACGGACCGGATCGCCGAGAACAGCCACAAGTACCGCCCCCTGGGCCTGGGATACTCCAACCTCGGCAGCCTGCTCATGTCCAGCGGCATGGCCTACGACTCCGATGCCGGCCGCGGCGTCTGCGGTTCGATCACGGCCCTGCTGCACGGAGCGGCCAACCTGACCAGCACCGAGCTGGCAGCGGCGGTCGGACCGTTCGATGGCTACGCCGAGAACAAGGAGCCATTCCTGCGGGTCATGAGCATGCACCGCCAGGCGGTCGACCAGATCAACGACTCCGGACCGGGCTACCTGAAGGAGGCCGCTCGCGACCTGTGGGACCAGATCCTGCAGGAAGGTCGTCAACACGGCTTCCGCAACGCCCAGGCCACCGTGCTCGCCCCCACCGGCACCATCAGCTTCATGATGGACTGCGATACGACGGGTATCGAGCCGGACATCGCGCTGGTCAAGTACAAGCAGTTGGCGGGCGGCGGCATGCTGACCATCGTCAACCGCACGGTCCCGGAGGCGCTCCGCAACCTGGGCTACACGCAGAAGCAGACCGAGGACATCGTCACCTACCTGAAGGCGAACGACACAATCGAGGGAGCTCCGGAGCTGCAGGACGACGACCTGCCGGTGTTCGACTGTGCCTTCAAGCCGGCCAAGGGCCAGCGGAGCATCGCGTGGCAGGCCCACGTCAGCATGATGGCCGCTGCCCAGCCGTTCCTCTCGGGCGCGATCTCCAAGACGGTCAACATGCCGGCCAACACCACGGCCGACGAGATTGCCGAAGCCTACCGCTGGGGCTGGGAACTCGGCCTCAAGGCCCTCGCCATCTACCGCGACGGGTCCAAGCAGAGCCAGCCGCTGTCGACTTCCACGGAGGGCGACAAGTCGGCGGCCAAGGAGACCAGCCGGCCGCGCCGCGAGCGTCTGCCCGACACGCGCCGCTCGGTCACCCACAAGTTCAACGTCAACGGCCACGAAGGCTACATCACGGTCGGCCTCTACGACGACGGCCGGCCCGGCGAACTCTTCATCACCATGGCCAAGGAAGGCAGCACCATCGGCGGCCTCATGGACAGCTTCGGCACCGCGGTCTCGATGAGCCTGCAGTACGGCGTGCCCCTGGAAGTGCTGGTGAACAAGTTCTCGCATACCCGTTTCGAGCCGATGGGCTACACGACGAACCCGGACATCCGGATCGCCAAGAGCCTTGTGGACTACATCTTCCGCTGGCTCGGCCTGTCCTTCATCACCGGCTACCGGGAAGCCACCCTGGGACTGCCCACCAACGGTTCCAAGTCCGAGGCGTCGCCGGTCGCCAGCATCGCCCTGCCCGCCGCCAAGACGGCCGACAAGCACGGTGAGAAGAACGGCGACAAGCACGGAGCCGACTCGTCCGCCAGCAACGGACACGGCAACGGCAACGGTAACGGGCACTCCAAC
>JBIIEC010000008.1:0-33569 GCA_044238045.1 Pirellulaceae bacterium | reverse complement strand
GTAGCGGACCGGACTGTTGGAACCGGCGAACTGGCTGACGAACACTCCGAAGCCGATCTCGGACCCCACTTCGGGCAGCGATGCGAACTGGCCCGAACGTTGCCCGGGACCGATGACGACGCGCGATGTCTCGCCACGCTGTCCGAAGCCCGAGGAAGCGATCAGGTCCAGGCGACTGCCCTCGCCGAGGTTCACCGATCCGACTCGCATCGTCGCGGACGCGCCGAGATCCACCTGCAGGTCGCCGCGAACCGCCAACTGTCCCGAGACGGCCACGTTGGTCCCCAGCCGCACGTCGTTCCTCAGCACGGATTGCGGAGTACGGATCGCGAGCGATTGCGACGACTGAGGCGTGCCGACGCTGACGTTATCCACCAGCGTCCTGCTGCCGATCGTGCGGATCAGCGGCTTGAACGTCTTGTCGAGCAGCAGTTCCTCGGAGTTCACGATCTGGATATCGACAGGGCCGGCAGGCGAGACGATCTGGTCGATACGCAGGTTCGCCGGTCGACCTTCGATCGAGCGGCCGGCCACCTTGAGGAAGATGCCCGAACTGCCGCGAGCGGAGGTGATGCCGCTGGCGGCGAGAGCATTGCCCATCTTCGCCGGATCGGTTGCCGGGAACAGCAGGGGCAACGGTTGCCCTGCGCGGCCGACCGAGCCTGCGGTGGAGGCAACTTCCAGCAATCGTGTGTTGATCTCAGCGAGACTCCCGTCGGCCACGATGTTTCGGTTGGCAAGGATCCGCGTTGTGCCGCCTGGGTTCGCGATCATCCCCCGCAGGATCACCTGTCCGGTGCCGGTGCTTGCCACGTCGATCCGCGTGTCCACTCCGGTTGCCGCCAACTGGTAGCGGAACTCCCGGGCGTTGCCCGCCGCGACGTACAGTGCCGATTTCGGCAGACTGCGGTTGAACGTCTCGATATCGGACAGCACCAGGTCCTTGCCGGAGGCGTTCGAGACCTGGATCGAATCGAAGCCGGCGTCGAAGCTGATGACCGGCGCACCCTTGAGCGTACCGCCGCGAGCCGAGATGTGGATGCTGGAGAGCGCATCGTTGCGTATGGGGCCCACCGTGATCTGTCCGCCCGTGACCTGATCGCCAACCTTCAACTGGCGATCGAGGTCGAACAGCAAGGCACCCGCGGCGGCTTCGATGATCCCCGCGGAATTCACGATGACAAGTGGATTAACCTTCACGCAGGGTTTGATCACCACCTGCGAGTTGAAGTCGATCGAGTTGTTCAGGGTCTGCGAGCCGAGCTTGATCTCGTCCACGTCCGCTCCCAGAATCTCCTCGAACGTCTCCACGATGTCTTCGCAGACCTCCTCGGCGTCGCCCAGCAGGCCCCACAGCGTGATGACTTCGCCGATCACCGTGCAGACCGTGTCGACCACGACCGACACCACCTGCACAACCGTATTCGCATCGGTATCGGCCGTCCGTTCATAGTCGACCGCGTTCGCGACGGGCACTCCCGAGTCGACGATCAGTTGCTCGGTGGTGATCTTCGAGCCTGCGTCGGCGATCACATCGGCGTCGACATCCTTTGTGTTGTCGGCGATGCTGACCAGGTTGCCCGTGACCCCGGTGGTTGAGGTGTAGGCGCGGGTGATGGTGGTCACCTGATCAGCGAAGGCCCAGAAGGTTGCCTTCTTGCAGGCCACGATGTCCGTGCCGCCTCCACCGACGTGAGTCAGTGCCTGGCTCGACGATTCCACGATGGAACGTGCCGTATTCGAGCCACCGAGGGCGAAGGGCGCGCTGGCGTTGCTGGTCGCGATCGCATCGATGTCGATATCGCGGGCATACATGAGAATCGTGTTGACGTTGATCTTCACGCCGGTACCGACATCGGCCGTGGTCTGGGAGTCCACGATGCGGACAAAAGCCTGCGTCTCGTTGTCGATAACACCGCCGGCCATGACCTCCGACGCGTTCGCATCCAGGTTGGTCCGGTTCTCGGCGATGATGGACAGGTCACTGCCAGCATCGATGCGACTGTTGTTGCCGACGGCGGCTTCCGTCCGGTTGACAAGCAGCCATGCATTCGCTTCGGCCGCACCCGCGGCCAACAGGCCGCCGGCACCGCCGATGGCGTCGACATCCATGAGATTGTTCGAATACGCCCGGATCTGGACATCCTCGGCCGCGTCCAGCGCGGTCCGGTTTTCCGATATCCCGGCTTGCAGGCCGGCCAGCACCTCATTGCTGAACTGGGCTGTCGCGATCACCGACCCCAGGGCGGCCACGCCATACGCGTTGCCGCTGCCATCGACATCCGCGTTGTTTCGCGACTTGGCCAAGATGTCGATATTCCGCGCCGTGATGTTGGCAAAGGGACGCACGCGGGCCTCGGTCTCGGCATTGACAATGGCTTCCGCGTCCGCTCCCGTCGCTCCCACCAATCCACCCACGGACGAAGTGGCATAGGCACGCACGCGGCGCGCCGCAATCAGGGTGCCATCGGACTCATGGTTGTTGTAGGCTTGGATCGCCACGTCACCGCCCGCCTGCAGATCCGAATTGCTATCCAGGTAGGCCCGGATGTCCGGTCGCCACTTCGCGGTGGCCGACGACTCGCCGAACGAACCCACGCCGCCCGAATCGCCGGACGCGTTGGCCGTGGCATCGAAGTTCGCGGAGGCTCGCATCGTGGCGTTACCGCCCACCTGGAGCGGTGTCGGGCCACCATTCAGCGCCGTTTCCACCAGGGGATGCGCATCGGCGAACGAGATCGACTGGCGTCCGGCGAAGAATCCGCCGGCGGCCGCGTCGGAGGTGGCGAGGACCGAACCGGACTGCTCGGTCTCCATGGCGAGGTTCCGCCCCACGACGAAACTGGCTGGATCCGAGACGAGAGATCGCACGCTGCCAGCCGCCTCACTGATGCCGTGCGTCGTGCCAACGCCGACGAGTCCAAAGCCGTCCCCCCTCGAATCGGACTCCACTTCATGGTACGAGCGTGCCACGATGGATGCGTCATTCCCCACCTTGATGGCCGAAGACGGACGAACCTCGGCAAGCACCGAGGGCACCAACCGCGCGGTGCTGCGAGCCGACTCGATGTCAACCACGAACGAGAATCCCGACGTGGCCCGGGCGTTGGCCTTCGTCTTCCTGCCGCTGTCGACCGTCGTCGGCGTGCTGTAGTTCAACAGGCTGCGAACCGTCAGGTTCTGGCCTGCATCCACCTTCGACTGCGTCGCAACCCGACTGAGCACATCGGGACGCACGTCGGTGGTGGCCTTCATCTGCCCGACGCCGATGACCGAACTGGTGAAGCCCAGTCCCAGGCTGTCCGCGTAAGCCGTGGCATCCGCCAGGATCTCGACCGATCCGCTCACCTTGGCGTCGGCGACGTTCGAGCCATTCCCGAGCAGGGCCTGCGTGACGGAGTGCACGGTGCTGTTGGAGCGTGGCACGTTGACGGCGACGAGTCCGCCGCCGGAGGCATCGGCCGTGGTGTCGGCATGGTCGAGACTGTCAGCCTGGATCGACAGGTTCACGCCCCGCGCGATCTTGCCATCGACATAGGCTTTCGTCACGCCGTTCGCCGTCGCGTCGGCCTGGCTCGCACCGACGGCCACCAGACCGATCGTCAACGCATTGGCGTCGCTGATCGCCGAGTTGCCGGAGCGGGCGATGAAGCTCACGTCGCCAGCCGCATCGATGGTTCCTCCGGAGGCAAGATAGGCCCGGACATCGGCGGACGCCGTCGCGGTGGGTGACGCCCCCTGGCCAGCGACCAGGCCGCCCCTCGTCGTTTCGGCGGTCGCTTCGGCGTCGTTCGACGCCGATGGACCGGTCAACGTCGCGTTGTGACGCACGGTCACGGCGACATGGCGGCCCGCCTTGACCGTCGTGTTGCCGATGTAGCCACTGACCTGCGGCGAGACCTCGGCTTGCGACCGCATCGTGCCGACGGCCAGTCCCCCCACCGACAGTCCCAACGCCTTGGCCGTCGCCTCCCCCTGCGAGATCGTATCGACCGTCACGTCGCGTGTCACGTCCACGGTCGCCGTACTCTTGATCATCGCCTCCACCGTCGGCGACACCTGCGCTTCGACAATCGGTATCGTCGCGTTGATCAGTCCGCCACCCGACGCTTCTCCCATCGCCTTCGCGTCCCCATGGGACTGCGACGTCAGTCGCAGGTCCGTGCCGCCGGTCACCGTGCCATCCAGACGGGCTCGTACAACACCGTTGCCATCTGCCGTGGGCAGGCTGGCGCCGACGGCCAAGCCAATGCCGATAGACAGGGCATACGCGTCGGCGGCCGCGACATGGGCCGAACGCGACTCGATCGCCGTCACCTGGCCGGCGCGGACCACGGCGGAGGTGCCGATGTAGCTGTCGATATCCGGCCGGTTCGTGGCGGTCGGAACCGCACCCTTGCCGTCGATGAGCCCTCCGCCTGCCGCGTCCGCCTCGGCATAGGCCCCGCGGACGGTCAAGTCGGGATTCCGCAGGAGCGCACCGGCCGTGTCGAAGTTGTGCAGAGCGCGGATCGATACATTCCCGCCCGCGTTCACATTCGCTCCCGACTGAATGTACGCATCCACTTCGGGCGTGAGCGTGGCGTTGGCCACACTGACGCCTGCGGCGCCGAGTCCGCCGCTCAGACCATCCGTGTCGGCGGTTACGTTTGCCGCCGACGACGCCGTGACATCCAGGTTGCCCGTGAGGAACAGGTCCACATCGCCGACGAAAGCTCGAATGGCGGGATCGACCAGGGCATCGGAGACATTCGTGCCGACGCCCACGATGCCGGCCGCGGCGGCCATGCTGTGGGCCGTCACGTCGTGGTCCGCACCGGCCTTGACGACCAGGTTGCCGACGTTGGGAGCGGCTGGCAGCGCGTCGCCGACCAGGGCACCGTCGGCCAGCGACGCCTCGACCGTTCCGTTCTCCGTCGCTTCGGCAACCGCCACACCCACGGCGCCCGCTCCCAGGCTGGTCGCGTTGCCCTCCGCCTCCATCGTCGAGGAGGAATCCGCAGCGACCGTCAGGTCCGCCGCTTGCTCGATGCGAGCACCGCTGAGCACGGTGGCGGTGGCGTTATTGGTCGAATCGAACAAGGCCACGGCCGCGCCCAGGCCGACCACGCCCGCGCTGCCTGCAAACGCGTTGATCTTCGAGTTGTTGACGTGGCCGCCCGCCACGATTTCGACATCATCGGCGGCACGGATGCGAGCCCCCCCCGCCACGCGCGCATCGGCCTGGCTGTCGATGGTGCCGATGCCCACCGACCCACCAACACCCACATATCCCAGCGCCACGCCGGGTACGATCATGTCGAGACGCGAATCGGCGTCGGCCACGACACGGACATCGTCTCCCGCCAGCAGCACGGCGTTCGCATCGACGTGGGCAGAAGTGTCGCCAAAGGCGGCACCGGTGGAGAGGTTGTCGGTGATCGAGTAGCGGGTGGTGGCCGTCTTGCTTCGCGCACGCGCCGCGACAGGATCGCTCGCGTTCACGTTCGGCACGCCACCACCCAAGTTGATCGCGGGATTGACTACCCCCTGGATGCTGTTCACTTGGGCAGCGCCTTGCGCGTCGAGGCCCGAACCGATGGTCGCGACGGCGACACTGCCCTGGATGCCGACCAGCCCTGCGCCGAAGGTGACGGCCAGCGAATGGACCGTGCGGTTCGAGTCGGCGGTGATGTCGATCAGCCGCTTGGCGGCGATCTGCGAGGAAGCGCCCGCCTGGGCGTCCACGACATTCTTGATCGTGGCCACATTCACGGACGCACCGACGCCCACGAGCCCTCCAGCCACGGCCCCCGCATCGTCGTCGATGACGGCCGTATCGTTGGCGCGAATGATGACATCCTGGGCCGCACCGCCGAAGAGCGAATCCTGATTCACCAGCAACTGGCTCTTCAGGGCCGCCGTGAAGGCTCGGGTCTGCGTGGCGATGGAGCTGACGATGATGGAGCCTCCGACACCCACGACGCCAAGACCTCCCGTCGCTGCCGCCGAGTCGATCGACTCCGACGAGTCGGCCAGCACCCGGGTCCGCGCGCTGGCGTTCGTCTCCGATTCACTCAGGTAGGCGCGCACGATGCTCGTGATGTCGTTCACTACCACCGACGCACCAAGCCCCACGCCTCCCGCGCCGACCGTGCCCGCAAACAGGTCCATGGACGACAGGTCCCTGGCGAGCACATCGAGGTCGCCGGTGACGCGGAGGATCGCTGGCCCGATAAAGGCCTCCGTGTTAACGTCGAACGTCGTCGTGGTGACCGAGCCAGCCGCGCCCACGAGCCCCGCTCCTGCCCCGACCACGACGGTGTCGACCTCCTCCTGGCTGAAGGCGTTTACCTCCGCGCCGAGTCCGGCGAAGACGCGGGTGCGGTCCAATCCATCGGAGTCGGTGATGAAGGCCCGGGTCTGGTTCTCGACCAGAGTCGTATTGACCACCGCTCCCACGCCCACCACGCCGCCGCCGATGGCTCCGCCACCCGTCTGTACGTCGGACAGTTGGTGGGCCCGCACGAGCACCTCACCGCCTGGCTGCGCGGACGTGTTCACGCGAGAGTTGTCGATATACGCTTCGGTGACATCATGGAAGTTATTGACGGTGACGTTGGCCGAGACGCCGACGAAGCCAGCTCCCAAGCTTACCGAAATCGTGTTCAGCGTTTCGCGGGAATCGGCGATGACTCCCAGTCCGCGGAGTTCGTCCGAGATCTCAACGCCGGTCGTGGCGTTCCAGGTCTTGGTCTTGTAGCCGGTGGCGAGTCCGCGGGCGACAATCGTGGAGGCGTCGACGAACGCCTTTGTCTGGTTGTCGAACGTGTTGGTGATGACGGAGCCGCCGAGGCCCACGACGCCGGCGCCGAGGCTGCCGCCGTAGGACTCGATCGTATCTCCCGAATCGGCCTGCACCAGCACACTGCCGAAGGCGGTCACGGTCGCCTGCCGGATACGCGACTCCACGCGACTCTCGATCAGGTTGATGGCGACCGAGCCCGAGATGCCCACGATGCCGCCATTACCGCCGGCGGCGATGGTGAAGATGGTGGGGCGTCCGAGCGCCGTGACAAGCACATTGCCGTTCGACGCGGTGACCGTGGCGTTCTCGACATACGATCGCGTGGTGCCGCTGATCTCGTTGTAGGCGGCTGCGCCGCCGATGCCAACCGCCCCCGCGCCGCCCGCCTGCCCCGACAGCGACTCGATGGTGGAAGTGTTGCTGGCGGAGACCTGGGCCTTTTCCGAAACGGTGACCGTCGCGGCTCCCTGGATGTGCGCGTCGAGCGTATTGCGGATCTTGTTCAACGAGATCGCGCCGGTGATCGAGACGGTGCCGGCGCCGGAGAGCCCGGCCGACAGGGTCTTGATCGACGACGCCGATGTGGACAGCACCTCCAGCGACCCGGCCACCACCGTCGCCGTCTCGACGAACGCCGTGGCGATCGTCTGGATGTCGTTCGTGGCCACGGCCGCGCCGATCGAAACCACTCCGGCCCCCGTCACGGTGCCGGCCAGGCTCTGGATCTTCGACGTGTCGTCCGCCTGCACGCGGACCGTGCCCTGGTCGTTGATCTGGGCCGCTCCGTTGATGTGGGCGTCGAGGGAGTTTTGAATGTCGTTGAGCGACACGGAGCCGCCTGCCGCGAACGTACCGGCGCCGGTGCCGCCCGCCGTGATCGACGAGATGCTGCTGGAGGTCGCCGCACGGACGTCGATCGTGTTGCCGCTCCCGGAAACGGTCGCGTTCTCGATGCGACCGCGAACGACCGTCGTAATGTCATTGGTCGCGACCGAGGCACCGACAGCCACCACGCCCGCGCCAGCCACGGAACCGGCCAGCGCCGCGATCGTCGAACCGTCCGAACCCTGCACGGCCACCGAAGTCTGGCCGGTCACGGTCGCTCCCGCGGCGATTCGGGCATCCACCGTGTTGTGCATGTCGTTGAGCGACACGGAGCCGCCTGCCGCGAACGTACCGGCGCCCGCGCCGCCAATAGTCGCCGTCTCCATGGACGAGGAGGAACTGGCGGAGACCAGCACCAGTCCGCGCGGACCGAGGGCCGTCACCGTGGCGGCTTCGATCCAACCGGTGACGCGGGTTCCGATGTCGTTGGTGCTGACGGCCGCGCCGACGCCGGCCGTTCCGGCCCCCGCCGCGCCGCCCGCCAAGGCGCGAATGCGCCCCTTGTCCTCCGACGCGGTGACGCGGACGGCCAGCGGAGCGGTGACGATGGCCGCAGCCGAAATGTGCGCATCGACGACGTCGTCGATCTCATTGAGCGTCACTGAGCCTCCGAGGGCGAAGGTGGCCGCGCCGGCACCACCGATCGCCAACGCGTCGATATTCGGCGTCGTCTTCGCGGCGACTGACACCGAGTCGGTCGTCGACTTCACCTGCGACGCCTCGACCCACGCCTTCACCTGGTCGGTGATCAGGTTTTTCGAAACGGACGCGCCAATCGCCACCGTCTCTGCCCCCGCCGCTCCTCCCGTGATCGCCATCAGGTTGCTCACATTCGTCGCCCGCACCTGCACGGCTCCAAACGCCTGCACGTCGGCGTTGGCACGGACGAACGCCTCGACACCGCCGCCGATCTCGTTGATGGACACGGATCCACCCGCTGCGACTGTCTGCGCTCCGGAGCCGCCAACCGCGATGGCGGTGATCGTCGGCGTCGAAGTCGCCGCGATGTCGATCGCACCGGCCGGTGCCGCCACCACCGAATCCTCAACGTACGCCAGCGTCTTGTTGTGGATGTTGTTCAGGGCCGAAGCGCCGCCAATCCCGAGCGATTCACCGAAGATCACCGGCACCGTCGCTGACACGACCTTGGCGAGCAACTGCGATGACTCGTTCGCCTTGATCTGCACGTCGCCCGCCAACGCCTTCAGGCGACTCCCGTTGCGGGCAAAGGCGCTGATCCGGTTGTCAATCTCGTTGATCGCCACGCGTACCCGCAGCGTCGAGAAGCCTGGCATCAGGCTGCTGTACTCGGCGGTCGTACTGGACGTGGCATCCACCACGATCGACTGACCGGCCTCGATATCGGCGCTGTCCGTGTACGCGCGGACCGTATCCTCCATGTTATTGAAGGCGACCGTCGCCACGACCTCCTGCTTGTCCGCCTGCTGCGCCAGCACGCGCGCATCGCGTCCGGCGCGGATTCTGGCGTTGGAGTCGACAAACGCCTCCGCATGGCCATTCGAATTGATGCGCCCGATGTCGATATTGACCGCAAAACCGCCGCCGATGCCGAACGCGAAGGTAAAGCTCGTGTCGGCCACGGCGTCGGTCGTGTCCAAGGCCCGCACGATCACGTCGCGCCCCGCGTTGATCACCGCTCCATCCACCGAGGCGGTGGTGCCTTGGTAGGGTGCGGCCGAATTCACGGCGGCGGTCACCGCGCCGCTGGGCGTGCGACTGCCAATCGTACCGGCGGCCGCCTGCGTATCGGTATCCAGGAATCCGGTGTACTGGGCGAGAATGCTGGCGATGCCGTTGGCCCCGGAATTCAGCAGCGTGCCGATCGAGTTGTCAACGAAGTTCTGGAAAGAGTCCGCGCCCGAGAATCCCAGCAGCAGGTCCTTGGAATCGTCGTCGAGCGTCGCGCCCAGCGAGTAGAGCGCGACCGATCCCTGGATGCCAATGCCTGCCGTCAGGCCGGCACCGCCGACAAAGGAGTCGACATCCCGGGAGCCATTGGCAAGAACCAGCACATCCTTCTTGGCGTTAACGATCGCTCCGGTGCCGATGTACGCATTCGTGTCGTTCCGCAGGATTCCAAGGTCAATCCCGCCTGCGAGGCCCACGCTTCCGCCCAGGATGTTCACGGACACGCTGAAGACCCGCGACTTGTTCAGCGCGCCGACATGGACACTCTGGTCCGACCCGGCCGTCGGCGTCGATTCGTTGATCTTCGCGTTGGTGCCGATAAAGGCCACCGTGTTCGAATCGAGGACCGTTGCCACGCCCGCCCCGGCGATCGACAGGCCCAGGCTGACCGAACCGCCGCCAACAATCGACGTCACGTTCTCCACGGAGACCGCCTGCACCACCAGTCCCTTGATGACCGTCGACTTGTTGCCAGCCAGCACGCTCTCCGGCATACCATCCGCCACCGTGATCGACTCGTTCGCATTCGCGTACGCGTCGACGCGTGCTCCGGCATCGATGAACGCCTGCGTGTCCTTCTCGATCAGCGTCACTCCCAGCGACGCGCCGACGTTTGCCAGCAATCCCAGGATGGCGCCACCGGACAGCACGTCACTGTCGGTGTTGTCGGAGGCGGATACAAACACGTTTCCGGCCGAGACGACCACGGCGTTATCGTCGATGAAGGCGTAGGTTTGCGTATCGAGCGAGACCACGGCGAGCGAACCGGCGACGCCGGCCAGGCCGGAGACATTGGCCGCCGCGCCGATGGCCAACACGTCCTCCGTCGCATAGGCCGCGACCTGCACGAGGCGTTTAGCTCGCACGTCGGCCATCGAACCGATGTAGGCCTGCGTTGTGTTGTCGACCATCACCGTGCTCGCCCCCGCGCCGACGGTGGCCAACGCGCTGGCCGCGGCAACGCCGGCGATACCCAGGTACGACGCATCGCTGCCCGCCGCCACCAGCACTCCCTGGTTCACGCCGGCCAACGTCGGATTGTTGTTCACGAGGGCTCCTGAATCGACGAAGGCCACCGTGTTGTTGCTGAACACGACCGCCGCTCCCGAACCCTGCGCCGAACCGCCGACCGACGCTGCGTAGCCCGCCGCGAGTATTTCCGCGTCATCCTGCGACGTGGCAGTCACCGCAAGCCCCTGCCATGAGATCTTCCGGGGAGTTGCCGTGCGCTGCTGCTTCAGGGAAAGGTCGTCATCGGGCGCTGGCGTCGCGAACGGATCGATCACATCCCGGATCGGGTTGTCGAAGACGAAGGCAATCACGTCGCGGATCACACCAATCGCACTCGGTACGTCGACCTCCAGCAGTGCATCCGGCTGCGATGCGAACGTTACGACGAACTCCCCGTTCGGCACCGAAATCTGCTCCAGTTTCCCTTCGGCCGTGACCGTGCCGTTTGCTCCGATGTAGGCCCGCGTCACTTTGTTGTAGATACTGGCGCCAATCGACGCTCCGGCACTGGCCAGCAGCGACGTGTTGCCTCCGCCAGCCATCGCGTCCAGTTGGCTCCCGCCATCCGCCCAGACCAGAATGCTGCCGGGCGTGTGCACGATGGCCGAACTGCGAGTGAAGGCCTCCGTCGTCACGTTCCAAAGCGACAGGCTGCCAGCGCCGGCGATGGACGTGACGATCGAGGTACTCAACGCGGCGGGCACCGAGGAGACGCGATCGTGGGCAAAAGCCTGCACGTAAATATCCGACTTGGCTTCCACCGTTCCGCCGAGGATTGCCTGCGTGGACTTGGTGATGTTGCTCACATCGGCACCCGGCGAGACACCGACCAGCAGCGCCTCGGTTCTCGCTCCCGCCAGACCGAACAGTTGTGTATTGTCGACGGCCAGCACATAGACGGTCTGCCCCGCGCCAGCGCCGGCGTTTGCGGCCACCGGATTCACCACCGCGCCCGTCTCCACCTCGGCACGCGTGTTCTCATCGAGGACCACGAGGTTGATCGACCCGGCAAGACCCACCACGCTTGACTGCTGGCCACTGACCGACGTCGGTTGAATGCGCTCCCCACTGACCGCGATCACACCCACCCCGCGCAGGGGCTTCGTCACCCACTGCCCGTTCGCATCCACCTCGCCGGTCGGCATGTTCGATGCGTCGCGAAGAGCCCGCGCATGCACACGCGCGGCCGAGGCCACATACGACTCGGTGACGTCGCTCTTCAGGACCGCGGAATGCGAGGCGCCGATGCCGATCGTGCCATCCTGGGCCTTGGTTCCCGCGAAGGTCGCGTAGTCAGCCATGCTCTTGGCCAGAAGCAGGATGTTACCATCGGCGTTGACGACGGCGTTGGAGTCGATGTAGGCGCGGGTCTGGATGTCGGGAACCACGAGCGATACCGAACCGGCGATGGCCGCCGTCTCCGCGACGCTCGCGCCACGCGTGATGGAGATGATCGCTCCATTCGATGTCGCCGAGGCCAGCACATGGTTGCGCGCCTGGACCTGCGCCCCGTTGCCGATGTAGGCCGAGACTCGGTTGTCGAGTTCCGAGAGGTCGCCGGCGGCACCAATGGCGACCAGCTTCGAACGCGTCACGCTGCCCGCGATGCTCAGCAGGTACGACTCGTGCGACGCATCCAGCAGCACCGACTGTAGTTCGGACGCTCCGGCGTTGTTGCCGTTGACGATTGCGCCGACGCCGATGTAGGCGTCGGTCTGCGCCTGGGCGTCCGTGTAGACCGCCGACGCCTTCACGGCGGCGTCCTGGGCCTCGGCGTTGCCCGCAGCGTAGTTGAGCAGGTCGTCGTACGTATCGGCGTTGATCAGCATGCCGCGGAACGTCTGCTTCGGATCCCGCGGATCGGACATCGGCGTGCCTTGCCCCAAGGCGGTCACGCGCGAGTTGTCGCCGAGGAAGGCTTGGTTCGTGCGAACAAGATCCGGATTGGCAAGCGAAAGTCCGACGCCCAGGGTCGTTCCACCGGCCGACGCGCCCGCGAGGGCAACGAGTCGAAGGCGATCCTGGGAGTCGACCAGCAGGTTGCGTGGAGTGGTCAGCGTGCCGTTGGCCTGCACGAAGGCCCGCGTGTTGGTGCGGAACTGGGGAGCGGCCAGCGATCCCGCGATGCCGATGCCCGGCAGCAGGTTGCCCGCCACAAGATCGGGCCTCGCATCGCCGTTCAGGTCGCCCGCCGAGATCGTCCGCGTGTAGTCGTCCTGGACGCCGATGTTTTGGCCGGCCGCGAACGCGCCTCCGCCAGTGCCTCGATAGAGCCGGTTGGTTGACCCCAGATTCGCCGTCACCACATCCAACCGCCCATCCGCATTCATGTCGGCCAGCACTACCTTCTGCGTCACCCGCAGGTCTGGCGAGACATTCACTCCCGCCGCGAACGTCCCGCCGTTGTTGCGATGGAATTTCGGAGGCGACGCCATATGGCCAGCTACCAGATCCAGATCCCCGTCGCCGTCGATATCGCCCAGCGCGAGGCTTGTCGTGCCGTTACCCGATCCCGCGAGGTCCACGCCCGGTAGAAATCCCCCCGCGCCGTTGTTGCGATAGAGGCGATTGGGCGATGCGAGGTTGCCGACAATCACATCCAGCCATCCGTCGCCCGTGACGTCACCCAGCACGATCGACTGCGTCGTGAGAACGTCGCCCGCGATATCCACGCCCGCCGCGTAAGTCCCATCGGCCTGACCCAGGTACAGCCGATTCGTCGAACCCGCGTTGCCGGTCACGAAGTCCAGGAATCCATCCTTGTTCACATCGCCCACGGCCACGCTCATCGTTGAACGTCCCGACTCCGTAACATCCTTGCCGGGCAGGAAACGGCCGTCGCCATAGTTCAGATAGAGTCGCGAGGGCAGTCCCAGGTTTCCCGCCAGCAGGTCGAGGCGTCCATCCGCATTGGCATCGAGCAGCGCGACCGATGTGGTCGGATCGGGCGTCTGCGAATTCAGGACCTGGTTCTGATCCGGGATCTTGCCATCCAGGATTCCCAGCAGCAGGTCGGCGCCTACCTCCAGTCCCGTCCCGAACTTGCCGGTGCCGTCGTTGAGGTAGCGGCGATTGAAGCCTTCGAGCGTCCCGATGACCAGATCGAGATCGCCGTCGCCATCGAGGTCACCGAGCGCTGAACTGCTGGTGTACAGCGTGTCAAGCGAGACGTTCTGCGGCGTCACGCCGTTGAAGGGTGAAGCGGCGACGCCGTTATTCAGATAGGTACGATTCGGTTCGCCAGCCGCCGCAGCCTTGGCGGTGGAAGCGGCGATGCTCCGCACGTTCTCGTCAGTCCCGGCATGGATCGAAACATTTCCTTCGGCTGCCAGCGTGGCCGTTGATGCGGTGTAGGCTTGGACATTCTGCGTGATCTCGGGTCGATCCAGGGCGGCTCCGATCGCGAGGAAGCCCTGCTGAGCCGAAGCCACCGCACCGGCCGTGGACACACTGTCGGTCCGTTGGTCGGCCAGCACCTCGACGGCGCCGCGGATCTGTGCGGTCGTCTGGTTGCCGAGGTAGGCCTGCGTGTCGTTCTGGACCTGAAGCAGGTTCGCCGAACCGGCCAAGGCTGCCACGCGCCGCGCGCCGCTGCCGCCGGCCGTCGCCATTGCCATCTGCTCCGATGCGTTCGCGCGTACCCGGAGCGTGTCGCTGGCGAGCGTGGTGTTCTGCGTGAACGCGTGCGTCCGCCGCGTCACGGGCAGCCAGACGAAAGCCCCGCCGATGCCGACGTGGGCGGTGACGGCCACGGCACCCGAGGAGGCGACAATCAGGTCGTCCTGCGTGGCCTCCACGTCGATCACGCCCGGCGGCAGCAGCGGCGAGGCCGCGAGGACCGTGATCGTGCCGGCGTCCCTGATAAACGCTTCCACAATGGAAGTCATCGAGTCGATGGCCGTATCGCCGGACAGTCCGAACCCGAACTCCAGACCGTTGTATTCCAGTTCGCCGCCGGAGCCCCAGTTGTTGACGGCGCCGGATGCTCCCGAGAAGGACGAGTTCCAGACTTGGCCTCTCGACTTCGCGTTCACTCCGATCCGCAGCTTGGCGGTCACGAACCCGAGGGGACCGGTGGAGGCGTTGCTGTCGCCGATGAAGGCGCGCGTCGTATTCTTGATGTCATTGAAAGCGGCCGACACACCGACTCCCGCATTGCCGCCGATGGCGATTCCCCCGGCCACGTTGATGATCAGTGACTCGTGGTTGGCACTGACGTCGACGCGTGAGTCGCTGGTCACCTGGGCCTCATCGTCGATGTAGGCGGTGGTGGTGTTCGAGAGTTCCGCGAAGCTCACGGCCCCCTGGATTGCCGCCGTTTCGGCCTGTGCCCCGGCCTGCACGACAGTGAGCATGGCATGGTAGGTGGTGGCCAGCACCTGCAGGTCACCCGCCTTCACGATCGTTCCATCGTCGATATGCGCCGTGGCGCGATTATCGTAGTTCACGCCCACGAAGGAACCGCCGAAGCCGACGGTCCCGCCCTTCGCGCCGCCGTAGTTCAGGGAACTTGCCTGCCCCGCGAGGTCGATCGTCGAAACGCTGCCGTTCGCGGCCACGGCCACCGATCCCGGCGGACCGATCGTGTTGATGCGAGCGTTCGGACCGATGTGGGCATCGGCGAAGTTGTCGATATCCAGCCAGTTGACGCCGAAGGCAATGGAGACGACGCCGCCGGTGGCTACGGTACCGGCGGAGTGCACGAAGGTGGTCACCAATGGATCGCTGCTCGCCAGCAGACTCTGCACCAACGGCGCGAGTAGGGACAGCGCCGTTCCAATCTTGGCGACCGTGGCCACGCCATCGGCATACTCCTCTTCCACGCGATCGGTTCCGGTGGCCGTGTCGACATCCGCGAGGTTGATCGTGGGAACGGGGATCGCGACGGGCGGCGGCACAAGGGCGCTGGAGCGTACGTTCAGCAGCTTGCCTGCATCCACGATCGCACCATTGTCGACGAGGGCGTCGGCCTTGTTCGTTCGCAACTGCACCGAGACGGCGCCGCCCACGGCCGCCTTGCCGGCTTCCCCCGCCGTGCCCGTCGCGCTGGCGCGGAACCCGTCCTCGGCGTTGGCCACGACGTCGACAAGTCCCGGCGAGCTGACTTGGGCGCCGGGGCCGATCGCGGCGAAGGCCGCGTTGTCCGAGAAACCGATGGCCACCGCGGCGGCGACAGCCACATCGACGGAACCGCTGCCGGCAGCATTCATCGTGCGACCAGCTACTTCGTTCGCGAACGACAGGCCCGCCAGCGTATCCTCGATCTGCTGCACCGCCGCCAGGTTGGGCACCGAGTCGGCTTGGTTGACCACGGAGCCGAGTGCGCGCGTCTGGTGGTCACGGTTGATTGCGTTGGCCTGGACGAGCACGTTGCCGGCTGCGTCGATCGTTCCGTTGGCCAGCGCGCGAGCCGACGTGTCGTGATCGCTGAACGCCACGGCCACGCCCACGCCCGCCACTCCGGCCCGCGCCAGCTGATAGCCGGCCGCGATGGCAAGCGTTGTGTACTGCGTCTCGTTGCGTGCCGCAATCTCCACCGTGCCCGCCTTGAGGACCGACAGGGGCGAGGTCTGGGAGTCGGCGTGCGAAGCGGCTTTGCCATACGAAAACGCCAACGCTCCGCCGCCCAGGGATGCCACCGTGGGTACGAAGGTGACGACGGTGGAGTTGTTCAAAGCCTCCGCCTGCAACCGTAACGTGGCTTCCGCCAGGAGCTGGGCACGAGGAGCCACGAAGACGGTCGACGTCGCCTTGATGTCCGTGATGCCAACCGCCGCGCCGACACCCACGAGACCGACGCCCTGCGCTCCGACAACCACCGTCGAATTGCTGGCCTGCTGCGACTTGATCCAGATCGATCGCTTGCCATTCAGCACGGAGTTCTCACCAACGCGAGCGGCCGAGACATCACTTACCTGCAGATACGACGCCGAACCGGCCGCGCCGACACCCAGGAGCACCGACGCGGACAGCGAAGCGGAGAAGGAGCAGACGTCGTTGGCGACATTCGTCCGCAGTTCGATCGAGTCGGACTGCACCGTGACATCCTTCGCGATTTCCGCCAGCGTGTTGAACTGGATGAAACCCAGGTCCACCGATGCACCGACGGCCACGAAACGATCCAGCGCCAATGCTCCGGCGACGCTGATCACCTTGCCACCCTGGGTGGCGAGGATTGACACTTCCTGGGGAGCGACCACGACGGTGCCGGCGTCGAGGTAGGCCCGGTTGTCGACGTTGATGCGATTCATGTTCACCGAACCGGCGACCGAGGCGTTCTCCTTGGCCGAACTGCCGCCCGCACTGAAGGTGACGATCCGCTGGGTGCCCTGCGTCTGGACACGGGCGCCCGACGCCTGCACCTGCGCCCCTTCGACGAAGGCGTGCACCAGTTCCGCCAATTCGTTGTGTCCGTAGGCGCCACCGAGGCCGCTGTACGTCGCGTTCGCCACGGCGCCGGCCGCCGACACGAGTTGCACGTCGCTGGTGGCGAGCACGCCGAACAGACCACTGGCCACGATCTTGAGCTTGCCGCGCACGAATGCCCTGGATTCATTGCGGACGAAGTTCAAGCCCACATCGGCGGACAGCCCGAAACCGAAGTTGCGGCCACCCGAACCGACGGGCACGATCTGCCCCGCGTCGTCCACCTCCGTCTCGCCGCCGGTTCCCTTCTCGACATCGCCCAACGCGCCTCCCGCCACCGTCAGCGCCCAGAGGTCGACGTCGGAGGAGGAGTTGATGAAGACCGAACCGGCGGTGATCGTGGCCGGTACCGCAACCGTGGCGTTCGCATGGCCGAGGAAGGCGTTGGCGGAGGAGTCCAGGTCGTTGTAGGCGGCCGCGATGCCGACCGAGACTCCGCCCTCCACGCCAACCACCCCTGCCGCCGCCAGCACGAAGGCACTCTGGTTGGCCAGAACCTGCAGGTTACCCGTCGTGACCGCCGCACTCTCCTCCAGATGCGCCGCCGCCCTGTTCTTTACCCGGTGAATCACCACCGTCCCGTTCACGGCGACATCGACGGCGTTTTGACCGCCACGCGTCAGCGAGATCAGCGAATCATTCGAATTCGCCTCCACCGTGACCCCGCCGCTGCTCTTGATGACCGTGTTGTCGTCCACCCAGGCCTCGGCGGCCGTATCGTAGCTGATCATCTGCAACGATCCGCCAATCGTCACCGCAGCCCGGTTCGGTTCCACGCGGCTCAGGGCCGTCGACGAAACACCCGACACATTGCTGGTCTGGATGAGTGAATCGGCGCGCACGGTCACCTGCTTGGGAACGACGGCCGCGCCGATCTTCGCCTCCGGATCGACCCACGCCCGGGCCACGTTGCGGGCATTGAACAGGTTCACCGTGCCGCCCACGACCAGGGCGCCATTCGCCTGCACGGCATTGCCCGTGTGGACGTACGTCGTCACCTGCGGCGCCTGCCCCGTCAGCAGCGACGAGAGGTACGGCGCGAGGGGAGCCAAGGCATCACGGACATTCTTCGCCACCACCTGCGTCCCGTACTTCAGCTTGTTCTCCTCCGGGAACGTCTCGGGAGCCACCGGCACGGCGCCAAGGTCCAGCGTGATGACCGGGGGATTGAGACGTTGGCGCTGCGTCGCGTTCGCCAGCACATCAACGCTTCCGGCAGTGTCCAGCGTTGCGCCCTTGCCGACGTTCGCGTCCGCCTGGTTGTTGACGTTCGAGATGAGTACCGATCCGCCCAAGGCAACCAGAGAGGCGTCGCCGGCGGACGACGAAGCACTCGACTGGAACGTATCCTCCGAACGCCCCTCGACAAGAATGCTTCCGCCCTGGATCGAGGCACCCACGCCCACGACGCCGAACGCCCGACTGTCACTGTCCGCGATGACGACCGAAGCTGACAGGCCCAGGAACAACCCCGGCGCGGGATCGATCAGGCGTCCGCCAATCAGCGCGCTGATCGGCAGCGACTTCAGGTAGGTGTCCACCGCCTGCACCAGCGGGGACGTGGTGACCTGCGTGGAGACGGTGCCGAAGCCGCGTGTCTGGTTGCGGATGTTGTTGGAACGCCCCGAAACCGTGACGGTGCCTTCCGACTTGATCACGCCATCCACCCGCGCCGTCGCCTCGGAATCGTAGTCACCGATCGCGACCGTCGCGCCGAAGCCCGCCGCTCCGCTCAACTGGTATCCGACCGCGACGGCGACGGTGTTGAAATCGTTGTTGTTCAACGCCTGGACGCGCGCGCTGCGCGCGTTGACCGTGGCACCGGACTGCAGCCAGGACTGCGACTTGGAACTGGCCTTGCCGTACGCCACGCTGATGTTCGCCGCATCGCCAATTGAAGGTACGAAGGCCTGCACGTTCATGGCGTTGTTCGTTACCGCATCCATGGCGAAGGCGCCACCAGCATCGATCGTCGTGGCGGATGTCCCCCCCGCGACCACCACGCTCGCCGTCGGTGACGAGCTCGCGTACGTCACTCCCAGGTAGCGTCCCAGCGTCGTGATGAAGGCCGTCGACGAAGCGTTCGCGTTGAGCAAAATGGCGTTGGCGGCCTTGAGCGTCGCCCCCGACCCGACGAGGATGTCCGCCGCCGACGTCGCGATCACCGAGGCCGCGAAGGTATTGAAGCTGTTCAGCTGTGCCAGGGTCACCGACTGGCCGAGCGCATCCACGGTGTTGGACGCCAGGTTCACGGACAGCGAAGCGGTCTTCGTGGTCGTGGCCGATGCCGTGGCAAGGATGTTCTGCCCCAGGATGGTCACGGCCCCCAGCTGAATCCTGGCCTGCGCATTCAGCGTCTGGAACGCGGCCAGTCCCAGCGTCCAGTTCACCGACTGGGTCGCGGTGGCGTCCAGCGTGATATCCCCGCCAAGAAAGCCACTGTTCCCGAAGGCCAGCAGCGCCGCGTTGTTTGCAGCGATAATCGCCGGCGACCGCAATACCATCTCTCCCGACGGAGCCGTGGACGCCGCCGTTCGCGGATCGCCCCCGAGCGCGAAGATGCGCGTGGTCACGACGGCCGTGCTGGCCAGCGACAACTGCGTGTCGCTTCTCAGCGTCAGCAGCCCCTCGCGTCCCGAAATGAAATTCGGGAAGTTGATGCCCGGGTCGAAGGCGAACTCATCACTCGCCGTGCCGCCCACGAAACGTTCGGAATTCTTGAAGGGCAGCAGCGCGTTGATGCTGCCTGCCGCCGGTCCCGTCATCCGCCAGAGGTTCGCCAGGTTCGGACCAACCAACTCGTCGACGCCCGCCCCGCCGTCATACTCGAAAGTGTCCAAGACGTTCATCGTCGTCTGCAGCGTCGACTGGACGAGCAAACGGTCCGCGCCGTCACCCAGGTTCACCTGGATCCTCGAGTTCGCCCCCGAGATGTTCAGCGACTCCACCGGTGCCGTCGCCGTGTTCAGGTCGGCTGTCCAGGTGATCCCATCCAGACTCCACTGCAGCACCCCGAGCACCGCGCGGAGATGCAGTGTGTCGGCGGCGGAGTTGCCCGTGAAGGTCGCCGTGGAGCCCACCAACTGGGGCGTAATGGCCAGCAACTGACGCTGCTCCAAAATCTCCATGGCGATCGTACGCTCCAGCGAAGCCACCGCATGCGGCGCCGCCTTCGCCTCGAAGCGCCCGCGGCTGCCTCCCAACCGCTCCGGGCAACATCCCGGCCCCGTTCGCATGTTCCGTCGACGGATCCTCTCCCGAATCGCCGTCCGCGACGCCCACCATCCCGTAAACATGCAACGCTCCCCTCGAAGAAAAACCCGGAGACGACCGTTCGGGAACCAACCAGCACGCAGGTCCGCACGCCCGGCCCCTCGACGCCTTTTCAACGGAACACCGATCGCGCCACTTCCCGCGCGAAAGGAAACCAACCACGCCACCCGCTACGAAACCAGGCGCCCAGCCAGATCCGGACACTCCCTGCCAGGGACGTCGAATCGTGCGGACTCACGGATCCCCGCAGCACGCCTGTCTGTCCGAGTTGTCCGGGCCCGGGCTGCGCAGGACCGCGAAGACTCGAACGGGCGAAGGTTCGCCACCAGACAACGACAGATGCGGCGCGAACCGGTCCGCGGCATGGGTCGGCATGTTTCGAGACTGAAGAACGGCGGGCGGTCACCCGACCATTCCCTCCTGCGGCGAACTGCCCCCCGCAGCCCGAATCACGGGCCCCGTTGCGGCGCGAACGACTTCGAATTCCGCTTTTTTATAGGCTCCGCCAGCACACCAATCAACAATTGGCCTGAAGAATCAAGCGTAATTTTGCCCAAGGCCTCGACGGCTTCCCGAAGCCACGGCGGCCCGTTACACATCCTTGAACATTCGAGCCCATGACGCTCACTTGTCATGACACGAAGTGGACTCGTCACTCGAGTTCCTGGCGCGCGGCGAAGACGCGGAAGCACCGGATCCTGAACAACACTGCGGCAGCGACAGGGATCGCCGACTCTCTAGAGAGGTCGTTCGAGTGCGTCATCAAGAAGTCTCGCAAATTCACTCGGCGCCGAAGGATCCTCGAACAGCGTTCCGCGCAGGCTCCGTACCTCCGCCTCGGCCTGCATTCGACATGCGGGATCCTTGCCCCACTGCAGGGCAAGTGCCACGTAGGCGTCCGCCGAATCCGCGACTCCATTCCGCCATCCCATCTTTTGATAACAGGCCTGGACGTAGCGTGCACGCGCGTGGACCCCGGGCCAGGTCACCATCGGCTTGCCCAACGCGAACGCGTCGTAGGCCGTCAGCCCGCCTCCGCAATGCACGGTGTCCAGCAAAACGTCGGCCGTAGCGAGCGTCCTCAGGTAGTCCTCGTACGGTTGATGCGGCAGGAACAGGGAGCGTTCCGCGAGTTCCGCCGAGCGTCCGGCCAAGCGGCGGCGCAGGCGATCCGCCAGGGTCTGCTCCCGATCCGCGAACAAGACGACCACGCCGCGCGGATCACCGCGGAGGATTTCCAGCAGGAGCCCATCGAAGTCGGGGTGGACCTTGGCGAGGTTCTGCGAGCACAGGTAGACCGTCTTCCCGGCGGGCAGCCCAAGCGTCTCCCGCCAGTTTTCCGGCACCCACGGCTCCCGTGGGGGAACCTGATAGGTCAGCAGCGTATCCGCCAGCAGCAGTCGTTCGCTGTAGGCGAGCGCCGACGAGCGGTCGACGCCGGGCGATTCGACAAGCCGACTGGAAAAATAGAAGTCCAGCTCCGGGTGTCCCGAGGTGTCGGGAATTCCCCAGGAGGTCGCCTGCCGGGACGCCGGACGAAGAAAAGGCAGATAGTAGTTCCACGCATCGGTGCCGGTCTCCCAGTAGAAGAGCAGTTGCACCGCGGCCTGTCGAATCGTTTCCGCCATGCGATCCAGCCGCGCGGGAACGACCGCCAGCTGGACGGACGAACCTTCGAAGGTGTGCGAGAGCCGCTGGCACGAGGAGGGCGTGCCGAAGACCCGCAGGTCGAATCGCTCGGTGGGCAGGCGGCGGAGGATGCCGGCCATGCACCGCTGAAAGGCCCCCTCGTGACGCGGGCTGACAAAAAACCCCACGCGCGGCCGGGGCGTGGAAGCATGAACGGCCGGCGGCGTTCCGGGCCCGCTGGCCGGTGTTGGGATCCAGCCATCGCGAACATCGGCGGGGCGTTCCGGAGTGCGAACGCCGCCAACGACCGCCGCGAAAGCGGCCCGGATCGATCGGTTCTCCTCGGGCTGGTCGAGCAGCGTCATGGGCGGCACGGGAGCATAGCGGACCTCCCCGCTGGCAATCCACGCCTGCAGATCCACCTTCCCCGCCAGACGCTCAACGCTCTGCTGCAACGCCTGCCTGAATCCCCGCATGGCCTGTCCGTCATCAAACACGCCGGGGTTGAGGCAGGCGATGCGCAGCTGCAGCAGTTCGCGCGATACCGACGGTGGTCCCTCTCCGGCGATCTCCTCCGCTGCGTGTTCCACCCAGGCGAGATCAGCCCGCGCGGCTTCCGGGTGATGCAGGCGGCCCCAGAGTGAAGCGCGATTCATGCGGAGCGGAACGTGGTCGGGGGCCACGCGGATCCCGACGTTCAGGATCTCCATCGCATCGCTGTAACGGCGTTCATCGCGAAGCACGCTGGCGAGATTGTTCAGGAGATCGAGGTCGCGCGGCGCATCGAGCACCGCGGCGCGCAGCACCTGGATCGCTTCGCTCGTCTCCTGCAGGTCGCGCAGGGCGGCCGCCAGCTGAACGCGGATCTCGGTCGATCGGGGAAAGGCCAGGAGTGCCGCGCGGAGCGTTTCGACGGCCCGCCGTGGTTCGCCCGCCAATCGAAGCAGTCCACCCAGGCTCTGGTGCGTCTCGACCGAGGAGGGATGGGCCTTGGCCAGTCGCTCCAACTCGTCAATGGCCTCGGCCAGCTCATGGCTTCCCGCCGCAGCCGCTTCGCCACGGCAGACCGCGCGCAGCACCTGCGGTTCCACTCGCCCCGGCGCCAGCAGGCATGCCCGCTCGACATGCCTGCGAGCCCAATCGGCGTCGCCGGCATCGCGTGCCACGAGCGCCCGCTGATAGTAGCCCATCGCCAGATCGGGAAAACGCCGCAGGATTTGACACGCGGCTTCATCCGCCGCCGATCGCCGCCCCTGAATCCGCAACGCATGGGCGAGCAGCAACCAGGCATCGGCATGATCGGGCTGGAGGCTGACCACCTGCCGCAAGGCTTCCACGGCCTCCGTCGCGCGTCCCAATCCGAGGAGGCCCGCCGCTCGGTGCGTTCCCCCCATCGCATGACGCGGGTCGCGTTCGAGCACTTCCCGCGCGCAGGCCAAGACCTCCGTCCACTCCTGCCGCGCCGATCGCACGAGCGCCAGGTTGTTCCACGCGGCAAGGTCGTTCGGTTCCTCGGCCAGGGAGCGGCCGATGTGGTCCAGCGCGGCGTCGAGTTCGCCCCGCTGGTAGAGGAGCACTCCCAGGTAGAGCCAAGCTCTCGCGTGCCGCGGGTCCGTCGCGAGAATCTCGCGATAGATCGTCTCCGCTCCCGCGCGATCGCCCGCCTGGTGGCTCCGCAGCGCCTGACGCAACCTCGCTTCCACCGATCGTTCCACGCCCGTCTCCCCGCTTTCGTCCCTGCCCGTCGCGCGCAACACGCGGGCAACGCCACACGCCTTCAGTGTACGCGGCCACAAGGGGATCCAGTACCCGGCCATGCGACGGAAGCGAGACGCATCAACGCGTCGAATGCACCCGCATCTCAGGGGAACGGGCCAACCTCGCGGCGGAGAAATCCGAGCGCCCGCTCGCGCAACGCCGCATGGCCTGTTCGCTCGGCCACCTCCACTAGGGCCAAGGCCTGCCAGAGTCCCAAGCGCTGACGAGTGGCGTGGTGGCAATCGGCCAGCCATGGCGACTCGACCGCCCGGTCTTCGTAGGCCCGCCGAAACGCCGCCAGGAACTCCGGCGACGAATACATCGCAAGGTTCGTCTCGGCCACGGCCAGATCCACCAGCGGATCGCCGGCCCAAGCCGACTGCCAGTCGACGACCGCCCGCAGCTGCCCGTCGTCCACGATCGCCTGCACCGCATGGAAGTCGCCGTGGCACAGCCGCACGCTCGTCTCGGGCGGACGGAAGGACTGCGAGAAGGAAGCCATCTCGGCGGCTGTCAGCCAACCGCGGTGCACGGCACCTCGAGCCACTCGCGTCAAACGGTCCGCGAGCGTCCGCCAGTCGCGAGGCCGGAACCTGAGACTCCCCCGCGACGCGTCGTACTCGATCTCTCCCGCGGCAGGCATCTCGATTCGATGCAGGTCGGCCAGCGTCCGGCCCATCTGCTCGCAGAGGCATCGAGCCGTCGCCTGCTGAACGGGGGTACGATCGGCGGGGGCCACGAACTGGGCCACCGTCGAGGGACCGCAGTCGTCCATCAACAACCAGGGCTCCGAATCACTTTCCAGATCGTGCAGCACGACCCTCGGCACCGGCATGCCCGCGATGCGGAGACGTTCCAGCAGCAGCCGCTCCTTGGCAAGCGAATCGCGAACCGCCCGTGCACCGGCCTCGAACGGACGCCCACCTTCGACTTTGCCAACTTTCAGAATCCGCGAGCCGCGCGGAGTCGATACACGATAGACGCGATGATTGAGGCTGGCGAGCAAGTTACAATCGGAACATCCGCCCAGCCGATCGGCAATCAATGCTCTCACCCATGCATCGTGCTGCATGACGGATCGATCCTTCATCCCCAGAGGCTACCCCCGCGGCTGGCAGATGCCTGCCTGGCACGCGGGTGACAGCCGGCCGAACAGTGGCCTGCCATGACCGACCGTAAACCCTCACCCGATGAATCGGATGCGCCGCCCGCCATGGTGCTCGGGCGAGGACGCATGTCCCAAGTCATCGTACGGGACGCGGGAAGCGTGATCAAGCGATACAACAGGGGCCTGCCCGGCCACGTGGCGACGCGCGAAGCAACGCGTGCGCGAATCGCCACCTCTCTCGGCGCGCGGACGCCCGCCATTCTCTCCGTTCACGACACCGATGTCCCACCTGCGCTGTGCCTCGAGAGGATCGACGCGCCGACGTTGCTGCAAGCCCTTTTGCTCGGACGAATCCAGGCGGCCGCCGCGGGCCGACGCCTCGCCGCCGCACACCACGGATTGCTGACCCTGCCCAGCCGCGATCCCCGCGACGGTTCGCTCGACGGACTGCCCTGCGTGTCCGACCTGCTGCCCGGGCCCCGGGCGGAAACCCCTCAGAGAAACGAGCCCGCGGAAGACCGGGCGTCGTCACGCGAAGAACGGCTTCGCCACGATGGGCACGCGTGGCAACCGTCCATCGCTTCCAGCCAGGATCGCACCGGGACGCTCTGCCACCTCGACTTCCATCCCGGCAATCTGCTTTGGGACCCGAGCACGGACACCAGCTGGATCATCGACTGGTATGACGCCAGTTGGGGCGAACCGGCAGTGGACGTGGCCTGGACGTCTCTTCTGCTGCGTTTCGGCGAAGTTCCCGCGCAGACGAGGTTGCCCATGGCAACCCTGACACGCCTGCGGCACGAGCTGCACGCAACGTACACGCACGACATCGTGTCGATGGCTGGCCTCGAGCGGGAGTCGATTGCCGCGTGGATCCGGATACTGGCCGGGGCATGGCCGCAGCGACTGGCCCGCGATACGGCTACGCAACGTCACCTCGCCCGACTCGCGGCCAACGACACCGCGTCGTGCGTGAGTGCCTTGGACTTCCCGGAGGCCCTGGCATGATCCACGATGCAAGTCGTTTTGAATTCACCCGTTTCTTCGCTTCTTCGTGGCGGGAGATCCGCGTCGAGTACACGGCGATTGCCGATTCGCTCGTACCATGGATGGAACGCAAACTCCACGACGGCGGCTGGGATGTGTTCGGGCTTTACGATTTTCCGCACGGACATCCCCTGGAGGCCAACCTGCGACGCTGCCCGCGGACGCGCGACCTGATCGAGCGACATGTACCACGTCACGGGGCAGCGGGATTCTCGGTGCTCGCACCGGGCGCTCGGATCGCGCCCCACGAAGGCTGGCCAGGCTCCTTCCTGCGTTTCCACCTCCCGCTGATCGTCCCCGCAGGCGACTGCGGCCTTCGCGTCGCCGACACCCGAGTCCGCTGGCAGGAGGGGCAACCGCTGGTCTTCGACGACCGCGTGCGGCACGAAGCGTGGAACCTCACCCAAGCCCCACGCGTCATCCTGCTCATGGACTTCATTCCGCCCGGGGAGGATCTCGCCCCATGACTGCGGACGCTCAGGCAACCTCGGTTCGATCCCCGCGACCGGGCGCCCCGGACGACATACGCGCGAAGCTCCCGTGTGCCGGTTCGCCGGGCACCTGGTCCTCGCCGGTGCCATCGATTCGCGGACACGTCCCCACTTCTCCCGCCCACGACGGCTTCGACGCCGCGGGAGTCGCCTGATGCGGATCCTCATGCTGGCCCTGGGAACACGGGGCGACCTGCAATTGATGTCGGCGTTGGGCGAGCGACTTGCGGTGCGCGGGCACGCCGTGGTCTTCGCCAGCTGGCGCGACTATCTGGAGCAGTTGGGCACATCGCCCCTTGGGCGGGCCGCCGTCGGCCGCGGCACGGTTGCCGACGGACGCCGGCTGCTCGTGGAACTGGCCCACGAGCCGGACCTTTCCCGGCGTTCCCGCGAGTTTCTCGAACGGTGGATCGGTCCGGAGTTGCGAGCCGCTCGACCCGTCCTGGAAACACTTGCCCGTTCGTGCGACTATTTCATCAGCAACCTCTCGGTGCGCATCGAGCGTGGCCAGGCCAACCTGCCGGCGGCCACGGTGCTCTACGATCCGCCCGAGGATCCCACGGCGTGGTCCCACTGGCTGGGAAACCTTGACCGTCAGCATCTGCTGCCGCTGGTGCCACTGCCGTCCGATTGGCTGCCACGCGAGGCGGGCCCGATCGCGGTGGAGTCCTGCACCGGATGGTGGCAGGCATCAACCCGCGGGCCAGCTCCCATGGAGGATTCGCTGCGGACTTTTCTGGCCCGGCAACCACGGACCTTCGCGCTCACGCTGGGCTCGATGCAGCCAGCCGATCCCAACGCGCTGATCGAGACGGTCGTCTCGGCCCTGCGTGCGGTGCATGGCCAGTTGGTCTGGATCGGCGGCTGGTCGGAGCGTCCGGCGATTCATCCCTGGCCCGCCGAGATCTTCTGGGTGCGCGAGGTCGACTACCGTGCCTTGCTGCCCCGCCTGCGCGGCCTGCTCCATCATGGCGGGTATGGAACGATCGTCGCCAGCCTCCGCGCCGGACTCCCCGCGACGGTGCTGCCGCAACTGGGAGTCCAGCGCGTCTTCGGTCAGTGGCTTCAGCAGCGGGATCTCGCGGTCGACTCGATCGAGCCCACGGAGGTCAACGCATCAAGGATCGCGTCGGCCTTGCTCGCCATGGACCGCCTGCGGGACGGTGTGGTTCGGGAACCCCGGCAGGGCGGGACGCTGGCGGAATGGGCCCAACGACTGGCCACCGACTGCGGCATCGAACGCGGTGTCGACGCCTTGGAGCGACATGCGGAGAGCCGGGGAATCGCCCGCCCGCGAACACAGGGCGAAACCTCGCCCCGAAAGGAACTGCCATGATCGAGGACGCACAGGAACTGACCATCGCCCGCGGTGATCGCGACCTGATCGTCGACACGCGCGGACGGACCTACATCGACCTGTTCACGGGCAACGGCACGGTATGGCTGGGACACGGCCAGCCGCCGATCGTGCAGGCGGTGGCCGCGCAGCTTTCGCGAGTCTGGAACACCGGAAACGTCGCCACCGAAGCACGCGCCGCGGCCACCGCGGCGGTGGACCGATTCCTGCCCGGCTCGCACGCGGTGCGAGCCTTCTATTCCACGGGCATGGAGGCGAGCGAGTTCGCGGCGCGGCTGGCCATCGCCACCACGGGCCGCACGCGACTGCTGGGAGTCGCCGGCAACATGCACGGCAAGTCGTTCGTCACCTCCAACCTCGGCTGGAACAACCAGTTCAGCGAACTTGTCCCCTGGATCCAACGCCTGCCGTTTCCCGCTTCGCCAGCGGACCGGGACGCGTGGGAACATACGCTGTCGCGTCGCGAGACGGCGGCCGTGTTCCTGGAACCGTGGCAAGGTTCGGCGGGCGGACGCGGCCTGGACACCGACTTCGTCCGCTTCGTGTCCCGGTTGTGCCACACCACGGACACGCTGCTGGTGGTCGACGAACTGCTGACCGGATTCTATCGCACGGGACCCGTCTTCGCGTTCGTCGACTGTCAGGTCGAACCAGACCTCGTGCTGCTCGGCAAGGGACTGGCCAACGGCTTTCCCGCGTCGGCAGTGGCCCTGCGACGCGAACTGCAGGTGCCGCCGACCAGCCTGCCCGGCAGCACGTTCGCTGCCAACCCGCTGCTCGGCGCCGCCGTGGCCGCGACACTCAACACCCTTGCCGCTCTGGACGCCACCTCCCTGGTCCGCGCCATCGAGCAGACGATCCGCGAGGAGCTCCTGTCGCACCTGCCCGCGTCGATCCAGGCTCGAGGCCGCGGCGCGCTCTGGGTGCTGGAGATGGACTCGGCTGACGATCTCCGCGAACGAGTACGACGCATCTACCGCGCGGGCGTGGCCGTGGGATTGACCGGCAACTACCTGCGGCTGCTGCCCGCGCTGACGATCCGCCCGGATCTCCTCCGCAAGGCTTGCCGGACGATCCTCGCGGAAATACGCTGACGACGCGGAGCTTGTGTCTCCGATCCTGTGTCTCCGATCCTGTGTCTCCGATCCTGTGTCTCCGAGTCGGTCCTCGCCTTCCACGCCTGCCGGATCCCACGCCCATGGCGCAGTCACTGCTTGTCGTCTCGCATGATTTTGGCGAACTGGCCAACGCGCGACAGTGGATCGAAGGTCGCGAGCTGGAATGCCAGGTGATGCTGCCGACGCGGTTGGGGGAGTTGAACGCGGGGGAGTTCGCTCAAGCGGCCTCGTACGCCACGGCCGATGATCTGCTGGGGGCCCTGGACGAGCACGCTCCTGAATGGCTGCTCCTGTTCACCGGCTACCTGCTGGCGAGCCAGCCGTCGGTGGGAGTGGCGGGGCTGCGGCGTCTGTTGAACGAAGCGGCTCGGCGCGGCGTGCGGATCGCAACCACCGATCCCTTCCTGGGACTGATCCCCGCGCGGGTGGAAGGACTCTTTTCCAACCGGTTGGCTCAGGCCACACGCCTGCCAGCCCATTTCCGGGAGTTGGGCCACCTTCTGGAACCCCACGATCACCTCTACCTCGCTCCGCCCGAAGGCCTTGCCACGCGTCGCGCCGAGGCCTTCTTTCATCCAGCCTATCATGGAATGTCCGGCGTGCGATCAGCCGAGGACGCGTCAGCGGAAGGCGGCGGAGCATGCGCGGAGGAGCCGTACTGGCTGTTCGCGCTAAGCAGCGAGGACGGGCAGCAGCAGTTGGCGCGATGGGGTGAGGCAGCCTTCTGTTCGGCACTGCACGACCGGATTCGCGAAGCGCATCGATGCCAGCGGCGCACGGTGTTCGTGGGCCCCCCGGCCCTCGTTCACCGCGTGCAGTCGCTGCTCGAGGCGACCAACGGCGGAACGCCATGCCCCGCGCACGAGGGCCGCGACTTCTGCTGCCTGGAGACGTTTCGCCAACTGCAGTCGCACGCTGAACATGCGTTCTACTGGAATCCGCTGTCCAACTCGATCGTCAGCCGCCTCGCACGCGGCCAGTCGATCTTCTTTCTCGATCAGGGACACATGGCCCGCTCGATGCCAACCCTGTACGATGTCGCCGTGCAACACTACTTCCGTGGAGCTGCGATACCGATCCTGCAACTGGCGGACTCCTGGTCGCTCGATGCACTCGCAGAGTTGGACCGCGAACAGCAGCGGCGACTCGCTCCCGCCCGCGACGCGGTACTCGACCTGCCCACGCCCGCCGTCGCCTTCCACCGGATGCAGCGGAAGGCATCGCCACACGATGGCCCGCCGCACGAGCGAAACGCAACCGTCCACCCTGGGGAGTGACCGTCGATGAGACGAAAGCTGCTGCTGTTCGGCGCCGGCGCGTTCGCCGAGATCGCGCACTACTACTTCCGCGAAGACAGCCCCTACGAACCGACCGCCTTCGTCGTCGACGGTACCCACCTGCGGGAAACGAACTACCATGGGCTGCCCGTCATCGCTTGGGAAGAAGCGGTGGAACGCTTCCCAGCCCGCGACCATGACTTCTTCGTGGCGCTCGGCCTGCACCGCCTCAACCAGACCCGGGCGGAGAAAGTGGCGATGGTCGAAGCGAACGGCTACCGCGTGGCCAGCTTCGTCAGCAGCAAGGCGACGGTGCCCCGCGACCTGGCAATCGGCCCCAATACCATGATCATGGAACACACGGGAATCCAGCCGTACACCCAGGTCGGCCGCAATACGATCATCTGGGGCATGACCCGCGTCGCCTTCCGAACCCGCATCGGAAACCACTGCTGGCTGGTCAGCGCGGCCATCGGCGAATCCTGCACCATCGACGACCACACCTTCATCGGGCTGAACGCGACCATCGGGCCGCACGTCCACGTCGCCGCACGGAATCTCGTGGGCGCGGGCGCGGTGCTCACACAGAGTACCCAGCCGGACCAGGTCTTTCGAGGCATGGTGAGCCGGGCGTCACGCGTGCCCAGTTACCGGCTAAGACTGGACTGACGGGGCTGGGCGTCGAGCCGCGCGGGTCCGCTGTTCGACGGAGCCCGCGCGAAGCATGCCTGCGTTGCGCGAAGCGCGTGCGTTTCCCTGGGGCGGAAAAAGCACGCGTGCATCAGGCGGTGCATCAGGCGTCTGGAATCAGCGACGCTGCAGTTGCACCCACATCGTCTCTTCGGAGAAAGTGCGTTTGTTCCAGATCAGCAGTTCCACCCAGCCGCTGCGGTCGGCGGCGAAATCGAGCACTCGGGCCAACGGATAGTACATCCCGTTGTAGTCGCCGACGACGTAGCCATTCACGTCCAGAATGTAGTCGTCCGTCTCGAGCCCGAAGCGATGAGCGGGTCCGAAGGCGGAGATGCGGGTGATGCGCAGCCCACGCGGAGCGCGGCCGAGGTTGACGCCGAGCGTCCAGATCGCACTGGGCTGCTCATTGGGCCGCACGGCCCGCGGCGCGTACTCGCGAGCCGACGAAGACTTGGCCTGGCGTCCGTTGTAACGAGCCGCCGCGCGCGGCTGCTGCCGGCCCCGCGGCCAGTCGTTGGGCGGAGCTTCCGCGGGCGGGAGCGCGCGGGGATCGACAGGCTGCACGCCCGCCTGCCCCGGCTGCCCCGGCTGCCCCGGCTGCACCGGCTGCACGAAAGGCCGACCGGGCGCGGGAGGACCTGGCTGCGCGTACGGCTGACCCGGCACCTGCCCGGGCGACGGACGCGTCTGCGGCGGGATCGCTCCCGGCGGCGCCACCTGCACTGGCTGTCCCGGCGCGGGCCGCGTCTGTGGAATCCCCTGCGCCGAAGCCGTTTCCCAACCGGCTCCCATCACCAACACGCCCGCCAACACGATCCACCTTGCCAATCGTCTCATCATCTCAACCCTTATCCTTTCGAGACTCGATCTGCTCGACCATCCGCTTTTTCACGCGGCCTTCCCGAGAGGGCCCGTCCGCAGATTCGCACGATGGCGGGCCCTTGGCAAGCCGCCCCACACGCTCAATCGGGCAACGGCTGCCCCTTCGTCTCGGGCACCAGCCATACGATCACCACGCCCACCACATAGACCAGACTCAGCGTCGAGCACGTCTTGACATAGTCGCCGTCGAAGACCGACTTCATCAGGTACCCAAACTGTAACGCTCCGATGGCCGCCAGGATCCGTCCGAAGTTGAAACTGAACCCCTGGCCCGTGGCGCGGACCTGCGTGCGGAACAGTTCGGGCAGGTAGAGCGGCAGCCAACCGTAGAACGAGGCGGTCACTCCCCCCGCCACGAAAACCATCAACAGGAACTGCGTTCCATAGTGCTGATTCCACTGGAAGAACGCCAGCGTCGATGCCAGCGACGCGACGCACAGCAGCGCGTAGGCCGGGCGTCGGCCGAGCAGGTCGCCCAGCAGCGCCGCCGCGATGGTGCCCACGATCGCTCCCATCGCCGAGCAGATCTGCGTCGTGGATCGCGCCTCCGAGCGTTTGGCCGTGCGGATCTCCGGAGCCGCATCGCGCAGGTCGACTTCAACCAGGTGGTCCGCCCAGTGCGGCGCGTTTTGAATGGTGGCCCAGGTGCCGATCAACGCCACGCCGCTCAAGGCCGCGCCCAACACCATCCGGTAGATCGTGGTCCGTCGCAGTTCCACGTCCTGCGTTCCCTGCTCGCTTCGCTGCAGGTAACGCAGCACGGGATAAAGGAACCCGCCCAACGCCACCAGGAATCCCGCCACCGAACCGGCAATCCGCGTTCCCATACCCAACGCTCCCTGGTCCTGCGCCCACAGCCAGATGATCAGCAGCGACCCCAGCGAGCCGACAACGACCCCCAGCATGTCCCGCGTGGCCCAGTGCGAGGTCGCACCGCGGCTCTCATTCTCCAGCCAGCGTTCCGACTCCGGCACCATCATGCGGATGAAAAACGTCAGTAGCGCCGGCACCGCCCCCAGGATCATCATCAATCGCCAACCCGTCGCCTCCCCCTGGGCGTCAAATACCAGGTAACGCACCATCGATTCGGGAAGCCCCAAGTACGTCAACGACGCCTCGGCCGCATGGATCACCCGCGATAGCGCCAATCCGACCAGCGCCACCGAAAGGAACCCGACGTTCGACGCCGCTCCAATCAGCCCGGCCAGGAACGCCCGCGATCGATTCGGCCAGGACTCCATCACCAAGGCAACTCCCAGCGACCACTCGCCTCCCATGCCCAGCGAGGCGATGAACCGCAGCACGGCCATCATCGAGGGACTGGTGGAGAGTCCGCAGAGGCCCATGAAGACCGTGTAGGTGAGCACGCTGAGCGTCATGGCCCGGACGCGACCGATGCGATCGCCGAGCCAGCCAAACACCACGCCTCCCGTCGCCGCGCCCACCAGGAAGACGGCCGTCATGATGCCCAGCCAGAGGTTGACGTTTTGCGAAAGCAACGCGGGATCCAGATTGGGATCGCCACGCCCGAGCAGGTCGAGCATCGCCGGCCGACCAATCAAGGGAAAGAGGCCCATCTCGAAGCCGTCGAACATCCACCCCAGGAACGCCGCCACCAGGGCCAGCCAGGCACCGCGCGAAATCGACTCTGTGGGACGGTTCATCGGACGTTCTCTCTCTCTCTGGGGAAGACGGCGTCGCGGGCAAGGTTCGCCGCCAGCACTGCGAAACGGCGAGGCTCCATGGTAGCCGATGGCCACGGCCAGAACAGCCGGGAGAGTGGTGCTCGCAATCGAACAGGGCGGGCGGAGAATCCAGGGCGGATTGAAAACGTCGGGCGGATTGGAAAATACAGGGCTGATTTGAAATGCGGGGCTGATTGGAAATGCGGTGCTGAT
>JBIIEC010000237.1:0-9523 GCA_044238045.1 Pirellulaceae bacterium | reverse complement strand
AGCAGGCGTTCCTCGAGTGTCTCCGCGAAATGCAGTCGCGGATCGTGCCAGATGTCGGGAATGGCCACCGGCGGGAACAGGAACATCGCTCCGCCGTAAGTCGCCAGTCCGATTCCCGGCCCGATCATCTCCTTGCGGAAGTCGGTCGCGTAAAACGCCAGCGTCGACTCCTCCTCATGTTCCGCGAACCAGGTCGTGCGCCAGGGATAGTCGCGGGGATCGGCGGGCGAGTCGAAAAGCATGACGACCGCATCGAGCGAACCGCGGGACGGAGGCAGCACGCGGACGTAGATGTCGCCGGTGTGCCAGTTGCGCAGTGTATCGCGAATGTCGATACCATCGCGCACGCTGGTCGTGAACTTCTCGGTGCGCGCCAGGTCCGCTCCCATGATTTCGCGGGCTCGATCCATGACGTGCGTGCGGAAGTTCTCGATCTGCTCATCCTCCGGCGGCCAGCTGCATTGGCCGAGGGGATTCCACTGCATCTGCCAGCGCTGCTGGTCGTTGCGGTCGGGCCGGCGCTGCAGCTCGCAAGAACGCCATTCCATCGGCTGGCCGGGCAGGCGACTCTTGGCCTGCCGCACGTCCCCGTCGGGAAAGCGGATGCGGTCGATGCCCAGGCGGGCGAGCGGCGAGGACGGCGGCGGGCCGTACGGATAGTCCCGGGCCGTCTCGGCGACATGGACCGCGAAGCTGTCGCCCGCCACCTGCTTGGAGGCCATGACGACCGTGTACAGGTCGGGAGTGAGCCGGCGGTGCATCAGGCTCAGGTTGCGCATGTACTTGAGGCATACGCGTAGCGTGTGGGGCGTGACGCGGCGAGCTCGTCCCTTGAGTTCACGATAGTAGGCCGTCCGCGACGCCAGCAGCAGTTCCTTGATGCCGTCGACCGACAGGTTTTCGTCTTCGTCCAGTTCCAGTCGAGCCCGCTCGTACAGGCCCGTGATGAACGGCAGTTCGCCGAACAGGAACAGCAGCGACTTCGGATCCACTCCGAACGACTCGACCGGATTTACCGAGTCCTCCTCGGGCACCTCCGCCGGGCCCCGGACCACGGCATCGCGGATCCACGGCCAGTCCTGCAGGGAACAGACAAGCAGGATGGAGCGATAGTCGATCTGGAGCTGCCGCAGGCGATGGGCCATCGCCTGGATGCGCTGCATCGGCTGGCCGGGGGGAGGCGGCGCGAGGGCGGGCAGGATCGCGGCGGCGAACCGGTCGGGGCTGACCTGCTTCAACGCGTAAGGATCCGGCATCGTCACGCTGACCGGCTCGAAGACGTTCGTCTCCATGTCGATGAATTCGCAGGCGATCCGTTCGCCCAGCGCGATCCGCAGCGCGGCAATCACCGGCTGGCAGGGATCGATCGGCACATAGCTGGCTCCGGGCACTTCCGCGTCGCCGCGGCGCGCCGAGCGTCCTTCGCCACGGGAGTCGTCCGCGCCGCCCTGGGCCTCGTCCCCGCGGAGCCAGTCGTTCGCCCGCCATTCATCTTCGGCCGCGAAACGCACGCTGCTTTCCCGCTGCACCACGATGGCCGGCGCGGGCAGCGTCGCGACCGCTTCCAGCACCTCCGCCCGAAACGAATCCGGCAGCGGTACCGCCACGCAGTCAAACGAATGCTCCAGCATCAGCCGACGCACGGCCAGCGCGCAGTCACCGCTGCCGTGGATCACCGGGATGGCCACGATGCGCGGCGTGATGCGCAGGACGTCAAGATCCAGCGGAGGAAAACTCACGGCGGCGTTCCCAGGGAAGTGAGCGGGTGCAGGAGACAGCTTGGGCGAGCATTCCGCAATCGCGAGTCGGCGACACGCGCGCCGCGTCAGCGATCGTCGTCCTCGTCATCCAGTTCGTCGAGTTCATCCAGTTCGTCGTCGTCCAGGTCCTCATCATAGTCAGGATGCAGCGGATCGTCCGGCGAGAAGAAGAAGTCGCCAAGGCCGAGGGGCACCGAGTTGCCGCCGAGCGTCCGGCGCTGGCGTTCGGCGAGTGCGTCGAGGTCGACCGCATCTTCGCCCAGGCAACGCAGCAGGGCTTCACGCCACAGCCCGTCGCGACCGACCGGATGGTTCGGGTTCTGCGCCAGTCGCTTCATCGCATAACGCAGCAGGTGGATTCCGTCGCGCGTCGAAAAGTCCAGCTTCAGGTCGTGGGCGCGCTGCAGGAAGTCGGCCGTCAGCGCCAGCATCTCCGGCTCCGCGAACGGCAGATGGTACTTCAGGATCGCCATCTCATCCTGCTTGTTGGGATATCCCAGGTGCAGGGTCGGCTGCAGCCGACTCAGGATGTAGTCGGGGATCTCATAAGTCGACTCGTCCTGGTTCATGGTGACGGCGCAGCGGAAGTCCTGGTGGGCCGGAATCGAGATGCCCGCCACGATCGATTCAACATACCGCCGCTGGTCGAGCAGCGGCGCGAGGCTGGCCCAGGACTTCTCGTTCATCCGGTTGCCCTCGTCCAGCAGGCAGACACCGCCGCGGATCATCGCGGTGACAAGCGGCGAGGCGTGGTACGAGATCTTGCCGTTCTCGGCCAGGACCGGCGTCACCAGCAGGTCCTCGGGACGCGTGTCGGCGGTGCACTGGTAGATATACAGTTCTTGGTTTCGCGCGCGGGCCCCGGCCATCCCCAACGCCGTCTTGCCGATGCCCGGAGGCCCGACGAGCCGCGGTGACAAGGGCAGGTCACGCGCGTCCACCACCAGCCAGCAGGCCAGCAGCTGCTGCAGGACCTCCTGCTGGCCAATCCATTCGTCGGTCTGCTCGTGGGGATGACTGAGCTGCAAGCGGACGCCGCCGATTTCCGAGTACGAAGGTCGAGGGGAGTTCATCGAGTGGGTGGATCTCCGCGGGCGAAGGACAAGGAGGCGGTTGGGTGGAGTCGATGGACGTCCCGAATGCACGGGCGGACCCCGCATCCGCGCGGGACATTTCACGGCGCTGCAGCTTCGCGCCCCATTTTGCTGGGGGACATCTCTTGCTGTGGGACATCTCGCCGGGAGACTCGGCCGGCTCGCAAACACGCTGGCTCGCTCGCAAACACACTGGCTCGCTCGCAAACACACTGGCTCGTTGGCCAACCGACTGGCGAGGAAACCGTGAACGCAGGGCTTTCGTCGACCGCCGGGCGTTCGTGCGGTTCGACTCCACGCGGAGCCGGCTTGGTCCATGCATCTCCAGCAGGCACTTATTCTAGGGACGGCACGCAAAGGCGACCAGAGGCGAGACTTTCGCCCGCGCGGGTGAAAAAAGGCAACCAACCGTGTCCTATACTTCGGTCGCCGCAGGGGCGGTCGCATCCATGGCGTGCCGGTCACCTCCGGAGTTTGCCACGGTCGCCCCGCCGGTTCCGAGGCCAAGCTCGGCCGAGTTCCGGCTCCGTTCCACACGAGGCCCGCCCTCCATGGACTCTGAAGTGACGCAATTTCCGGAGAGCGGCCCGCGACGACCCCTGCTGCGCTGCCGCCGCGTCTTTCTTGTCGCTCTCTGGTGCTGGTGCCTGATCCCCTTGTCACCCCAAGGCGTCGATTCGGACTTCTGGGGCCACGTTCAATATGGTCGAGACACTTGGCGGCATGGGCTCGCCACGACCGCGACCTACACCTACACCGCGATCGACTATCCGTGGGTGAACCACGAGAATCTGAGCGAACTGCTGTTCGCGGGACTGGTGGATGGTCCCGGCATCGCCAGCCTGCTGGTGCTGAAGTGCCTGCTGGGCGGCTTGGTGATTGCCGAGGGGCTGCGCCGCTGCGTGCGTGCTCGCCTGCACCCACTGCCACTGCTCGTCCTCACCGCGGTCGCAGCCTGGAATCTTTCCAGCTACTGGGGGCTGAGGCCCCATATGTTGTCTTTCGCGCTGTTCGCAGCCTTGATCGCCTGGACCGACCGTTGCTTCGCCGGGTGGCCCGCCTGGAGCTGGTCGCGGCGCGCGCCGATGCGGTTGGGGAACGATGCCGAGACTTCGCGCCCGCTGGCTCGCCCCGACCAACGCGGCGCCGCCTGGGCCTTCGCCGGACCGACCGCCTGGCCTCGGGACGACGCGCGGGAACTGGAGGCCGGTCTGCGACGCCTCTGGCTGGTGCCGCCCCTCATGGTGCTCTGGGCCAACACGCACGGCGGTTTCCTGGCCGGTCTCGGGGTCTTCCTCGCGATCGTCGTCGGACGCATGGCCCAGCTCGTCCTGAGCGGACCGCTCCGATACGGTCATCTGCTCCGGCACCTGCTGCTGCTGGCTCCCGTCACCGTCCTGGCGACGTTCGCGAATCCCTACGGCGCGCGGCTGCATGCCTGGCTGCTCTACGACGTCACGACGCCGCGTCCGGAAATCGCGGAGTGGCATCCGGTGAATTTGGGGGCTGCCGATGCGGCGAAGATCTGGTTGGTGCTCGCGCTGCTCGCCTGGGCTTGGCTCGGTTCGCGGCGGCCCAGGGACCTGGTGCTTGGCGTGGTGCTGTCGCTGGTCCTGGTTCAATCGCTGGCGCACCAGCGACACTTCCCGTTCCTGGTGATTCTCGTGCTCTACTGGCTGCCGGGACACCTGCAGTCGGCATGGGAACGCTTGGGGTTCTCCGCGGACCTGCGGCGAGGCCGCGTCGGCGGGTGGGCGACGAACGTCGCTTCGGTCGGACTGGTGCTCGCGGCAGCGTTGTTTGCGAGCCGCGTGGGGGAACGTCTGACGGAAGTCCCCGTCGCCTGCAGTGACTACCCTGTGTCCGCAGTGCAGTTCCTGTCCCAGCGAGGGATTACCGGCCGCATGGTCGTGTCAGGACACTGGGCCCAGTATGTGTTGAGTGCCGTGGGAGCCCGCGCCGCGGATGATTCCGGCGTACGGGTGGCCTTTGATGGCCGGCATCGGACCTGCTACCCGCAGGAAGTGCTCGACATGCAGTTTGACTTTTTTGCCGGTCCGGGCGGGCCGGACCAACGCTATCGAAGCCCCCAGTCGCCGCCTGCCGATCCTCAAAGAATCCTCGACTTCCGCCGACCGGAGCTGGTGCTCCTCGGACACCATCACCAGCATGCGCTCGCAGTGCTGGCGCAAGCGGGATCGGAGTGGACCCTGCTGTACCAGGACGATTTGGCGCAGCTCTGGGGCCGGCGGGCGGTGTTTGATCGTCGAGGCCATGCCCGCTACCTGCCTCGGCATCAGCGTCCGTTGCAAAAACTGGCCCAGGCCGGTACTGTCCCCTGGCCCGCAAAGCCCGGCCCTGACACCCATACGGCACTCGTCCGGTTGGGGCTTGCCCCCGACGAACGCTCTCGGCCAGGCGCGAACTCCTCCCCGAGCGGTTCCGCCGTCCGTGATGAGGCCCCGAGAACGCGAAACGCAACCCGCGACGGCGATCGCGGCATCTGAATCGCTCGACCCCCGCGCGAAAGGAACTTTATGATCGAAGACACCTCCCTCGTCCCGGATGCCGGTTGGCAGGGCATGGCCGCGGCCGTGCCGCCGCAGGCGAAGTCGCCGGCCCCCGCGCGGAGCATGCCCGAAACGACGCAGCCGAATGATCGTGCCCGCTCCGCCACGCCCGTGGACGAAGCCCTGCGCGTGAAGCTCGATGAACTCCAAGCCCTCGCCGCGGAGCTTGACCGGATGTCCGATTCGCCAACGACTGTCGCCAGCATCAGCGTGCCGACCGAATTCCTGCTGTCGATTGTGGTGCCGGTTTACAACGAGCGGAACACGATCCGCCAGGTGCTGGGGCGATTGCTGGCGCTGGACTGTCTTCCGAAGGAGATTGTCGTGGTCGACGATGGCTCCACGGACGGCACGCGGGATGTCCTGCGGGATCTGCAGGGCGTGCCCGGGCTGACGATCGTGCTCAAGCCCGTCAACCAGGGCAAGGGCGCGGCGCTGCGGACCGGGTTTGAGCACGCACGCGGCGGCATCGTGATGGTGCAGGACGCCGACTTGGAGTACGATCCGCGCGACATCCCTTCGCTGCTGGAACCGATCCTCAACCATGAAGCCGACGTCGTGTACGGCTCGCGTTTCCTCCAGCGCCGCGGAAAGGGATCGAGCGTCATCCACCGTTTCGGCAACGCGATGCTGACCTGGGCCTCGAACATCACCACGGGCCTGCGGCTGACCGACATGGAGACCTGTTACAAGGTGTTCCATGCCGATGTGCTCAAGGGGATGTCCATCTGCCAGGACCGATTCGGCTTCGAGCCCGAAGTGACGGCCAAGGTGGCGCGTCGCGGCTGGCGCGTCAAGGAACTGCCGGTGCGCTACGACGCTCGCGACTGGGATGAAGGCAAGAAGATCGGCCTCAAGGACGCCTTCAACGCACTCTTCTGCATCGTGCGTTACGCCTGGCGCGACTGATCAGAACTGGCCGGGTATGTGCCGCCGCGCAGCGCGGTTTTCAAGTAACCGCGCAGCCCGCTTTGCAATTAACGCGCAGCCCGCTTTCCAGTTCACGCGCAGCCCGGGGGGCCGTCCGGCTGGTTCTCCAGGGCTTCGTGTCGGTGACAAGTTCCTGTCCGTCGCTCGGAAGCCCCCGTGGACCTGTGCGTGGCCCCTTCGTGGAGGCCGTAGCGTCCGGGAAGCTGCGGTCGTGCACCGGCTTGTCACGTTCCAGGGTCAGCGATAGTCTGGCAATCGGGGCGTGGGATCCATGAGGGGGTAAGGCGAGCATGCAGGCGACCGATTTGGCAGAACCGATTCCGAGTCGGTATGTGGTCGGCATCGATCTGGGCACCACGAATTCGGCTGTCTGCTACGTCGATACGGCCGAATCGCCCTGGCGGGTGCGGGTGTTCGCGATCCCGCAAATGGTTTCGGCGGGCATGGTGGAGGCGTTGGACACGCTGCCTTCGTTCCACTTCCAGCCGCCTGCTGTTCCGGGCGAGGATCCGCGAACGTGGAAGCTGCCCTGGCAGACGACGGCGGCGTCGCATGTGGTGGGGGCGGCCGCGCGGGATGTGGGGCAGCTCTATCCCGGCCGGTTGATCGTCTCGGCCAAGTCGTGGCTCTGCCATGACGGCGTGGATCGCACGGCCGAACTGCTGCCGTGGCAAGGAGCGGCCGACGTCGATCGCTGGTCGCCCGTGGGAGTCAGCGCCTGCTACCTGCGGCATATCCGGCAGGCCTGGGATCGAGCACATCCCGATTTTCCGCTCGCGCAGCAGGATATCGTGCTCACGCTCCCCGCTTCCTTCGATGAGGTCGCGCGCGAGTTGACCGTGCGTGCGGCGGCCGAAGCAGACCTGCCGCGCGTCGTGTTGATCGAGGAACCCCAGGCTGCGTTCTATGCCTGGATGGACCGCCATCGCGAGGAGTGGCCGAACCTGGTCACTCCCGGCCAGAAAATCCTGGTCTGCGACGTCGGCGGCGGCACCTCGGATTTTACGCTCATCCGCGTGCGCTCGGCGCAATCGGGCGCGACGCAACCAGGCGACTCACCATCCGACACGAACGACACTGCCGCGAATCGTGGTCGGCTCGTGCAGTTCCATCGCATCGCCGTTGGCGACCACCTGATTCTGGGCGGCGATAACTTCGACCTAGCCCTGGCACGCTTCCTGGAGCAGCGTCTGGCCGGCGAACACGTTCAACTCGACGCACGCCAGTGGGATATGCTGGTGCGCGGATGTCGTCAGGCGAAAGAGACGCTGCTGGGCGACCAGCCGCTGCCGGACTTGACCGTGCATCTGGCTTCCACGGGAAGCCGACTGATTGGCGGCGGCGTCCAGGTGCGGCTGACGCGCGAAGAGGCCGAACAGACGCTGGTGGATGGATTCTTTCCCGAAGTGACACTCGGCGAGATGCCCCAGCGACGACAGTCCGGGTTCCAGGAGTTTGGCCTGCCCTACGCATCCGACCCCGCCATTACACGCTATCTGTCGCAGTTCCTCCTGGCCCATCGCCACGCGGACGACGAACCGGGACAAACGCCGACCGATCACGATCCGGCACGCCCCGACCTGGTGCTGCTCAACGGCGGCGTGTTCAACTCGCCCCGCATCCGCCAACGACTGCTGACCGTCATCTCGCAATGGTTTCGTTCCCCGAGCCAGCCGGACTGGCAGCCCGAACTGCTGGCGAACGATCGGCTCGATCTGGCCGTCGCGCATGGCGCTGCTTACTACGGCATGGTGCGGCGTGGGGAAGGAGTGCGCATCGCGGCGGGACTGGCGCGAAGCTACTACCTGGGTATCGGTGAGGTGGCTGCTGGCAGTGGCACGGCGGACGCGAGCGTCCTGGCCGATGGCGTCGACTCGCCGCAGCCGACGGCCGTCTGCGTCATGCCCGGTAGCGCGCAGCCGGGTGACGAAGTGGACCTGCCGGGCCTGCAGTTCGACCTGCGAATCTCGGAGCCGGTGGAGTTCCCGCTGTTCGTGTCGAGTACGCGACTGACCGATCGACCGGGTCAGGTGGTGACGGTGGACTGCGAGCAGATGCGGACGCTGCCTCCGCTGCGCACCGCGCTGCGCACGCGTCGCCGCAGCCAGTCCGGCACGGTGCCCGTTCGCCTGCACGCGCATCTCACGGAGATCGGCACCGTGGAACTGTGGTGCTCGCAGGTCGACGGCGATGGTACGTGGCGACTGCAGTTCGATGTCCGCAGCGCGACCGAGACGGATCGCGTGGCCGTGCAGACAACCGGGGAGAGCCAGGGCCTGCTGGATGAGGATGCCTGGCGGGCAGCGCAGGAGCTGCTGGAGCGGACGTTTGGCAGCGTCGATACCGCCGGTTCAGCGGCCGCCAGTTCCCGGGCGGTGGCAAAGCCCAGTCAGTTGATGGTCGAACTGGCCGCGGCGCTGGGCATGGAACGATCGGAGTGGCCGATGTCGGTGCTGCGACGCATCGGCGAGACGCTGTTGGAGCTCGCCGACGGGCGCCGCATCAGCCCCGAACATGAAGCGCGCTGGCTGAACCTGCTCGGGTATGCCTTGCGACCCGGATACGGCATGGCGGTGGACGACTGGCGTGTGACGGAGACCTGGCGGACCGTGCAGGGGAAGGTGATCCACGGATCCCCCGTCTGCCGCGGCGAATCCTGGATCCTCTGGCGACGCATCGCAGGCGGCTTGCCCGCGGGCCAGCAGCGCGCGTTGGCCGAACCGCTCATCGCGGCCGTACGCAGCCTGCATCGCCGCATGACATCTCCGTCGGGCAGGGGCGAAGTGCCCTTTGCGCTGCCTGAATTCACGGAGGTCTGGCGCCTGCTTGCTTCGCTGGAGTGGCTGCCTCTTCGCGAGAAACAGCAGCTCGGTGCCTTGCTGGTCGACCTGCTTCCCAAACGCAAGCTGGAATCGATCCTGCCGGCGATGGTCTGGTCGCTTGGCCGCCTGGGCAGTCGTGTGCCGCTCTACGGGCCGCTCAACACGGTCGCAGACGCGAGCGTCGCCGCGCAGTGGACGCGGAAGCTGATGGAGCACGCAGTGGACGAACCTTCCACCCCGTTCGCCATCATGCAGCTTGCTCGCTGCACGGGCGACCGTTACCGCGATCTGCCTGCCGACCTGCGCGAGACGGCGGCTCAGTGGCTGGAAGCGCGGCAGACGCCCGA